>JBJMXF010000048.1:0-5433 GCA_045809725.1 Candidatus Udaeobacter sp. | reverse complement strand
ATTTTTACGCCTCTCTCTCTCTCTCTCTCTCTGTGTGTGTCTGTGCGTGCGGGCTCTTTGTCGAAAATTGCGCATAAACCGTCACGATAAAAGCGGAGACGAAACCCATGGTCCTCCGCAAATCGAGCGAGTTTTGGTTCGCGCTGATCTTCGTTCGGCCAGACACGGCTGAGTTCCTCTTCGTAAACAGCGCAGTGATTTGCCGTTTTAAGCTCGCGCTTAATCTGTCGCAACAGTGTCCGCATGTCCCACCTCCACAAACAGTTCCATTTTCACTTATACTCCGAAAAGTGGGGGGTAACTGGTTGTATGGTGCGGACTGAAGGGCCGGATGTCGAGCCTCAATGCGATGCGATCTGGATCCTCCCAAACCGCTCCCGTTCGAGCGGTCGTGGGCGACTCCACGCGTTTACGCGCGTCAAAACAACCAGGATCAGGAATGTCGATGAACTTCTGGCGCGGTTCGCTCGCGATCGCTCGAGTTAGGCGCGTCTTGCGCTTTGCCGCTTTTTGCCGATTGGGCATGGTTCTCTGAGTTGTTGTGGGTTGCAATGGTAAGCTTTGTATTGTCTCGAACGAGCGCGCGTGCGATCGCGCGAAATAACCAGCGCACGAGCATCATCACAACAATCAAGAGCCAGCGTCAGCAACAGCTTGCGCCCGTTTTCCGGATTCAGGCCGACAAAACGAATCCCATGAAATTCCATACTGAGTGTTACGACACCGAGGCCATCAGTTGCGCGCCTGATTGGATTCTAGGGCTTAATCGCACCCGTTTTTGTAGCGAAGCCATGAGAGGCAGTGATGATCACCGGAGATTCCCGCATAGCTGCTACCGGGTAAACCCGCCGCTCAGGCGAAGCCCAGGTGCATTTACGGTGTCAATGGGTTCCACTTACCACCGAGTCTGAACGCAAGTAACAACGCGCAACGCTGAAGCGGGCTGCGATAACCCTCAGTAAATGTTAGCTCCACCGCTCCGCTGCGCCGGTATTGCGTGCGCCGCCGGGATTTTGACCGGCATAGCCTCGGCGCAGCCTTCCACGCCGGCCGAAGACGGGCAATGGACAATGCCGTCGAAAAATTTTGAGAACACGCGCTACAGCGCGCTAGATCAGATCAAAATCGATAACGCGAAAGACTTGCGTGTCGCCTGGACATTCTCTACGGGGGTGAACAAAGGGCACGAAGCCGCGCCGCTCGTCGTTGGCGACACGATGTACGTCGTTACGCCGTATCCGAACATTCTTTACGCGTTGGATCTCAAAAAGAATGGCGCGGCAAAATGGAAATTCGAGCCGGAGCCGGCCAGCGCCGCGCAAGGCGTAGCTTGTTGCGACGTGGTGAATCGCGGTTGTTTTTTTGATAAGGGAAAAATTTTCTTCAACACGCTCGACAACAACGTCTGTGCGATTGATGCGAATAGCGGAAAGCTCCTTTGGAAAACGAAGGTTGGTGAGATCAATCGCGGCGAAACCATGACAATGGCGCCGCTGGTGGTGCACGACAAAGTGCTTGTCGGAAACAGCGGCGGTGAATTCGGGGTGCGCGGTTGTCTCACTGCTGTCGATGCGAACAGCGGAAAAATAGCGTGGCGCGCGTATAGCACCGGCCCTGACGCCGACTGTCTGATTGGGCCGGAGTTCAAACCGTTTTACGAGAGCGATCGCGGCAAGGATCTCGGCGTCAAATCATGGCCGCCGGATCATTGGCAGATCGGCGGCGGCACAGTGTGGGGTTGGATTTCATACGACGCGGAACAGAACCTGATTTTCTACGGCACAGCGAACCCTGGCGCCTGGAATCCGGAGCTGCGCCCCGGCGACAACAAATGGGCATGCGGTGTGTTCGCGCGCAATCCTGACACAGGGCAGGCGCGGTGGTTTTACCAGTTAAATCCACACGACGAATTCGATCACGACGGCGTGAACGAAAATATCGTGGTGGATCTTGAAGTTAACGGTCGGCCGCAAAAGACGCTGTTATCGGCGCAACGTAACGGTTACGTTTACGTGTTCGATCGCACAACGGGCAAAGTGCTTTCGGCGACTCCATTCGTTCGGATCACCGCGAGCAAAGGCGTGGATCTAAAGACCGGCCGGATCATTTCAAACGAGGAGAAGAAGCCGCAGATCGGAAAAGTAATTCGCGACGTCGCGCCCGCAGCGCCAGGTGCGAAAGATTGGCAGCCGTGCGCCTGGTCGCCGCGAACGCACTTGCTTTACATCCCACATCAAAATCTGGCGATGGATTATGAGGGCGTTGAAGCGAGTTACATCGAAGGCACGCCGTACCTCGGCGTTAATGTAAAAATGTACGGCAACGGCGGCGGTAGACGCGGCGAGTACTGCGCCTGGGATCCAGTGCAAAAGAAAAAAGTCTGGGCCATCGAAGAAGACTTTCCTGTGTGGAGCGGAACACTAGCCACAGCGGGCGACGTCACATTTTACGGAACCATGGAAGGCTGGTTCAAAGCTGTGAACGGGAAGACTGGCGAAGTGCTTTGGCAATTTAAAACCGGCTCGGGAATCATTGGACAGCCAACGACATTTCTTGGACCTGACGGCAAACAGTACGTCGCGGTTTTATCAGGCGTAGGCGGCTGGGCGGGAGCAGTTGTTTCAGGCGATCTCGACGCGCGCGATCCAACTGCCGCGCTGGGATTCGCCAACGCCATGAAAGATTTGCCGCAGCACACCGCGAAAGGCGGAACACTCTATGTCTTTGCGCTGCCATGAATGCACCACGAACGACACGAACATCACGGACAGCGAAGCAGCTTTTCGTCCCCGTCATCTTCGTGCTCTTGGTGGTGCAGATTGCTAGGGGCGAAGAGCAGCGCGTGCTCAGAGTCGCGGCGGATCCGAATAATCTCCCATTTTCAAACGATCGCCTCGAAGGATTCGAAAACAAAATTGCAGAGCTGATCGCGCGCGAGCTTCACTGCAAAATCGAATATCATTGGCGCGCGCAGCGTCGCGGATTTTTTCGCGAGACACTCAAGAACGGCGATGTCGATCTCGTGCTGGGAGTGCCTGCGCATTTTGATATGGCGCTGACTACCGCGCCTTATTACCGCTCGAGCTATGTCTTCGTGAGTCGCAGTGACCGAAATCTCCATGTGACGTCCTTCGACGACCCGCAACTGCACAAGCTCAAAGTTGGCGTGCAACTCGTCGGCAACGATGGCATCGACACGCCACCCGCGCACGCACTCGCCGCGCGTGGCGTGGTGAACAACGTCGTCGGTTTCACGCTCTACGGCGATTACAGCCAACGCAATCCGCCGGCGCGGATCATCGACGCCGTCGCCAACGGCGATGTTGACATTGCCATCGCGTGGGGACCGCTTGCCGGTTATTTCGCAAAGCAATCGGAGACGCCGCTCGAGATGACTCCGGTAACCCCGGACAAGGATGGTCCGCTCAGGTTCGCTTTCGACGTCTCGTTAGGCGTAAGAAAAAAGGACCGCGAGCTGCGAGATCAACTCGACATGTTTGTGATCAATCACCGCGACGACATCAATGGCATCCTTGATGCATATAACGTCCCGCGCGTCGCGCCTGAGGCACAGCTCATATCAGCAAAATGAAGCCGAAAAACGTTTGCAAGGTGGAACGCGCTGTCGCCAGCGCGTTGCTTCGGCCCCGAGCCATCGAGGTCGCGACAGCTCTATCTACCTTAAGCTTCCTGCGTTCCTACCTTCCTTATTGTCTGTTTGTTTTTCCGTTCCTGTTTCTCAGCTGCGAACGGGAGCAGCGCCCGCTGGTCGTCCAACCTCCATCGGCACAAGAGGCATTGGTTCAGCAGATGACCGATCTGGCTCCGGGTCCAGAGCATAACAAACCGCCTTCCGTGCCAAACGTAGACGAGAACAACTCGTGGATGATGTCCGAGGGGAAGCGGTTCTACGAAGCGTACAATTGTGTCGGTTGTCACGCGCACGGCGGCGGCGGCATGGGCCCGCCGCTGATGGATGAGAAATGGATCTACGGACACCAGCCGCAGCAAGTATACGCCACGATTGTTGAAGGTCGGCCTAACGGAATGCCGTCCTTTCGCGGGAAAATTTCGAACGACCAACTCTGGGAGATCGTGGCTTACGTTCGTAGCCTGAGCGGCCTAACGAATCAATGGGCTGCAAACGCGCGCGACGACCACATAAAGGGCCCGCCGCCGCCGAATTCGGTTCCACAAGGAACGCCGCATGACAGTTCGGAGCCGCCACCGCAATGAACGCAAGGGGCTGTAGTGTGCGCTGTCCTCAGCGCAGAAGGTCTGAGGTCCCGCAAACAACTCCGCTGAGGACAGCGGGCTCTACAGTTCTATGAGTGCGGCCGAGTTTCAGTCCGCATTGAATCCTGCTGCTTCCGAATCCGCGCACATTGTGCATTTGTTTTGGACATTCTTTTGGGTGACACTCGTGATTTTCGCGCTCGTCGCGATTTTCCTTTTTGTAGCGATCCTGCGAAACGTTCGCCGCGCGCCTGACGATCCGCAGTTGGCGATCTTGCCCGAACCGGCGCAAGAGAGCGAAAGCCGCGCGACGAAAGTCGTCTCCGCGCTCGTCGTCGCCACCGTATTGATCTTATTCGCGCTCCTGATCGGCGATTTCTTTACCGGCAACGCCATTTACGCCACGCCAGATCCGAACGCGCTGGCGATCAAAATCACCGGCCATCAATGGTGGTGGGAAGTGCAATATCAGGATCCGCAGCCGAGCGAGATCATGACCACTGCAAACGAAATCCACGTGCCTGTTGGAAAACCGGTGAAGTTGGAGCTGCAATCCAGTGATGTTATCCACAGTTTCTGGGTGCCGAATATTCACGGCAAAAAAGACCTCGTCCCCGGGCATCCAACCACAACATGGTTTACCGCCCGCCGCGCTGGCGAATTTCGTGGACAATGTGCCGAGTACTGCGGGGAACAACATGCACACATGCGGATGGTTTTCGTAGCCGAAGCGCCCGACGCATTTAGTAGCTGGCTAACGGCGCAAAAAAAATCGGCGCCTGAGCCGATGTCGGATTCACAACGCCACGGGCGCGAAGTTTTTCTCACTTCACAATGTGTGATGTGCCACACTATCCAGGGCACGAAAGCGCACGCAACGCTTGGGCCCGATCTCACGCACATTGGCGGCCGAAAAATGATCGCGGCAGGTGAGTTGCCGAACACCCGCGATCGTTTGGCCAGCTGGATTTTGAATGCATCGGCACTGAAGCCGGGGGTTCGCATGCCGCCAAATCAACTGTCCTCCCACGATCTGAACTCGCTGCTGGATTATCTGGAGAATTTGAAATGAAGGACCGCGAGCAATTTAGTCGCGTAGCGCTTGCGTCTCGCGTGATGGCGAGCGCGTCCTCGCGATGGCGAACTTTCGCCGGTTCTGCATCTCGGTGTCGCACGAAGCCTTTTACAAAGATTGTT
>JBJMXF010000047.1:0-43142 GCA_045809725.1 Candidatus Udaeobacter sp. | reverse complement strand
ATCATCCGGTCGCGGGTGACCTTCGCGATCACGCTTGCGGCAGCGATGCTCAAACTGATGCAATCGCCATCGATGATTGCCGTCTGCGGAAGTGGAAAAGGAATTACCGGCAAACCATCAATCAAAACGTGATCCGGCGGTTCGAGCAACGCTTCAATCGCGAGGCGCATCGCACGGTGGCTCGCGCGCAGAATGTTAATCCGATCGATCTCAACAGAATCGACAATTCCGACGGTCCATCTGATGTCGGAATTCGAAATGAGCTCGCTATAGATTTCTTCACGTAATTCCGATGCGAGCTGTTTGGAGTCGTTCAGACGACGGTGCCGAAATTTTTCGGGAAGAATCGCCGCAGCGGCAACGACCGGCCCGGCCAATGCGCCACGCCCCGCTTCGTCAATTCCCGCAATGCGCGAAACTCCTGTGATGCGGAGTTTTTTTTCGTAGCGAAATCCACACCGCCGATAGGACATCGACCCAAATCTTCAACAGATTTGCGCGAAGTGACAAGTGATGACTGACGAAAATTCTAGGGCGTGTCTGTGAAACGCCACCGGATGGGGTCTGGCACAGACGCCCTACAGTCGATTATTCGCGAACTGCGGTCGCTTCCTTGCCCTTGCGACCACGAAGATAATTTAGCCTCGCGCGGCGAGCGCGGCCTTGTTTTTCCACTTCTACTTTTGCAACACGCGGCGAATGCAGTGGGAACACTCGCTCGACGCCCTCACCATACGAGATGCGGCGCACCGTGAACGTTTCATTCAGTCCGCGACCCTTCCGGCCGATCACTACCCCGGAAAAAATCTGGATTCGTTCCTTGTCTCCTTCCACGACGCGAGTGTGCACGCGCACGCCGTCGCCGACAGAAAACGTTTTCGCGTCGTTCTTCTGCTGTTCTTTCTCAATCGTATCGATGATCTGATTCATAACTCGTCGCCAGCCGAGCGGCTGCGGGCGCACACTCTCATTCGAAGACTCCGGTTTTGCAACTCGAAATCGCCGATCGTCGACACCAGGACGAAGCAACCGCAGCCGCACGACAACATCAGAAAATCTGTGAAAATCTGTGGGATCTGTGCCTAATTCCCGTTCTCATTGCGCTCGTAGCTCAACTGGATAGAGCGTTGGCCTCCGAAGCCAAAGGTTGCAGGTTCGACCCCTGTCGGGCGCATCGCTTGCAAGGCAGGCGTCATCCCTTACCGCTTTGTGGTAGTTCGGTCAGCGCGCCCGGTCGTCCCGTCTAGCAATCAAACCGAGACAGTGACCTACAGGCGATTCGTTAGAATTTTCGCCCCGCGAGTTTCCGCTAAGCCAATGCTTCGAGTCGGCTCAGCAGATCCTTTTTGCTCGCTACGCCGACGACCTGATCGCGCAGTTGGCCATTCTTGAAAAAGAGCAGCGCAGGAATCGCGCGAATGTTGTACTTGGCCGAGAGACTCTGGTTGTCGTCTACGTTTACTTTCGCAATTTTGAGTGCGCCCGCTTTTTCCCGCGCTATCTCGTCCAGCAGCGGCGCGATCATTTTGCACGGACCGCACCACTCCGCCCAAAAATCGACGATCATCGGTTTGTCGTCTTGCGTTAGTTCGCGGTCAAAGTTCGATTCGTTAAGCGTGATAACAGCAGAATTTTCCATAGCTAAGAAAAATACGTCCAAATCTGGATAATCAAAATCAACGCCGACATGGCGAGAAGCACCCAGTACAACCGCATTGAGCTTTTCACGTCCGGCGCTACAGCGATGGGCGGATTTTGCGAAACGACATTGGGCATCGCGATCAGCGGCTGAGTCTTTTTATGAGACGAGCGCAGCGGATCCGGCGTCAGCGGAATGCGCACGGTCTCCTTTTTCGGTCCCGACGCAGATGAAACGGGAGGAGGAGGCACTGAAGCAGATAAAGGACGCGAGACAGCAGGCGGCTTCGGCGGCGGGAAAAAATTCGCGGACGAAATATTGCCGGGCGGGGACTGTGACGGAGAGGGAACAGGAGGACTACCGGTTTCACGAACCGGCAGATGGATGCGCACCGTCTCGTGCTGCTTCACAGGCGCCGGCGACGGCTGCGCTACAGGCGGATGCGGCAACTGGATCCGAACTGTCTCTTTTTTTGGTTGGTCACGTTCGGCCATTTAGTGTTGGAGAAATTGATCAGAAAATCGCCGGCTTGTCACTACCCAATCTTGCTTAGAAAAATGCGACTCGCGTCAGGCCAGTAGATCGTAGCCGCGGCTTCCCTTAATGGTCCGCCGAACGAAGTCGCCAACAGGAGCGGGCTCGGACAAAACCACCCGCGCATCAACATCCGGAGCATCGGCTTCGCTCCGGGCAATGTGCGGCTGATCGACGAGCAGTTTCAGTTCACTGCCAATTTTCTGGCGAGCCAGATCATGCGCAATGGATTGCTGCATCGCCATCGCCGTTCGATAACGTGCGTTCTTTATCTTTGCTGGAAGCTGCCCAGGCATCCGCGCGGCGCGGGAGCCCTCCTCCTGAGAGTATTTAAATATTCCAAGCCGCTCGAAGCGGCTGCGGCCGATAAACTCCAGTAACGTCTCGAACTCCGCATCCGTTTCGCCTGGGAATCCGACGATGAAAGTAGTGCGCAGCGTTACGCCCGGAATTCCAGCGCGCAGTTTGTGAATTACGTCTTCAATGTGGGCCCGAGATGTTTCACGGCGCATCCGGCCCAGCATCGATTCATCGATATGCTGCAGCGGAATGTCGATGTAGCGAGCGACCTTGTCGCACTCAGCAATGGTCTCAATCAGTTCATCGCTCCAATGCGCCGGATGCGTGTAAAGCAGGCGAACCCAAAACTCACCTTCGATCTGTTGAATCTCACGAAGCAGCGAAGCCAGCGTCGGTCCGCGAGCGGAATCTACCGGCTGCCGCGGCCCCGCTTTGGCCTCCCACAGATCCATTCCGTAGTATGTGGTGTCCTGACTGATCAAGTTGATTTCGCGCACGCCTTCTCCGATGAGCGCACGGATTTCCGCCAACACCGATTCGGGTTTGCGGCTCCGATGCTTGCCGCGCATTTGTGGGATCACGCAAAAACTGCATGGATGATTGCAGCCCTCCGCAATTTTTACGTACGCGGAATGCGCGGGAGTGAGTCTGAAACGCGGTGTGTCGTGATCGGGGATGTACGTGGGGCGTGTGTCGGTGAATGCCAGGTCAGTCTCGTCGTGTTCGGAAGAAACGCCGAACGCCGAACGTGCAACGCCCAACTCCAAATTATGTGACTTCGGCTTTGGACGTTGAGCGTTGAGCGTTGGGCGTTTGCTTAGGAGCTTCTCTACGATTTGGCCAAGCTCCCTGACTTGATCGAGCCCGATGAACGCGTCTACCTCGGGCACTTCGTTATGCAGCTCTCTCGCAAACCGCTGCGACATGCAGCCGCTGACGATCAACTTTTGATCCGCTCGTTTATTCAACCCGCGCTGCTGATGCGCTTCCAAAATCGCTTCGATCGATTCTTCCTTGGCTGAATCGATGAAGGCGCAGGTGTTAATCACAAGCACATCGGCGTCCTCTGCACGTGACGTGATTTCCATCCCGCGTTGCAAAACGCTTCCGAGCATGATCTCCGCATCAACCAGATTCTTGGCGCAGCCGAGGCTGATCATGCCGATCTTCGGTTTTGTGGACGCAGCGTTATTATTGTTCATTCCAAGTGAAGAAACGCTCAACGCCGAACGCTCAACATCCAATTGTTTGTCTGCCCTCGTCCTTCAGCGTTGGACGTTGAGCGTTCGGCGTTTGCTTCTTCTTTTAATTGACTGTCACGTCCTGATCGTTTTGTGCCAACGCCTGTCCATTCTTGGTGATCTTAACGGCTTCAGGATCGAGGACCCGAATCGACACGTGCTTGCCGCGAAATTCAACCGGACCATCAGCTGGGGAGACCCAGCGTTCGAAAGCTGCTTGTGCCTCGTCGCCAAGCGTCACCCTTACATAAGTTCGTTTAAGCGGCTGAATCGCGACTCGATTTTGTTCGGCTGATTCCGGTGGCGGCGAATTGGTTGCTGCGGCGGTTTGCGACAATTCTTCTTTAGTGACGGGTTTCGCCTTACGCACTTCCGGCTCACCTGGCGCTGTGGAATCAGCAGCCAAAGCCTTGCGCGTCTCTGGCGCCCCCTGTGCTGGAACAGGCGACGCAACCGGCGCGCTTGTAGCGACGGCCGCAATGTTTGGCGCTGCTGTCGCACTCGATCCGCCGGAGGCAACTGGCGGCGCCGCAGTCGCCGACGTTTGCGCGCTCGAGCTTCCTCGCGGAGGCGCGAGTCTTTGCACATTGAGGAAAAATTTCATGGCGACAAAGCCGAGCACTAAAACGGCTATCCCCACAATCAGCGGCATTGGCGAAACGCGGTTGGTGCCACCGCTATGTCTGGTAGCAGCCGGACGGCGAGCCACCGGCGCGGAGACCGGTTTCGCGCGTTCGTTCTCTTGGAGATAAGAATATCCGTCCACCGTCACGCTCTCTGAATCTTCAAACGCATCCAGGTAGGGCGTGACGTCGACATCCAGGAACTTCCCGTAAATAAGCAGGAAACCCTTCGCGTACGCGAGGCTTGGGAATTTCGAAAAATCGTCCGCCTCAATTTCCGCCAGCCGCTGCGGGCGAATTTTGGTCATGCGCGCGGCTTCATCGAGCGTGAGCTTTCTCGCTACCCGTGCCTCCTGAAATTTTTTACCTAGCCCTTCTATTGTCATGAACGAAAAAGCCGGCTAAACGGCAGCATCGAGATCGACCAGGATCTCACGTGGTTTGGCGCCCTCGCCGGGACCCAAAATACCGCGCTGCTCCAGAATATCAACGATGCGCGCCGCTCGCGTATAACCGAGGCGCAACCTCCGTTGGAGCAGCGAAGTGGACGCGCGTTTTTCCTGTCGAATAATCTCGATACATTTTTCAACCAGCTCCTCGTCTTCGGCATTCACTTCTTCTTCCGGCGCGCTAGTCGACTGGAGTTTCTCATGCATCGCCGTATCAAATGCAGGCGGACTTTGTTTCGAAACAAAGTCAACGACCGCATGAATTTCATTATCAGTAACGAGCACCCCTTGCGCACGGATGAGCCGTGAAGCGCTCGGCGGCAGATAAAGCATGTCGCCTTGCCCGAGCAAGCGGTCGGCGCCGTTTTCATCTAGAATCACGCGGCTGTCGATCTTACTCGCGACTTGGAATGCGATGCGGCTGGGAATATTCGCCTTGATAACTCCAGTTATCACGTCGGCGCGCGGTGTTTGCGTTGCGACAATCACGTGCATACCCGCGGCACGTGCCATTTGCGTAATGCGCGCGATCGCATTCTCAACGTCCGCAGGCGCCGTTTGCATCAAATCTGCAAGTTCGTCGATGATCACGACCACGTAAGGAATTCTATCGGGAACTTGCTCCTCGCCTTCGCGCGGCACTTTGATCGGTGTAGCGTCTCCTGTCGCATCGGAGTTACGTGCCCGATCCGGTGAGACACCGGACTCTACAGCCTCAGCATCGAGTTCTTTTTGTGTTTTCTTCTTCGGTCGCGCATTAAACCCGACGATGTTCCGAACGCCTACGCGGGCAAACATTTTATATCGGCGTTCCATCTCGTCGATGAGCCATCGCAACGCCAACAGCACCTTCTTCGGATCGGTCACGATTGGGAATGCCAGATGCGGCAACGATTGATATCCCTGCATCTCCACCATTTTTGGATCAATAATCACGAGACGCATCTCTTCGGGTGTGAAGCGAAAAAGCATGCTGGCGATCAACGCATTGATACAGACGCTCTTCCCGCTGCCAGTCGTTCCCGCGACAAGCAGGTGCGGCATCTGCGCCAGGTCAGCAATAATTGTCTTGCCATAAACGTCCTTGCCGAGCGCGAGCGGAATTTTTGCGTGCTCCCTGGCTGTGTCCCAATCAGTCGATTGAAACAGCTCGCGCAGTTTCACCGTTACCTTGCGGGTATTGGCAAGCTCAATCCCTACGGTGTCTTTCCCGGGAATAGGCGCGAGAATATTGATTCGTTCGGCACTCGTTGCTCGCGCCAGGTCGCGCTCAAGGCTCACAATCTTGTCCACGCGCACACCTTTCGCCGGATAAACTTCGTAGCGCGTAATTGTCGGACCCTTGGTGATGTCGCCCGGCGCGACGGCGATCCCAAATTGCCCCAACGTTTCAATCAGAATTTTTTGGACGTCCTGCAGCTCAGAAGGATCCGTAGCCGTGCGCGCCTCGAGACTGTGTTCTTCGAGCAGGGCGATCCCCGGCAACACGTAATTTTCCCAGCTCGAAGTCGCAGTTGTCGGACTTGGCACCGCCTTCGATCTTTCTTCACTTGCGCGCAGCTCCGCAAGAGAAGGTCTGCGCCGACTGACCGCCGGCTCATTCGACTGCACTGTCGTATCAACCACTTTCGGGGCCGGCCGGTTCGCCAGTTCATCCGGCAAGATCATTGGGGATACGGGTTCGGGTACGGGAACACCTTTCTTTTTAAGTTGCTTCTGTAGCGCCTCGAGCGCTCGTTGTTGCTTTTGTGTCTTGAGTTGTTCCGTGAGATCCGACTTCCGAATTCTCCTGCGGACGCGCCATTCAGCCTGCTTCGCGACGCTTCGGCGGGTAAGACTAACCATTTCCCGAACAAGATGTATCGGCCGCAAACCCGTAACCAAAATCAGTGTGGTCAAATAAACTGCGACGAGAAGAAGAACGGAACCGACCGGCCCGAGCGCGGCAGGAAGCAGACCGCGATGTTCGTCGGACAAGCGATACCCAATCAGGCCGCCAGGACCTTGAATGTCTACCGGTACCGTCCTCCCGAGGAAATGCGTGATCCCCCAGGCTTGGTCCAGGCACGCACCAGAGATGAGAAACAAAATGATCCATGGGATTCGCGGCACGAAACGCAATCGAGGATAAAATAATTTTGCCGCGCCGAATCCGAGCAAAACCGCTGCCAGCAAGAGGGAAGCGAAGACGCCGATTAACTGATAGGAAATGCCTGCAACTATGGCTCCCACCGGCCCGATGAAATTTTGCGCAGGATGATTCGCCGGGGAAACGTGACTAAACCAGAGCCACGACGGTATATCGTTCGGCGTGTACGAAATCAGCGCGAAAAACAGCAGCGTGCCGGCGAAAAGCAGGACGAGAGCGAACACTTCGTTCCATGCGCTGAGTCTTTCCGTGCGGCCCACCGCGGCTGATAGTAACGCCATGCAGACGTCTTTCAATCATAACTCTTCCTCTGCCTCTGCCTCTTACTTTCACTCTACTCGTGCTCCTGCTCGTTATCGTGATCGACGATCCGGCGCGCCCTCGCCACAGCGAGCAAGCTGTGGTCGCGCCCTACCACTGCGCTTTCATCCTTGCGCACGGCTGCGGAGGCTGATAACTGTGCCAGCGCATTATGGCTTCCTTCCTTTGCTGGGGCATCCTCGCTGTTTTCTTTGCGACGGCGTTGTTTTCTACATCTTGCGAAAAGCATCCGATCGGCCAAATGCCCGAAGTTCAGAGAGAACAACCCGACCCAGCAAAGGTCGGGGCGAACGCGGCGGAACATTCTGGGGTTTATCCGCATTCAGAGACGCCGGCCGAAGTTCGACATAAAGCTCGTTAGGCAAAGGAGACCACATGGCTAGCCACAAATACATGAGGTCACCACCGAACCTCACCGGTATGCCGCCCGGTGTTCCGTACATCATCGGGAACGAAGCGGCTGAGCGTTTCTCTTACTACGGCATGAAGTCGGTCCTGACCGTTTTCATGGCGCATTACATCCTGAACCAGTCGGGTCTGCTGGCGCCGATGCAGGAGAACGAAGCGTACATGTACACGCATTATTTCGTTTTCGGCGTCTATTTCCTTCCAATTCTCGGCGCGATTTTGGCCGACGGTTGGCTCGGCAAATATTGGACGATTCTGTCGCTTTCGATCGTCTACTGCCTGGGCAACCTCACGCTTGCGTGCATGGCGACCTCGTGGGGAATCGCAATAGGTCAACGTACAATGCTGGCGATCGGGTTGTTCCTGATTTGTATGGGCGCCGGCGGCATTAAACCGTGCGTGTCGGCGAACGTGGGAGATCAGTTTGGCGATTCAAACAAACATCTGCTGTCGAAAATGTTTGGCTGGTTTTATTTCTCGATCAACGCCGGTTCCTTCATTTCCTCGATTCTTTGTCCGTGGCTCCTTGCGAATCCAAAGTGGGGACCGGGCTGGGCGTTTGGCATTCCCGGTGTAGCGATGGTCATCGCTACTTTGTTCTTCTGGGGCGGTCGCAAGAAAATGGTCCATGTGCCGGCCGCCGGCCTCAGTTATTTGAAAGAGACATTCAGCAAGGAAGGTCTCCTTACCCTTGGCCGGATCGCGATGGTTTACGTTTTCATTTTGGTTTTCTGGGCGCTTTGGGGAATGAGCAACGGCGCTGAATGGACGTTACAAGCCGAGAAAATGAACCTGCATTGGATGGGCATGAACTTGATCGCTGCCCAGGTGCAAACCGCAAATCCAATTCTGATTTTGATTTTCATCCCGATCGTGAACTACGCGATCTACCCAGCGATCGACAAAGTTTTCCGGCTCACACCGCTCCGCAAAATTGGGATCGGCCTTTATATCACCGCGTTGTCGTTCGTTGTGATCGTTTGGATCCAGGGACAGATCGACGCCGGACTGAAGCCGAGTATCAATTGGCAATTGCTCGCCTACGTCATCCTCACGCTAGGTGAAGCGATGGTTTCGATCACCGGCTTGGAATTTTCCTATACCCAGGCGCCGAACTCGATGAAGAGTTCGGTGATGGCATTGTGGCTTTTAACTGTCGCTTCAGGCGAACTTTTCGTCGGTCTCGTCAATAAATGGATCTTGCACGCCGGTGGCGCTCAAAAGATGAATGCGTATCAGTACTTTACGTTTTTCACCTGGTTGATGTTCGGAGCAGCTGTTGTTTTCACTATCGTCTCCTGCTTTTACAAAGGGCGCACTTACCTGCAATCACAGCTCACGCCGGATGAAGTTGCCACCGAACCTATTCTTCACGGCGGGACACCGAGCTGAACTCGAAGCAAAATCACTGCCGCAGCAGCGAGCATGCGGGAATTGATGTAGGTGGAACGCGTTGTCCTGAACGCGTTGGCAAGATACTGCGCCTTCGGCGCAAACTTTGACATCGTCTTCGGAGAAGCCGATCCACCGCTGGTTTTAAGCGCGACGCTTTTTAACGCCTTTGCGTTTGCGCGGTGCCGCCGCAGCTGGCTTTTTTGCAGACCCGAGTCGCACAAGCTCATCGAGATTAAACGTGCGGCGACGTTTGGTTCCCACTTCTCGAAATTCGATCTCATACCACCCGTTCATGCGATCTACTCGATAGCGTTTCTGTCCAATGCGCATCGGTTCACGCGCGATCACCCGATGGATAATCTTTTCATATTTGGACCGTGGCGAGCGTCGCATTCGGCGGCGGCCCCAATCAATTCCATGCCCGACGTCGTCATAAGCCTCGGGGCGCGTCTCGAAGTCCAGAAGTGATCGCGCATCTCCGGCGAACACCGCCGCGATGTGCTCCAGCGTGCTTGAATCACTGATCTGTCGAATTCGCTCACGAAACGGCCGCAAAGTTTCAGCCGCAATCGCACGCAGGCTGAGCGTACGTCCGTCACGCAATGTCCATAGCGGCTCGTTGATATCAGAGGTAAATGGATTTTTGCCTAACGAATCAGCGGTAACGCGCCAACCGCGTCGCGACGAATGTTTTCGCAGATGAAATCGCGCGATGCGGGGGAGTTTATTTCTCCCCAATTGTCTCAGTCGAAAATCTTCCCAACGGAGCACGGTGCCCATTGCGCCCGCAATGAACGCAGTCGTCGCCAGCATCAACGCGGCATCCGGAGTGAAATCAACTGTGACTTCGACTCGGTTTCCACGCGGCCGCACTCCGACTGCGCTGCTCTGCCGGTTCGCTGCCAACAAGATCACCGGCACCGGCAGGATGTGCGCCAGAAGATACGCAAGCGTCCTGGCATTTCGAAAGTCTGAGTCCCGCGCGCTGACAAATGAAAAATTGTAATGTGTGCTGAAGCCTTGGAGCGTGCACTGACATTTGTGTCGGCTGGCCCAGTGATCCAACTCCTTTCGAAGGTAGCGGATCTGCTCCCACAACAAACGCGTCGCGCGATAGCAACAGCCCGGCTCGAATTCAACAATGGGAGTGGCGACTTCGATCACACCGGTGTCGAAATAAATCGCGCCGCCCGCGGGTAATTGAAACGATTTGCCGGTGCGCGGAATCATTCGCTGTCGCACCAGACGGCTGGGATCACCAAACACTTTTTCCGGACGCCGTCTGCGTCCATTAACAAAGAGATTAAATTCCGCTTCCAACCCGATCACCGCTCGCGGCGGCGCTGCCCCAATCGTGCGACGGCGAAGACGATGCGTGTCGTATTCTGTTGGGTGGTCCTTCATCTGCTCAACACGAGATTAACTCGCTTCGCTGCATTCGCGCGGAGTTAACCTTACGTAACCTAAATCGATGTGGAGGTGGTCGATGGCCTGTCCTTTTTCACGTCCGAATGGCCGAACAAAAACAGTTGGACCAAGTGAAGCTGCGATCATCCGATACTTCTCCATTGACTTCGTGTCAGACACAAAAGTGTCGCCAACCCTGTAAATATTTGCCGCCGTACCCCACGCATGAATGCTTTTTGCGCCTCCATTCTGATGCGCCGCCGAACGGTATCCGCCATTTGCGCTGATGAATACCGGTGCGTCCACTTCGCGCCGAAACGCCTCCAGAAATCTGGCAAGCAAAACGACCGCACACGGCACGTAATGAGGGAACTGACTCAGGAGAAGCGCCGCCTCGCGACAGTCGACAAGCATCAATTCCGCGAGCGTGAAGTGCGGCGCCAGGCGGATTTCATGCGCTTCCTCCCAGCTGCCAATTTCGTAGAAGAAACGCGGCAAATGATGAACCGTGCCGTTGGCGCCGGCCTCTCTTTCGTCCGGCCTCAACAGCGCGCGGTACTCTTCAGCCAGCCGCAAACCGTCAATGGGGCGCAGAAACTCAGTGCTCATTTGATTTCGGCTTCGTTTGCAGCAGCGAGCGATAAATTGTTTCGGAAATAGCTGCGACTGTTTCGCGCCGCCCTTCTCTGTCCGGATCGAACTCAGTCAGAATGGCGGTGATGTACGGTTCGCGTTCGGGCAAATAGACGATTCCAATGTCATGGCAGGCAGTAGAAATTTCTCCGGTCTTGTGGGCGACTGTGGCATGCGGTGGGAGCCCGGCGGGAATCATCGAATTGAATCGTTGCTCCAGGAGAATGCGAATCACCTCTCGTTTGCTCTCAGGTGTAAGAAAATCGCGGCGGATCGCTGACAACAAACTCAATAATCCATCGGCAGTCGCTTCATTGTTGATCCCTTGCTCGTGCGCTCGGTGGTCTTCCACGCCCCGTCGCAGTTTAACGCCGTCAACTTGCGCTTCGCGCAAAACCGTTCGCGCATATTCCACACCCACAAAATCCAGCAACAAATTGGCGGCAAGATTGCTGCTCCCAACAATCATCGCGTGTGCAAGCGCCGAGATCTTCGCGGTCCGCCCGATAGCCGCGTACAGTTCCGGCGTCGCGTCACGATCAGGGGTGACGCGAAACGGCGATCCGTCGGCAGCGCTGAAGAAACGATTTCGCACGTGCAACGAGTCATCGAGCCGAAGCCGGTCGTGGTCTGCCGCTCGAAATACCGCCAGGAGCACTGCGACTTTAATCGTGCTTGCAGCATGAAACCACCGGTCGCCGCGCAATGAAAATCGAAATCCTGTCTCGAGATCGTGCAGTGCTACTCCGATCGATCGCGCTTTATTTTTGAGAGCTAGCGCTTCCAGTTCATCGCGTAATCCATTGGATACATCCACGCTCAACATCGGAGTGCTCTTTACATGGCCATTGGCAAGTCGCAAATTCGCCCGATGCCAAATCTGGCGACGTGGATCCGTCAAAAGGATGCTAAACCCTTTCGCACCATTTTTGCGAAACATCCTGACACCAAAGTTTGGAACGCGCGCACTCGAAATGTTCCCCTTGAAGAGATGGACGGCCTGTTACTCTCAGGTGGCTCCGATATTTCCCCGGAATTTCTTCAGCAGGACATTCCCGATCCTTCGGTGTTAGATAAACAAATCGACTCTGAGCGCGACCGCTGGGAGTTTCAGGCTGTCCAAAACGCGCTCTCGCGCGGGTTGCCGATTCTCGCCATTTGCAAAGGCCTTCAGGTCTTCAACGTCGCACTCGGCGGCACACTTCAGCTCGACATCCAGGGACACAATCTGCCCGACCAAAAGCATCGTGATGTTCAGCCTTTGCGCAGTGCGCGTGGCGCATCGCATCGTTTTCCCAAGGTGAACAGCGCGCATCATCAGGCGATCGATCGATTAGGCGACGACTTGGAGGTGGAGGCATGGGCCGCGCATGACGACGTCATCGAGCAGGTACGGCTGCGCAAATACCCATTCGGACTTGCGGTGCAATATCACCCCGAGCGCAGCCGGATTTACGACGCGTTGTTTGACGATTTTTTCGCGCGATTGGAATCGACAAAACGTTGACGCGCGTCATTCACAGCGAAGTCGAGGAATTCCGCGGCGCGATCACAGGCTATTCTGCGGGATCATTCGACTCCGCTTCGCTCCCCTCAGGATGACGAATGCTTGCTACGGCGTGATCTCTGTTCTTTGGGAGAGGCATAGGCACGCGTGGTCTGCCCAAATGACGAAGCACGAATCACGAGAGAAGCCCGAAATAAAAAATGACGAGAGATAACCGCTGCGTCATTCGGATTTGGCCATTCCTTCGTCATTCGACATTCGGATTTCGTCATTTCTTATCACGACTTCCATTTTAATGTCTTGAAACGCCAACTGGTCGTGAATCAATCCGAGCAACTCCAGCGCTCGCGAATCCGGCACCTGCGTGCAACGCACCTCAATCCGCGTCGGTTTACCGGCGAGTTCCGGATGACCGGACTCCATTTCACCATCGAGCAGAAATGAAACGTACGCGTTGAACCGCTCCTGTAACGAAAGCAGTTGCTCATCCGAGCCATCCCACTCGTTAGGGTGGTTCATCACCAGAACGACTTCGCCCGTCGTGTTGTCTTCAGCGATCACATCGATCACACCCGTTCTGTCTTTCTGCGTCCCCATCAGATCTACAACTAAAGCCGCTAATGCAAAAAGTTAAAACAAACCAAAGGCTGGCATGCGATTAATGATCAAACATTCGGACCAACAAGGAGGAAATATGAGCAGGGAAATAAAGTTCATCGCAATGGGTCTCGGCTTGCTGATGCTGGCGCCGCTTGGCACTCCAACATTCGCGGCTCGGGGACCGAAAAACTTTCACGCGGGTGCGGTGTATGTTTTGACGAATCAAACGACTAACACTGTGGCGGTTTTTCGCCGCAGCGCCTGGGGCATGTTGACCGCGGCAGGGGAATTTCCGACAGGCGGTGCCGGGGATCCAACTCCACAGCCTCCAGATCCAGCCACCGACCCACTCGCTTCGCAGGGCGCATTGATTATGGGTCGAGGCAATCACCATTTGTATGCGGTCAATGCCGGCAGCAATCAGATCTCGGTATTAAGAATAAGGAAAAACAGCCTAGACATTGTTGACGTCGTTGATTCCGCCGGGGTCCGTCCCATCAGCCTGGCGGTCCATGATGATTTGTTGTACGTGCTCAACGAGGGTGGAACTCCAAATATTAGCGGGTTTACAATCGAAGAGGGTGGAACGCTCAGTCCATTGCCAGGCTCCACTCGGCCGTTGATTGACGGTGGCGCTGCTGATCCTGCCCAAATTGGCTTTAATCACGATGGCGACTTGCTGGTCGTGACGGACAAAGCGGGCAACCGGCTGAATACGTACGCGATTAACGAGGACGGACTGCCGAGCCCGCCGATAGACAACGCTTCCAACGGAATGACCCCGTTTGGCTTCGCGTTCAACCACGCTGGTACGTTGGTTGTTTCAGAGGCGTTCGGAGGCGCGGCAAATCAATCAGCGGCATCCTCGTATGATGCAGCGGAGGACGGGACTCTAAGCGTGATCAGCGGATCGGTGCCAAATTCTCAAACCGCCTCTTGCTGGGTGGTTATACCTAATAATGGAAAAACTGCTTATGTGTCGAATACCGGCAGCGGCACGATCTCGAGCTATCGCATCAACCCGAGCGACGGATCCCTTACTCTCCTTAATGCGACCGCGGCCGACATAGGTACGGGCAGCGCGCCCATCGATATGGATCTAAGTGTTAACAGTCGCATCCTGTTTGTGCTTCTCGGCGGGTCCCAATCAGTGGCTTCTTTTCGCGTATGGAAGAATGGCAATCTAACGCCGATTGATACCGTCGGCGGACTGCCGGTTGGAGCACAGGGCATCGCCGCCAAGTAGCTGTTTCTCAGCTTGCGCCTTTCAGGTTCACCGTTCTCCGAAAGCGAAGGTCCAGCTTCCAAGTTCAACGTTCGCTGTTCGGTGTTGGATGTTCAGAGTCACAAATGACGAATGACCTTAGTGCGGCGGAGATACGTCACTTTTTGAAGCTCGAGCCTCACGCTACGTGCGGATTCGTGCGCGTCACGTTTATCAGCAATCAACGAATTGCGCCGGGCGGGCTCCCAGCACCATTTCTTGATGGCCGGCCTGCGGGCTCCGCCCTGTATTTCATGGTAACGCCGGATGCTCCGGTGCGCCTTCATCGCATTCACAACGATCAGCTTTATCACCGCTACCTGGGTGATCCGATTGAAATTCTTATGCTGCACGAAAACGGCACGAGCGAACGCGCCATAGTCGGTCCGGATCTCCGCGCAGGTCAATGCGTACAGCTTTTGATCCCGGGCAATACGTTCCACACTGCACGCGTGATCGGACAGCGGCGCTGGTTCCTCGGCGCGAGCACAGAATGGCCCGGCGTAGAGAAAGTCGACGTCGAAATCGGCGATGTCGAAGCGCTCGCAGCGAAATATCCAGATGTGGCCGACGATCTGCGCGCATTCCAGCAAGGGTAGCGGTCGCCGCGGCGACCTCGCGAGCGCGTCTCGCGATCGCGAAGTCTTCTGGACACGCGGAACTCCATGCAACTTTTCAACTTTTTCGAGAAGATTGTTTCGGCGCGACGCCGAAACCAGCATGCGAGACGCATGCGCTACCCGAAAGACACGACTTGAACGCCGCGCGTGTCACGAATTAACTAGAGCTGTGGCGAAACAAAAACGCGCAGACCAATTAACATTGCTCGGGCACAGCGACGCGAAACTTCCCGCGTCGCCAGCTGAAGCGCGTCTGGAAACATTTCCGAATCCTGCTCTCGAACGAAATTATCATATTCATTTCGAAACAGATGATTTCACTTCGGTTTGTCCGGTGACAGGCCAGCCGGATTTCGCCCGGATCGATATCGATTACGTGCCGAACCGTCTGTGCGTCGAAAGCAAATCACTAAAATTTTATCTCGCGTCGTATCGCAACGAGGCCGCATTCAACGAAGCAGTCACAAACCGAATTCTTGACGATTTCGTGAAAGCCTGTCGCCCGCGCGAGGCAATCCTTACTGCGCAATTCTCCGCCCGCGGCGGAATCGCGCTGACAGTGCGCGCCGAATATCCGGGCAGCGAACCGGCACGCGATCGTCGATGATTCACCGTCATTCCGACCGAAGTCGCGGAATCCCGGGGCAAAACCAAGCGGCTGTTCTGCAGGATCCTTCGACTTCGCTCAAGATGACGGTGCAGTGGTAAATGAAACCGGCCGTCGTTCTCCTCAGTGGCGGCATTGATTCGACAACCACGCTGGCAATCGCAATCGCAGAAGGTTACGAAACATACGCGCTATCATTTCATTACGGTCAGCGTCATCAGATCGAAACGGAAGCGGCTCGCCGCGTCGCCAACTCGTTAGGCGCAAAGGAGCATCGCATCGCTAAAATCGACCTGCGCGTCTTCGGCGGCTCCGCGCTCACGGACGATTTGAGCGTGCCGAAGCAGCGTTCGGATAAGGAAATCGCTCAGGGAATTCCACTCACCTACGTTCCTGCGCGCAACACCATCTTTCTCGCGTACGCGCTTGCCTGGGCAGAAGCGATCGGAGCGAACGACATTTTTATTGGCGTAAACGCGATCGACTACAGCGGCTACCCCGACTGCCGTCCGGAATTTATCCAAGCGTTCGAGAACCTCGCCAAGGTAGGAACCAAAGCCGGTGTAGAAGGCCGACGCTTGGAGATTCACACGCCGTTGATCAAACTTTCCAAAGCCGAAATCATTCGGAAAGCAGTCGAGCTCGGCGTCGACTTCTCGCTCACGCACAGTTGTTACGACCCAACACCGGAAGGTCTCGCCTGCGGCGAATGCGATTCCTGTCTCCTGCGGCTCAAAGGATTCCGCGAAGCCCGAATCAAAGATCCGATCGGGTACGCAAAAAGATGAAACGGCTACTCCGGATTTTCGAACTCACGAAAAATGAACAGCGCGTCGTCTTGATCGTGCTCTTCGTCCTAATCGCAATCGCGCTCATTGGATATGAACGCCGCACTCCTCGGCAGCCGGTTCAAACGAGCCCGGTAATTTACTCGAAACCGCTTCCGAGTCCGTCAGAAACTGAGGATGAACATTAGTCTTGGGTGTTGCGAGTCGTCTTTGCCCAAGAATGTAGACTGATCCTATTCAGACTTACGAATTGAATGAGAAAACTTTTCTTGGTTGGCTTTTTGCTGCTTGAGTTGTCGTTTTCGCGAAATCCATGCTTGGCCGCATCATCTGTAAACGATTGTCTCTACCAACTCGATTTAGCAGAGTTTCCCAAATACCGCACTGTTTCGATGGCGAAGCTTAATCCTACTCCGTTCAACTACGCGCGAATGATGGTAGAGCCAGCTTTCGCCCCAGAATACTCTGTTTCAGTTTATTCGCAGTCGATCAGGCCCAATCGAGTCAAGTGCGTCGTAACGTATATAATTGCTGACCAAAATTTGTGGCAAGCAACTGACATCGCCAGGCAGCCCCAGCGCGCAAAGGGCGTTAAGACGCGCCGAATTGATTGTGAGATCCCAAAGCAGACTGCAGAGAACGTAAACCAGGCATGGATTGGAATGTTGTCAGGCGATCAACATCCCAGGCCGATGCGGCCAGAAGATGCCGCGCGCACGACTGACGCAACAATAGCTGAGTTCTCAGTCCAGCTACCGCGTGGTGAGACATTGTACGGAGAGATGAGGGTCGAATTGCCAGAAGGGCGGAAAACAAAGGCGCTGTTGGAAGTGGCAAATGGTCTTATCGATTATTGCAAGGCAAAACCGGCAAATCATCCGGCAATCGCGCGCCAAATTGATCGGAAAGCAAAAGGCCTGCTCCAAATGCTGAGACGCGGATGAACGCGATGGCTGCCGTCAAGGCTCAGCCTTTCGTTTTACTCTTCCGCCACCCCCGGAATTCGACCGTAGCCGATAAACACGGGGCTTATTTTGGCGTCGCCGCTCTTCGGCGGTGCCGGCATTTTGAAATCGAAAACGCTGACGCCCCAGCGTTGTTTGCCATCGTACGTGCGGCCGTCGCTCGATCCGACCATGACGCGCTTATTCGTCCGTTTTTCCCGACCGAGGTAAATCATCGTGTGCGTGATCGGCGGATCGCGATCGATGTTATAGGTGCCGCGCCAGAAAAGTAGGTCGCCGGGCTTAAGATCATCGAACTCGAACGAATCCTCTTTGCGACTCAGGACTGCATACAAATTTTTCGCTTTGCGCACCCAGACATATTGGCCGCTGGAATCGCGCGGCACATCGGGAAAGCCGTTTTGCTTGAGAACGTAATAAATGAAACCCGAACAATCCATGCCGCCGTTCGCCGGATCGGCAGAACCGTAAGTGTAAGTAAGATTTTGTTTCGTTAGCGCGAGCCCGGCATCGAGGATTTGCCGAACCTTGGGCGGGTTTGTCTCGTAACCTTCTATCGCATCGGGCGAAAGGCTCACGTTAGGCCAAGCCTTTTTCCCTCGAGCACCTTCGGGTGATTCCGCCGGACTCGGAGACGGAGTCTCTGTTTCCGACGGCGATTCGCCCGGTGTCGGAGTGGGAGACGCTTTCTTACGTTTCGATTTACTCCTCGGTGTCGCAGATGGAGTTGGCGAAGCTTTCTTTGGTTTTGGCGAAGCCGTTGCCGTTCGAGTGGGTGTCGGTTGCTTCGTGGAGTGTTTCCGATGTCTGGCTGAAGTCGCTACATCAACAGCTCCGAACAACATCACCAGAATCAGAAGCCATTTCATAATTCGACGCTGTAGTGTCCGCTCTCCTCAGCGGAGAATCGAAACAAGTAGTTCTACCGGATGCGCTGAGGACAGCGCACGCTACAGTCAATTAGGAAGACGCGAGCTCTTGCAGGATTGCTTTGTTCAAACGAATACCGCCTTCGAAATTTTCGAGGGGAAAATTTTCGTTCGGCGAATGCGCGCGGCAATCGGGCAGGGCCAGTCCCAGCAGCAATGTTTCGACGCCCAGAATTTCCCTGAATTCGGAGACGATTGGGATACTGCCACCTTCGCGGATAAGCGCGGCGTCGCGGTTGAAAGCTTTGCGCAATGCGCGTTGTGCCGCTTCGCCCATCGCGGAATGCGGATCTGTGAGATACCACGGACCGCTGTGGCCCATCGTAACTTCCATCGTAACACCCTTGGGCAGATTTTTTTCCAAATGCGTCTTAGCCAATTCCAAAATTTCCTCGCCCTTCTGATCGGGAACGAGACGGAACGTCAGTTTCGCAAACGCGTGGCTGGCGATGACGGTCTTTGTCCCCTGCCCCTGATATCCGCCGCCGATTCCGTTGATCTCGGCAGTCGGCCGTGCCCAGACGCGTTCGACTGAATTGTATCCAGATTCCCCGAAAAGCTCAGGCACACCTGTCTCCTCGCGAATTAGTTTGTCACCGTCGACGGGAAGTTTTCGCCACGCTTCGCGTTCCCAGTCTTCGAGTGGTTTTACGCGATCATAAAACCCTGCAATCGCCACGCGACCATTGCGATCGTGAAGGGTTGCGAGCATTTGGGTCAATGCAGTGACTGGGTTTGCGACCGCTCCGCCGAAGACGCCGGAGTGCAAATCCATTTTCGGACCGGTCACCTTAACCTCAAGGGCGGTGACGCCGCGCAGCCCATAACTCATCGTCGGCACGCCATGTTCGATCATTCCGGTATCGGAAACGACTGCCACGTCACACTTCAGCGCCTCGCGATTTTGACTCAGAAAGGGGCCGAGGTTCCCGCTTCCGATTTCCTCTTCGCCTTCGATCACCAAATGCAAATTCACCGGGAGCTCACGATGCTCCTCGATCGTTTCCTGAATTCCGAGAATGTGCGCAAGGATTTGGCCCTTGTTGTCCGTCGATCCGCGGGCAAACACGTAGCCGTTCTTCAAGACAGGCTCGAACGGCGGCGAATCCCAGAGTTCCAGAGGATCCGGCGGTTGTACATCGTAATGGCCGTAAATCATAACTGTCGGACGCCCAAGGCGATGTTCATTGCGCGCCCACACGATGGGATGACGTTTCGTAGGTACAAGCTGCGCTTGCAGACCGATCCTGTTGAGCTTGTTCACCAACCAGTTTGCACACTCGACGAGTTTTTCTTTGTGCTTGTCGTCAGTCGAGACGCTTGGAAACCGCAGGAAGGAATAATACTCCTCGAGATAATTGTCGCGCATGGCGAAAAGCTAATCGGTTTTTGCCGTTTGCCTACGCTTTCCGGCGAAACTCCTTACGCGCAAAATAGAAAACTGACGAAAGTGCCAGCACGATTCCGGTCACGAGGAATTCACGAACCGTGGCGTGAGCGAGGATCCAAACGATGGCCAGGATCGCCAGCGCGGGCACAATTTTCATCCCAGGGAAATTGAACGGCTCGCCATCCGACCGCACATCCTGTTGAACCAAAACCCAGCAGGCAGCGCAACAGAGCAGATACATCAGCAACACTGCAACATTCGAAAGCACCGCCAGTCGCTCAAATGTGCCGCTAATTGAAAGCAAGAACGCCAGCGCTGCGTACGTAACAATGGCGACATCTGGTGAGCGGTAGCGGGGGTGCACATGCGCGAAAAACTGGGGCAATGCGCCGTCGCGGCCGAAAGCAAAGATCATGCGCGGAGAGCTCAGGATGTCGCTCGTCACAAATCCGAATGCGGAGATGCTCGCTCCAGCAAGAAGAATCATGCGGCCGAGATTGCCGAGAAATGTCGACGCCGATTCAGCGAGAGGCGCCTCCGGATGATTCGCGAGATCGGGACCGAGCGTGCCCTGCCCGACGAGTTGGATCATCAGGTAAATGATTGTCGTGATCACCAGCGCGAGGTATGCCGATCGCGGCACTGTACGCGCGGGAGTTTTCACTTCGCCGCTCGGAATCAATGCCACCTCGATTCCCACGAACGCAAAAATCAAAAGGATAACGGCGTCGCCTAACGACTTGCTGCTCGGCCAAGCGCCCCAGGCAAGATTCGGCGCGTGAATAAAAAATATTCCGACGCAAATGAACAACAACAGGGGCAGAAGCTTCGCGAACGTAATGACTGTGACGGCACCAGCGCCCTCTCGGACGCCGCGAATGTTAATCAATACGAGGGACGCATAGACCGCGAACATCACGATAATCCGCATCACGGGACCGCCGAGGAACGGCACCACAAGCGCAACGGAGTTTGCCAATACGTTCACGACGCCGGCAACGGCGCCGAGTGCCGTGAGAAAATAAAGCATGCCGGCGAGGAATCCGACGTAACGCCCAAACGCCACTTCGACATACGCGTAAAGACCGCCTGTCAACGAAACGCGGCTGCCGGCGATGGCGAAACATGTAACGAACAAGACCATGGCAACCGCGCAGCAGACGAATGCGAGCGGCGCTGCAGAACCTAGTCCCTTCGCAACCGTCGCTGGAATCACGAATATTCCAGCACCAATTGTGGAGCTGACGATATTCGCGGTGAGAGCTGGAATTCCAATGCCGCGAACCAGTTGATGATCAACGCGCTCGGCCTGTTCGAGGGAACTGGTGGATTCGTTTCCCATCGGCGCATCCTCACTGATCGATTTGTTCAAGGCAAGAGCGCGAGTTAAGTTCCACGTGCCAAACACGGTGCTTTTCAAATGGTCGGGACTTGCAACTGGGAGGTGCTAATGAACGTCGCAATCGTCTCGAACCCACAATATCCTGTGGCCGGGTGGCCTTGGAACCCCTTCAAATTGTGTGATTTTCCGCTTGTAACCAAAATGAGCCTGCTGTATTGAGGCGTCCGAAGGCGCGGGGTTTGGCCCAAAATGCATTTACAATCGCTCGAGCTATTCGGCTTTAAATCGTTTGCCGATAAAACTGTCTTCAATTTTCATGAAGGCGTCACGGCGATAGTCGGACCGAACGGTTGCGGAAAATCCAATGTGTTGGACGCCGTGAAGTGGGCGCTCGGCGAGCAATCCGCGAAATCGCTTCGGGGCGATGAGATGGCGGACGTGATCTTCAACGGTGCCGATACGCGCAAGCCGGTGGGATTTGCGGAGGTGTCACTCACGTTCAGCAACTGCGCTGAAGAACTCGGAATCGAATGGCACGACGTGCGGGTGACGCGCCGCATTTATCGCGATGGAAATTCCGAATATTTACTAAACAAAACAGCGTGCCGCCTTCGCGACATTCAAAGTCTTTTCGCCGACACCGGGATCGCGCGAACTTCTTACTCCATGATGGAGCAAGGCAGAATCGACATGATCTTGAGCTCGCGTCCGGAAGATCGGCGCGCGGTTTTCGAAGAAGCAGCCGGGATCACGAAATATAAAACGCAAAAACGCGAGGCGCTCCGAAAGCTCGAGGCAACGGAAGCGAATCTCTTGCGCATCGGTGACGTGATCAAGGAGGTCAAACGTCAGATCGGTTCACTTCAGCGGCAAGCTGGGAAAGCGCGGCGCTATCAGGCGTTGCATGCAGATCTCCGTGTGCTTGAAACACATCATGCTTCCAAACAGCTCGCTTCGCTGGAGCGCGAGCTGGCCGCGTCGCGGAAAGAAATCGAAAGTCTGGTGGACAGCGAGAAGACCGCGCGCGGCACCATCGACAAAAGCGAAAATGCGCTGGCCGAGGAACGCAGCGCGCTCGACAAGATCGATAGCGAGATAGCCGAGTCACGTACAGAAGTTCAGCGACTGGACAGCGAGATTGCCACGCATCGCAATCTCATTGAGTTCAACCGTCAGCGCGCGCAGGAACTGGCGGAATTGATTGAACGCGCACGGCGCGACGTCGCTGAGGCGGAAAACAAACGCAACCAGCATGCTGCCCAAATCGAGCAAACGAACAGTTCGATCGCTGAAATCGAGGAGCAGTTGAACCAAAAGGAAGCGGAGCTGACGGAGCTATCCGCTTTGGCTCGAGAAATCCATACGAAACGCAGCGATCGAGTGACGCGTGTGCGGGAATTGCAACTTGCGCTTTCGAAATCGGAAAGCCGGATCTCGGCCCTCGAAGAGGAACTCACTGGAACTAAAGCGCGTCGCGAACTGACTCACACACAAGTTGAACAGGTTGTAGAAGAGATCGACGCGTTAACTGAAGCGCGCGGAGAACTCGTCGCGCACATCGCTGTCTCGCTGGATGCCGCCGGTCGTCAACCGCTCGATGTTGAGACCAGCGTGCGCGAAAAGGAAAAACTGCTCGCTCAAGCGGAGGAGAATCTCGCCACACTCCATCGCACACTCGCCGAAAAGCGGTCCCGTCTGGAGGTGTTGCGTCAACTCAACGAAGAGGGCGAAGGGCTCGCCGAAGGTTCGCAAGCTCTGCTCAAGGGCGTCAATGGTTCCGCAGAATTCCGGGAGGCGATTGCGGGTTCGCTCGTTGCGCATTTGGATGTCGACCCAAAATTCATCCAGGCGATTGAAGCCGCGCTTGGCCGTAATCTGCACGCCATCGTTTTAAAAGATGGGAACGTCGTTTCCGAAATAGTTGGGCGTCTAAAGGAAAAAAAACTGGGATACGCCGCGCTGCTCATCCCCAAGCTGGCCATGGCCGCGCCGCAAACGTCGCAAAAAATTCTGCCATCCGAGGCGCTCGCCTGGGCCACTGACAAGGTGCGTGCACCGAAGCCGCTGGAAGCACTCATCACCCGGTTGCTCGGCGATGTCGTGATTTTTCCGGGACTCGAACAGGCGCTCGAGCACAAGAAGGTAGAACCTGCGCTGGCGATGGCTACGCTCGCCGGCGAATATGTTTCCCGAGAAGGAATCGTTTTCACGGGAAGCAGCGAAGTCCGCGCGGCCTCTTTGCTCGAGCGCAAAGCGCAGATCGCCAATCTGGCAAGAGAAGAAGCTGCGCTGGCACAGGAATACGAGTCGGTCTCCGCCAGACGAGACGAGTCCAAAACGGCTCTTGAAACTGCTTCGCGGCTTCAGCGCGAACTGAGTGAGGCCGAGCGCAAGATCGATATGTTGCAATCGGAAAGAGCCGCTCTGGAGCGCCAGATTGCGGCTGCCGACGAACGGCTCGCGCATGTGGAGCGAGATCTTCAATCGGGGCGCGACCAGTTGGCCAAGCAAAAGAACGAGTTAGCCGCGTTCGAAGCCGCGCAGGAAAAAACGGTGGTGCACGAAGAAGAGCTAACCGCGAAAACGAATGAACTACGACTGAGCCTCGCAACCGAGCAACAGCGGCATAAAAATTTAATTGCGCAACGTGAACCGATGAACGCGCGCGACGCCGAGCTTGCCGAGTTAATCACAGTTCGGAAGGCGGACATCGCGATGTACGAACGGAAATTAGCTGCGCAGGCCGAGGAGTCGCGTGAATCTGAAACGCTGATCAAAACCCGAACGTCACAACGTGACGAAGCCCGAGCGAACAGCGCAAAGATCGCCGAGCAGCGCGCCACCCGTTTTGCTGCGATTGCCGATCTGGAAAGCGAACTGCGGCGTGTGCGAGACTCGTTAGGCGAATTACAGGACCGCCGCGCTCAGGGGCAAGTCCGGGAGTCGCAATTCCAAATGAAGCTCGACAATCTTCTCGCGCAGGTTTCTCGCAGCTACCAGATCGATCTTCACAGCTTCACACCCGATGAAGCGGCATTCGAAAAAACGTGGAGAGCGCTGGTGAAGCGCAACGAGAAATTGGAGGTCGGAGCTCCTGCGACAGCGGGCCTGGCGGAGCTTACCTCTCCAGATCTCGAAAAATCAATCGCCGATCTTACAGGACAGCTGGACAACATGGGACCGGTGAACCTCGAGGCAGTGCAGGAGTACGACGAACTTGAGGAGCGTTACAAATTCCTCGAAGCGCAAAATAGCGATCTTACGAATTCTCAGCGCGAGTTGCTCGACGTGATCGCGCGCATCAATTCCACCACACGGAAACTATTTGCCGACACCTTTGAACAGGTTCGGACGAATTTTCGAGAAATGTTTGCCGAGCTATTCCGTGGTGGCCGCGCGGATTTGTCACTGGTGGACGAAAACGATCCGCTGAACTGCGGTATCGAAATCACCGCCAAACCGCCGGGAAAACAATTGCAAAGCGTGTCGCTGTTGAGTGGTGGCGAACGTGCAATGACGGCTGTGTCGCTGCTGTTTGCGATTTACATGGTGCGCCCGAGTCCGTTCTGCATTCTTGATGAAGTGGACGCGGCCCTCGATGAAAACAACATCAACTGCTTCATCCGCGTGCTCGACCGATTCGTGCAGCAGAGCCAGTTCATCATCATCACGCACAACAAACGTACAATCGCCAAAGCTGATGTCCTCTACGGCGTCACAATGGAAGAACGCGGCGTGAGCAAATTGGTCGGCGTCAAGCTGACTGCCCCGGCACAACCTGTCACTGAACCAGCCTCAAACGGCGGAGCAGAAGTCCCGACACAGCCGCGGCTCGCCTTCGCCGCGCGGTAGGTGGATCGGCTTCTTCCGAAGACGATGTCTGACTCATCGCCGGAGGCGCAGATATAATCAGGCGGCAGCGCGGCAGTTGATTGAGCCAACGCCTTGAGGACAACGCGTTCCACCTGCAATGGCAGGTCACAGAAAAACTTTGCGCGCAGTTGCCGATGGTGGCTAAAATGACGCGATGCTCCAAACGGCCCAGCGGACCGCGAAATCGAAAAAGAAAAAGGGCGCGCTCGCTGCGGTGGCTGAAAGTGCTGCGCACAAGGCTGCGCCTCCTCACGAGCGTTTTCTGGAAGCATTTCGCTGGATGCTGCTAGCACGCACGCTCGAGGAAAAGCTCGTTAGTTTATACCGCGGCGGCCAGATTACCGGTGGCGTTTACATCGGCAAGGGTCAGGAAGCAGTTAGCGTCGCCTGCGGTTTGTTTTTAAATAAAGGCGACATTTTTGCGCCGTTGATTCGCGACCAGGCTGGACGATCCGCGTTTGGCGAACCGTTAGTAGACGTCACCCGCACATACCTCGGTTCGCGCCTGGGTCCGATGCGCGGGCGCGATGGCAATATTCATCGAGGGCATCCGCGCGATAACGAACTTGCGATGATCAGTCATCTCGGCGCGATGGTTTCAGTTACGGTCGGCACACTGATGGCCAAGCGATTCCGAGGAAAGAAAGATTTTGTCGGTCTCACTTGCATCGGCGAAGGGGGAATGCAAACCGGAGCATTCCACGAAGGAATGAACATCGCCGCGGTGGAGCAGGTGCCGCTCGTAGTAGTCGCCACAAATAATCATTATGCGTACTCGACGCCTAACGACCGCGAATTCGCGTGCGATGATTTAAGGGAACGGGCGATTGGATACGGATTCGAAGGTTACAGTGTTGACGGAACTGATCTTAGCGCGTGCTTGGACGTGATTGGCGGTGCGGTCAAACGCGCACGTGCAGGGCGTCCACCACAGTTGATCATTGCTTCGGTGCTGCGGCTTTCCGGTCACGGCGAACACGATGACGCCAGCTACGTGTCCGAAGAAATGAAGCAGCAACCGTTTGCGCGGGATTGTTTGAAGTTCGCGGAGCAAACCATTATCGAATCAAACCTGCTCGATTCAGACACGCTCGCTAACTGGCGCAAAGACGCCGTCAAGCAAGTGGACGAGGCAGTTGCCGCCGCTCAACAAGAAGCGGTGCCCGAAGCCGACAAAGAAGATTGGTGCGCATTATCCAGGCGCGATCTTTTCGACCACGTGGACGAGGAGTGAATCACGAAGCACGAATGTCGAATGACAAAGGAAATCCGAAGGTTCACATGACGAATTTTCTGGGCGCAGTTTGTCATTCGGGTTTCGTCATTGTTTCGTCATTCGTCATTCGGATTTCGTCATTATCCGCATGAGCATCACTTACCTCGAAGCGATTCGGGAAGCGCAGGCGAAAGTGTTGCGCGACGATGATCGCGTTTTCATTTACGGACAGGACGTTGGCGGGGCATTTGGCGGCGCGTTCAAAGCAACGAAAGGTTTGGCGAAAGAATTTCCGGAGCGCGTGTTGAACACGCCGATTAGTGAAGATGCGATTGTCGGCACAGCCATTGGCGCTGCCATTCAAGGAATGCGACCGATTGTGGAGATGCAATTTGCTGATTTTTCAAGCATTGCGCTGAACCAGATTCTCAACAACGCAGGCACGCATTATTGGCGAACAGGGATGCCGGTGCCGATCACTGTCCGTTTGCCGTCCGGCGGAACAAAGGGAAGCGGTCCGTTTCACAGCCAATCGATGGAATCGCTTTACGCGCATTATCCCGGTCTCATCGTGATGACCCCGGCCACGGTGGAAGATGCTTACACGATGTTGATAGAAGCCGTGGCAATCGATGATCCTGTCGTTTACTGCGAACACAAATATCTGTATTACCATCTGAAGGCCGACAAATTGCCGGACAAAGGTTTGCCCACTGGACGGGCGCGCATTGCACGGGAAGGGCGCGATCTTACGATCGTGAGTTACAGCGCAATGACGCAGGAATCTCTCGCCGCTGCTGAGGAACTCGCGCGCGAGGGACTTGAAATTGAAGTTGTCGACCTGCGCACGGTCAAGCCGTTGGACATTGACACCGTCCTTGCATCTGTGGCGCGCACCGGCCGTTTACTCTGCGTCGGCGAGTCATTCCCGTGGGGCGGCACGAACGCGGAAGTCATGGCACGGGTCACCACTCAAGGATTTCATCTGCTCGATGCCGCCCCTCGGCGTCTCAACGCGAAAGACACACCGATTCCGTATCATCCGAATCTCTGGAGCGCGCATCGACCAAACGCGAGAAATATCGTTGCGAAGGCGCGCGCATTGCTCCGCGAATAGAATCTATGGCGCAAGTCCCAATCATCATGCCGCAGCTTGGCGAATCAATCGCCGAAGCCACAATCGTCGATATAAAGGTCAAACCTGGCGACGAAGTTGTGGATGATCAGGAAATCATCGACGTCGAGACTAACAAAGCCGTCATGGGCGTGACCACGCCGTGCAAAGGCAAGATCGACAAGATCACTGTTCAATTAAAGGAGACTTACCCCGTCGGCGCGGTGCTGGGCTACATTGAAGCGAGCGAACAAGACGCTGCGCGCTTTGCGAAACACACATCGGCGCCGCCCCCGCAAAAAGAAGTCGCGGAAGAAATTCCTGCGCGCGCCGACCAGGAAGTTGCTCCGGCTCGAGAGAAAAGAATTGCTGCGCATGACGGCGATGGTGAACGGGCTGGCGGCCTGCCCGTCCCCGCGATAACAAAAGGCGCAACGTTCATGTCCCCGCGCGTCCGTGCGCGCATGACTGAATTGCAGCTAACGACCGCTGACCTCGCAGCGATCATGGGCACCGGCGCCGGCAACCGGGTGACGATCAAAGATCTCGAAGCCTTTCTGCACAAGATCGAAAGCCAGACAGTGCACGAAGCTTCAAAGATTCGCGTCGGCGTGGCCGATGCGATGCGTCGGAGTTGGACGCGACCTCTTTCAACCATCGGGTCGTCAGTGAATCTCGATCCGGCGTTACAAGCTCGCCAATCGCGTGACCCGAAGCCCGGCCTGGGCCTTTACGCGTTGCGTGGTCTCGCGCTTGCGCTGGCCGAGAATCCAAGTGCGGCAGCGAAATTCATTGGAAATCGCGTGGTGCAATCCAACTCGATCGACATTGGAATTGCTGTGGAAGCCGAAGACGGAATCATGGTGCCAGTCATTCGGAGCGCAGAGAAAACTTCGCTTGCTGATCTGACGACGAAATACAAGGAATTGATCGAGCTCGCGCGACAGCGGCGGATTTCGCCTGACATGCAGACGGGCGGCATCGCCACGGTTTCTAACTTCGGCATTTTCGGCATGGAATGGGGCACGCCGATTCCACTGCCGGATCAAACATTGCTGCTCGGTCTCGGTATGGGCAAAAAAGTTCCATCATGGGCCGAAACAAAGAACGAGTTCGTTCCCAGAACCGAAGCGCAAATCACCTTAAGCTTCGATCATCGCAGCGTGGACGGCGGCGGCGCCAGTCGTTTGCTAAAGCGCGTGATCGAACTGCTCGAAAATCCGATAGAACTCTGAGGCGGGTCTTAAGAGTAACGCCAAGCGGCGACAAGGCCGAGGAGGACGATCAAACCGGAGACGGCAGCCATACCGCCTCCCCACAGCAACCAAACTGGTCTGTACGCAACTGTTAGCCGCCCGTGCGTGCCTGCTGGAATCTCCAAGGTTGGAGATAACCCGCGATAAGAGGTAATGGCGAGCTTCTGATGGCCGATGCTCGCTTTGTATCCTCGAAAATACGGACGTGAAAAGGTCAGAAGAGCAGACGGACCATCAGCGGGGACATCGATGTCGGCGTGCACGAAATTTCGGGAGTCATTAATCCGCGAGATACTCGCCAACACAAATTGCTCGTTAGGCCGCGACTCTATTGAGGTGACCGAGCGTACGCGCGCGAACGGTGCATTGCGCCGGTGAAACACAGTGCCTTCGTCATTTGAAACGATCAGTTCCCATTCAGAATTCGGCTGGGGCGCAATGTCGACTTCGCGCGCAACGACGATCCCGTCCACGCCCATCAAAGCCAGTTGGCCGTCTCTGCCGGCTTGATCATGGAGTAAATGCGCTCCGACATCGGGATTAATTTCACCGTGGATGCTGGTTTCAAATTCACGCCCGACACCTGCCGGGCGGATCGGACTGTAGCCATTGATGAATCGCAGTCCTGCCCACATCGAAGTGCTTCCCGGCCGCAAGGTTTGGCCCACCGGTTCGGGTTTGTTTGCTGTACAATAGGTAAGCTCGGCCCATGGATACACACTGAGATAAAGCCGCTGCGGATCGAGCGGCGCAGGTTTAAGGAGTTCTTGAGAAAAATTGTAGCGCGGCACTCCGCAGTTCGTCGGAATGCAGAGATATGTAGCAAGGAAGGCGCAAAACGTGATCACGACAGGGGTCCAGCAGCGAAATTCGGAACCGCGCAATAGGAACTCTAAACACAACCAAAAAACAGCCAGTCCAATCAGAATCCAAGTGAGAGGGAAAGCGTATCCGCCAGCCATGTCGAAGATCAACGCCGCGACGGCTATCAAGACGACAAGTCCAACCGCGGCCACAGCCGGAGTCGGCAATCGAGGTTTCAGACGCAAAGCTTCCGCCGCGCACAACACCAGTATGAGATGAAAAAATGGCAGCCAACGAAAACTCCAACGGAACATCCCGGCAGTCGGAGTCATGCAGAGTAAAAGCACGAGCAACAGCAGTACGAGCTCCCATTTGATCCGCCTAACGAATGGCCGTCCACCCGAGAGGACTCCAGCGATCAGTGCGGCAGGGGCGACTAACCCGCAAGCTAATTCGGCCGCCGTATGCGCACGAGCCCGTGAGGAAAAATCCGTCCAGTTCACCGTCCACGATGGGAGAATTAGTCCTGGCAGCGCCGCAGGCGGCACGCGCCATTGCCAATGTGCTGTGGCTGCCTGTAACTCCCGCGCTGAACCCTGAACCAAATCAAGTAATCCCAGCCATGCGGGCGCCGACAGACCGAAACCGAGCGCTACGCCGATGAGCAGCGGCAGAACAAAGAAAATGTTGCGCGTTTGGACCACTGACTTGATCGACAACCACCCAATCAGGAGCAGTAGCATTAAAACCGTGTAAGGAAATCCGCCGGTGACGAGAAGATAAACGAACGGCGCCGGCCAGAGCCATCGCCACCTCGTTCGCCCTGAATCCAGAGCGCGTTCCGCGCCCCACCACGCCCAGGGCAACCAGGTAAACGCGCCGAGTGCACCGAACCAATCCGTGGCGCCCCAGCAAATAACCCAACCACCTAACGAGGCGATTAGCGCGACAAAGATGGACAAGGCGATTGAAAACACACGATCCCGTGCGAGCAAAAACGCGCCAATCGCGAGTACAAAAAGGTGGGCGATCGAAACCGCGGCGGCCTGTTGTGGAAATGTGAGCGGAAATTTCCAGATGAAAACGACGACCGCATTCACAAACACCGAAAACGTTCCGTACTGAAATTCGCCCGCGAGATTGCCGCATACCCAGGAATACGGACTCAGGATCGGCCAATGACCTTCGGACCAACTGCGCGCCATGTCGGCGAACACTGGGAGCACCGACAATTCATAATCGTCATTCCAAAAAAACTGCGGATTGCGCCAGAGGAGGATCAGGCAAAGGCCAAGGACGAGTAATCCGGCTGAAAGCGCGCCAACAACGTCCGAAGGGGTGGAGCGCGAAGTAGGCATTTAAGGCAGCAAACGCCCAACGCCCAACGCCCAACGCCCAATCCTGAACTCCGAACGGCAGTTCACAGTTTCGCGTTTTTTCCTGCGGTCTTAACGCTTGCTGCGAAAATTCTGGTTAGTTCCTCGACCTCGTTTAGGCATGCTAGCAGATTCGTCGGCTCAGCAAGTTTTTTCAGCCGGCTCAGCAGACGCAGCCAGCGTTTTGTTTCGCGAAGTTCTTTCAGACAGATTCGCAGCTTATGAAGAAAATCTTTGCGCGATTCTGCTGCCTCAACCTCGCCATGATTGGAAAGAGGCGATGTCCCCCAGCGCAAAAGCTGTCCGGCGATATGATTTCCCGCCCTGGTGTTCGGCAGCGACTCGGTGAGTTCGATTACATCTACCGCGAAATCGAGTAATCTATCTTCGAGATCATAGACGCGTTTGCTCCTCGGTCCGTACTCTCCATCAGAACCGTCGGCAACAAGGCAGCGTCCGAATTCAACGTTCGGCGTTCGGCGTTGGGTGTTGGGCGTTTTCTGTTTCATAGAACGACCGGCTTGCCCTCGGTCATCACGAGCACCTTTTGTTCGATCCCGTGCGCGCGCGCCGCTGCAAGTAATCGCTGCGGCGGTTCGTGGAGCGGCTCAAAACCAAGAGGGAACGTTCCGTAATGCATTGGGATTAGCCTCTTGGCGCGCAGTTCCAGAAAAGCTCTTACCGCTTCTTCGGGATTCATGTGAACCTCGCGTCCGGTAGGCGCTTCATAAGCGCCGATTGGAAGCAACGCGAGGTCGACATTGAATCGGTCGCCAATCTCTTTGAAGCCCGGGAAATAAGCTGTGTCGCCACAATGAAAGATCGTGCGGCCATTCGACGAGATAACGAACCCACCGAAATCGCGATGCAAATCCGCCAGAAACCGAGCTCCCCAATGGTGACATGGGGTAAGCGAAATTTTAAGTGGCCCGAGCTCGACGGTCTGCCAGTAGTCGAGTTCGTGCACGATGTGAAACCCGAGATCGTGGACCAGGTTTCCAACGCCTGTCGGAACCACGATCGGTTGATCCGTAGCTACGCGCCGAAGGGTGCGACGGTCGAGGTGATCAAAATGCGCATGGGTCACGAGTACGAAGTCTATGGACGGCAAATGATGAATTTCGAAGCCAGGGCGTTTCAACCGTTTGATGACCTTGAGCCATTTGGACCAAATCGGGTCGATCAAGACGTTCACCTCGTGCGTCTGGATGAGAAATGAAGCGTGGCCGATCCAGGTGATACAGATCTCGCCCTCCCGGATCTTGGGAAATTCGGGCGGCACGTATTCGCCAGATCGCTTCACGAACAGCGATGGAATCAAAACACTGGTAAGAAAATTGCGTTTATGCCAATCGGACCGCGGACGCAGGCGGACGCGAGTGGAATGGCGCCCTGTTGCAACAGGAGTGTCGCCGTCTGGCGTCTGACGAACAATGTTTCGCCGTTTCTTTTTAGGAAAGCGGATTGGCACGGTCTTAGAACGATATGAGACAGTTACAAACTGGAAAGCGTTAAAACGTTGCAAACTGCACACACAAGTCAGGGACCGTTCGAAGTTCTAAGCGTCTTACCCTTTGACCTTGTAACTTTGTACAACAAGCGTTCAGTTAATTCTTCAAATGAGGTACTGGAGGGTCTGCGTCATACTATTTTTGGTTTGCTCCGCCGGGATTGCGTCTGAATCGCGTTTAGCGTTCGACAGGGTGTTCAAGGGGCAGGACCAATTCAACCGGCTGGTTGCAAAGGCGAAATCGGAGAATTGGAAAGCACTGCCAATCGGTGATCGGACTGCGGCGGTTGGAAAAGCGCTGGTCGGTACCCGCTACAAACATTTCACCCTCGAGATCGATAATCGAATCGAATCGCCATCGGTGAACTTCTACGGGATGGATTGCTGGACGTTTTTCGAAACGGCACTTGGCTTTGCACGAATGTTGAACGAGCCGGAATCGAATTGGACTCCAGAACGTTTACTCCACTATATCGAACTGGATCGTTATCGCGGCGGCGAATGCACCGGCGATTATCTTTCGCGGCTGCATTACCTGGAAGACTGGCTTTACGATAACGATCGCCGCGGCCTGGTTGCCGACATGACGCGTGAGCTTGGCGGGCGCAGTGTGCCGCATTCTGCGCGCGAGATGACCGTCGGTTGGAGACATTATCGTTATCTTGTCTCGAACCGCTCGTTACTTGGGCCTCTTGCGCGAATGGAAGCGAATGTGTCATCACGGCCGCTCTACGAAATTCCAAAAAGCCAGGTCGCTGGTATCGAGCCGAAATTGCGGAGCGGTGATGTCATCGGCGTGATTTCTCGCGAGCGAAATGGCCTTCACTCGACTGCGCATGTCGGGCTGGCATTGCGCGGTAGCGACGGCGTTTTGCATTTCATGCACGCTTCGTCGCCTAGCAATTCCGGCAAGGTTGTCGTGGACGACGAGCTTTCGAAATACCTGTATCGGTATCGGTCAGACAGCGGGATCCTGGTCGCGCGGCCTCTCCGTTAGGATTCGTCGAACCGGTGTAATTCACCGAGCAACTTTTGTAGTCGTTCTACGGCCTCCTCAGCGTCCACGCCGTAAGCTTCGAGGGTTGCCTTAGCTCCGCAATCAAGGCTGGCGCGCAGAACGTCGATCAAACTTGCAGCGGAATAGCGACCGCCAGTTGTCACGAACCAGATTTCCGATCGAAAAGTTCTGACGTGTTTAACAAAGTGAGCAGCAGGGCGCGCGTGTAATCCCAGCTTATTGCTAATCCGCACTTCGCGCTGCGCCGACACGGGCGTTCGTTTTCGCCCGAAGATCATGCTTGGCTGGTACCCCAGCGCCGATGGAGGAATTTTTCAAACGGAGAGAAGAAAATTTTATCCGCCAATAGACCGATTACGACGATGATAATCATGATGCCGATCACCTGCTCCATGGCGCTCAATTCACGGCCGTAGTGTAAAAGCTGTCCGAGTCCGAAACCGGTCAGGATGCTGACGAAAATCTCTGCAGCCATAAGTGAACGCCACGCAAACGCCCAACCTTGCTTCATCCCGCTAACGATAAATGGAAGGGCTGCCGGGAGAATCACCTTGAACCACATGTGCAGACGCTTGGAGCCCATGGTCAAAGCAGCACGACGGTAGATTGGCGGCACGTTCCGCACGCCAGTTTCCGTGGCGATCACGACGGACCAAAGCGTCCCCATTACCACGACGAAAAGCATGGCGGCTTCGGTTTGTCCGAACCACAACAAGGCAAGCGGCACCCAACAGACACTCGGTAATGTTTGGAGACCGAGTGCCAGGGTTCCAATGGTATCCTGGCACACCCTCCAACGCGCAGTCAGCAATCCCAACGGCAGCCCTGCAACAAGTCCAATAATATAGCCTGTCAGCAATCGACGCATCGTAACGATGGTGGCTTTCACCAGAGTTCCGTCTACTGCAGCGTCCTTTAAATACACGGCGACCTGTCGCGGTGAAGGCAGGAGGACTGGCGACCAAATCTTTGCACGGAACAGCGCCTCCCAAATCACCAGGAGAAAAGCGAAAAAAAGTGCGGCTAACAAAAACCGTTTCATTCTGCGATAGCGATCTCCGGTTGGCTATGACCCTTTAGCGCTTTTGTGATTTCCGTGGCGTGAACTGCAAGGTCTACACTGTTGATGTCGCGCGGCCGAGGCAGGTCTACAGCAAACTCTTCTCGAATGCGACCGGGACGCGGCGAAAAAACTATGACCCGATCGCCCAGGCAAGCTGCCTCGCGAACGTTGTGCGTAACAAACACGATTGTTTTGTTCCGCGCTTTCCAGATTCGCTGAAGGTCGCCATAGAGTTGCTCGCGAGTCAGCGCATCGAGAGCAGCAAACGGCTCGTCCATCAGTAACACGCGAGGATTAGGCGCCAGTGCACGAGCAAGCGAGACGCGCTGCTTCATTCCTCCAGAAAGTTCGTGAATGTTCGCGCGCTCGAAGCGACTAAGCCCGACTAGTTCGAGATAGTACTTGGCGACGTCCTGCCGATCTTTGTTTGTCAGATTCGGCTTGAGTTTGAGTCCAAATAAAACATTTCCAAACACGTTCAGCCACGGGAACAAAGCCGGTTCCTGAAACATGACGAGCCGCTCGCGACCAGGGCCGGTGATCGGTTTGCCATCAGCCTGCACCGTGCCGCTATCCGGTTTTTCCAGGCCGGCGATGATATTGAGCAAGGTCGTCTTGCCACAGCCGCTGGCGCCAACGAGGCAAACGAATTCACCCTCAGCAACGTTCAGACTCACCCGATCGAGCGCGAGAACTGCTCCGGATGCGCCTTTGAAGTTCTTCGAGACGTTCTCAATCGCGAGCTTTGACGGCGCGATGACCTCGAGCTCCTCTGCAGCTGAGGAACGTTGGCGAGGGAGTCGTTGCATCACGGAGTTTCGACGAGCTTGGAAACATCTGTCGAACCTTTGAGAAAACCCGCATCTTTTCCATCCTGCACAGATTTGGCAATCAGATCACGGGACACTTCACTTGTGAATTGAATCCGATTCCATGCCTGCGCCACTGCGTCCGGTGCGAAATCAGCGCGTGTTTCAGCTTTCAGTTCCGCGACTAACAGCTTCTGCGCTTCCGCTTGATTTTGTTGTATCCATTTGGTCAGTTCGACATTTGCGTCTGCGATTTTTTTTGCAAGATCGCGCCGGTCATGCAGGAACTTCACGCTAGAGACAAGCCAGGTAGTGATCGTAGCTTTGTCTTCGAGAAATACCCACGCCTTCGCATCGCGCTCGAGCCTTGTTACCCATGGCTCGACCGTCCATACCGCATCAACGCCGCCACTTTGAAACAATCCGAGTTGATCTGGATTCGCAGTTGGAATGACTGTCGCATCGCCACCGGTGAGGGTGACTCGGAAACCTTGTGCTTTTAACCATGCTCGACACGAAATGTCCTGAGTGTTGCCGAGTTGAGGCGTAGCGATCTTTTTGCCGCGAAAATCAATGGGGGCTTTGATGGGGGAATCGGCCTTCACTAACAAAGCCGCACCAGCATTAGCGGCACCAGAAATGACACGAATCTCCTCGCTGTTCGATTTGAAGTAGGCATTAAGCGCCGGACCCGGGCCGACGTACGTCACATCAAGCGATCTTGCAAAAATCGCCTCCATTGCTGAAGGGCCGGCGTTGTAAGTAAACCACTGAATCTGTACGTTTGGCCCGAGTCGTTCTTCAAACCAGCCTTTGCCTTGTCGCGAAAGGGCGTGCGCGATTACGCCTTGCGCATGAGTGATGTTCGGAAAATGTCCGAATCGAATCGTGGTCTTCTCTTGCGCAATCGCCGAGTGCGAAACAAGAAAGATTCCAATGATTGCGGTGATCTTCGTTTTCATAGGATTTTTATAGCCGCCGCACGTCAATCCGTCGAAATTGTGTCGAATTCAGGATCAGCCTAACGAATGCGACGGCGGATGAATGTAATTGCCCATCGGTGAGATCTTCCCGTGCAGACAGCAACACTGCTCTTGAAATGAATAGAAGCCAGCCCCGCTTAGCCTGTATAGCCGAATCGGCGATCCAGCTTTGTTAATGCAGCTTCGGCAAATTGTTGGTCTTCCAGTGACAGGTATTCGCGATATCCTCCCACTTTTCCGCGGCGCACCTTGAACGATTCTGGATCGCGCACATCGCCTGGATGCAAAATCTTTGAGTCAAAAGCTCCCGCGGCCTCGAGCTTTTGCATGTTCTCGAATCGGGAGAACTCGAGCGCTTGCTGGAAAATATTCGCGTCAGGCGACGATTCACCAAGATGTGCAAGCAGGTCGCGGAAACCTTCCTCTGGCGAGGCTCGCAGTGCTTCATATCGGACGAGGGTGAAATTGTCACGGTGCGAGAACTCGTTAAGCCAATTGTTCATGGTATCAACGATGGCGCGCATGCCGAACTTTTCGTCGCGCAACATTTCGCCCACGGTTTTTTGCCTGAGTTTGACCGCATTAGGATCGCGCCTTGTCAGCTGCAAGTAGAGGGAAACGAAACAATCACGCGGATCTCGGGCGAGCAGGATGATTTTTGCCCGGTTAAGCTCCCGTCGGGGGACGAGATATTTGCCGCGAATTCTGTCCCAGCGATCGCCTTTGGTGCGATGCTCAAACATATCGTGAGAAAAGACAATGCGCGGAAAACCGGGCAACGCATACCGTCCCGGACGCAGGGTGAATTCAAGGCCGAAACGTCTGCAGAAGTAAGCGCAAAGAAATGCGCGAAGCCATGTGCGGCCACTCTTCGGGATGGAGAGAATGATGGCGTCTCCGCCTGAAAGCTCCCGCGCGCGACTACTAAAGTTGCGACGTGTCCACGTCGTATTTGTTAAGCCAAACCGCGACCGTAAACTGCGCTGACTGCTGCCCGGCGCGAGCACGATGTCCTTGTATGGGACCGCCGACTCCGGTTGTGCCCCGGCCAAAGATTCAGATGTGATTTCGATCGCCATTGCTCGGGGGGAATCCTCGGACTGCTTGCATAAGACTGCAAACCGTCGTACTTATTCAAGCAGAAATTATTTTGGGGGCGTACTGGCTTCGACTCATCGTTGGAAGCACAGACGGCATGTCGAGGATGGTTCGTTGGCCTCGTTAAAAACCGAACCAAAACAAATAAACGCAGATCACCAAGATCTCGCTCTCGCGGCTTAATTGACCGTGACGTTTGGAGCTGGACGCCTGCTACGGCGCCAAACGTGGACAGCAGGCTAATCAAACGGCGGAGCGACCGCGCCGGATGGTGAAGGAAATTCGCGGACGCTCGGGAGTCGGCAATGCGCCGGCGCATGGCTTGGCTCCTTAAAATTTATCGCCGGATAAACGTGTAGATGTTTGCGCGGATAGCGACGAGGACAGGGGTTCAACTCCCCTCGCCTCCATTTCTGATTTCAACTCCTAAAGGAGCATTCAGCTTTCCAACGAGCAGGACCGAGAACGTCCCTATGGGTTCTTGCAATGTTCGGTCGTCCTAGCTAAAGGATCGATGTTATGGCGACGTACATCAGTTTGGTGCAATTCACTGATAAGGGAATTCACGCTGCGAAGGAGACAACTCGGCGACTTGCTGACTGGGCGGCGAAGGTGCAGTCGAAGGGAGTTACCATTAAGCAGATGTATTGGACGCTTGGTCACTATGACCAGGTATGCGTCTTCGAAGCACCAAACGACGAGACAGCCGCCAGCGTGTTGCTATCAGCGGATATCCTGGGCAACATCAGGACGCAGACGCTGCGTGCCTTCACGAGCGCCGAGATGGAGAAAATTGTCGCCAACATTCCCTGACCGCAGCAAGTCAGAACGTTTTTACGAGAGCGGCAGGCCTGTTGTTTAGAGCAGTTATGATCGCGGCGCGAGCCGGCCCGCTGTAGTCGTTTGGATCACTTCGCGACGAAGCGCGCTGGTATCGCGGCCTCTCGCGCGCGTCCACCAAAGAACAATGGGCGACGCGATGAAAATGGACGAATACGTTCCGACGATAACACCAATCAGAAACGAAAACGCGAAGTCGTTTAGAACAGGTCCACCAAAGAAATACAACGCCAGCACAGTCAGCAAAACAGTGCCTCCGGTGAGGATCGTTCGCGACAGCGTTTCGTTTATTGAAGTATTCATAACTTCCGCCACCGATCCCGACAATCGATCACGCAAGCCACTGCGAATGCGGTCGAAAACGACGATCTTATCGTTGATCGAATAACCGGCGATCGTCAGGACCGCAGCCACCATAATCAAGGAAAGTTCACGCCCGCTCAACGCGAAGATGCCGAGAGTGATAATAAGGTCGTGCGCCAACGCTGCCAGCGAAGCCACAGCAAACGAGGTTGCGAACCGGAAGCTCACGTACACGAAAATTCCGAGCAGCCCAAGCGCGAGAGCCAATGCGCTTTTTGTTGCCAATTCTTTTCCAACCAGCGCACCAACGTGGTCTGTTTGTTCGAACTTTAGACCTGCTGTCGGCAAAGCCTGGCTAAGCTGCGCTTTGATTTTATCGGCGGCGCCTGAATCAGCTCGAATGCTGATGAGATCGCGATTCGCCACCTTCTCCGATTGAATGACGCTGTTTTGAAATCCGCTATGGGCTAGCGCGCCGCGTACCTCATCAGGGGTCAGCTTGTGTGCAGCAGAGATTACAAGCAAGTCGCCACCTCTGAAATCGGCGCCAAGATTGCGCTGACCCTTCATGAATAGAACACCAAGGCAGAGAAGCGTAGCCACGGCGGATATCGACACGAACTTGGGCGCGTTTCCGAGGAAATCGAATCCCTTTGAGCGAATGAGATGAAGCATGGACACTCGCTTCAGCCAGCCGAGCGCAAATGCCCACGAGAAACAGGTGTACGTGACCAGCAGCGACGAAAACATTGACGCGACGATGCCGATCGTCAGCGTTAGTGCGAAACCCTTAACAGGTCCACTTGCCAGCCAAAAAAGAATCGCGGCTGTAAGAAACTGCGTTACGTGCGCATCGAAAATAGCACTGAAGGCCTTTCGATACGAAGTATCGACGGCCACACGAAGCGATTTTCCCTGTTTAATTTCATCCCGAAGCCGTTCGTAAATCAGAACATTGGCATCCACCGCAATTCCCAAACTGAGAATAAGCCCAGCGATGCCGGGAAGTGTCAGGACGCTATTAAACATTCCCAGCACCCCGACCACCATGAAGCAGTTGATCAGCAGAGCGACGTCAGCGATGAGACCGACTACATGGTAGTAAATGATCATGAACACGACCACCAGGATAAAACCCGCAATACCCGAATAGATGCCGCTCTTGATCGAGTCGCTGCCGAGGCTGGCTGAGACCTGGCGCTCCTCTTCAATCTTGACTGGGGTTTGCAGCGGATTCTCCAACACGCTCGCGAGATTGCGGGCTTCCGGCTCGTCCATCCGCCCGCCGCTGATGACCGCGTTACCACCGTAAATGGCGGTCCTGATAACAGGCGCGGATTGAATCACTCCATCGAGCACAATCGCGAAGCGATGGTTTACATTAGCTTCAGTAATTTGACCGAAGGTTTTGGCGCCTTCAGTGTCGAACCCGAGTGTGACTTCCCATCCTTCCTGACCGTATCCGGCAGCCGCTCGCGAAACATGGTTGCCGCCGAGATCCGCTTTCTTTTTGACAAGCAAACGTTCTTCGATCGGCTTTCCGCCCTCAACTTGCTGCGTATAAGTTTCGATTCGGTATTCTGGCGGAATCACTTCCTTTCCGTCGTCAATCGCTTTCAAACGTTGACCATTGTCAGGATACACGAGGCGGAACTCTAGTTTGGCTACACGTGAAAGTTGCTCGCGCGCCTCTTGAATATTGGCAGCGTCGAGACCGGGGATTTGCACCAGAATACGATCATTGCCCTGTGGAGTGATAATCGGCTCGCTTACACCAAAGCGGTCGACTCGCTTGCGGATGGCTTCGATGGCCTGGTCTACCATCGCTTTTGTGATTGGCCGTTTTCCACCATCGGCGCTGGCTGGCGGCTCTAATCGGATCAAAAACGAAGTGCCACCCTGGAGGTCGAGGCCGAGATGAATCTTCCCCTTTCGAATCACCGTCCCATCCGGCCGCTTCTGGTCGAAAGGCGGATAGGTCGACCATAAGCAAAACACCGTGACCACGATTGTCAGCACAGTCCCCAGGATGCGACGCAATCGCTCACTTTCGCTCGCAAAATACCAGCCGAACAGCACCAGTATGGCGAGACCGATAAAAAAAGTGAGCAGTGGCGTCATTAAATTTTCGATCCTCGATTTTCGATTTTCGATTTGCTCATCGGCGTCGCTTGTTCGGTGCGGCCTGGGAACCGAAACGTTTTACCTTACGCCTCTTTTAGGACGTTGGTAATCGCCGATTTGTCCATCTCGATTTTTACGTTGTCGGCCACTTTCACAAGCACTGTCGTTTCTTTTACATTCGAAATGAGACCGTGGATGCCCGCGTTAGTCACCACGCGATCACCGGTCTTTAGATTCCCGATCAACTTCTGTTGCTGTTCCTGCCGCTTTTTCTGCGGTCTAATCATCACAAAATACATGATGATGAAAATGAAAATAAGCGGCACGAAAAACGAGCCAATGCCGCCGCCGGGCATCGGTCCGGGCGATCCCGTCTGGGTTTGAGCGAAAATCATGCACAGCATATCGAGAATTGGAGAGCGCACCTTAAGCACGAACGCGCCCGCTGCAATCGTTCTTTCGCATCGCTCGTATTATCGGCTTTCTCGCCTCAGAATGGGAGCTATCTCTTGTTTCAGTTGATGAAAAACCGGGCGCTCGTGCTAGTCTCAATTTGCTAATGACGGGGGTATAGCTCAGCTGGTAGAGCGTCTCGTTCGCAATGAGAAGGCCAGGGGTTCGAATCCCCTCAGCTCCACGCAGTGTGCACGGGGCCCGGACGCATCGCGCCGGGCCCCGTGCCGTGCCCGCTGCGGTGCCCGGCGCGGGGGTGACTCCCGGCATCCGCTGCGCTTGACTGGCCGCATGCCGACGGACCCCTGGCGCACCGATGCCCTCGACCTGTCTGGCTACCTCGACAGGCTCGGCGAACCGGCTCAGGGGCCGAGCCGGAAGGCGCTGGACCGCCTGCACGAGGCGCACGTGCGGGCGTTCACGTTCGACAACATCGACGTGCTGCTCGGCCGGCACCCCGGCGTCTCCCTCGCCGCCGTCCAGGAGAAGTTCACCGGCCGAGGCCGCGGCGGCTACTGCTTCGAGCACAGCACCGTCTTCGCCGCTGCCCTCGAACGACTCGGGTACCGGGTGCGGCGGCACCTGGGCCGGGTCGGCGACCCGAGCACCGGCGCGCAGCAGGGGCGCACGCACATGGTCGTCGAGGTGGTGCTCGACGGTCGGCGCCTGCTGTGCGACCCCGGCTTCGGGATGAGCCTGCTGCGACCCATCCCGATGCAGGACCACGCCGAGGACGAGCAGCTGCCCGGGTGGCGTCACCGGGTTCGGCACACGCCGGGCGGGTGGGCGCTGGACCGGTGGCGCGAGGGCGGGTGGGAGGTGGCGCACACCACCGACGAGCTCGAGGTGACGCCGGTCGACGTCGTCATCGGGCACCACTTCACGAGCACCTACCCGGGCTCTCACTTCACCACCGGCCTCGTGCTCGGCAAGCACCTCCCCGGCCGGCACGTCACGGTGACGCACGAGTCACTCACCGTGCGCACCCCGGGACGGCCGACGGAGCACCGGTCCCTGCGGGCGGGTGAGCTGGAGGAGTGGCTCATTGCGCTCGAGGTGCCCCTGGGCCCGGACGAGCGGTCGCGCCTGCTGACGAGGGTGCAGGAGCTGGCGGCCCGAGGCCTCAGGGCTGCAGCGACGCCTTGAGGTCGGCGGGCAACAGCAGGGCCTCGCCGATCAGCCGCTCTGCCACGACGGCGGTGGTCGTCTGCGCCGCCATGATGCCCATGAGGACCAGCACCTGCGCGGCCGCGGCCTGGGCCGGGGAGCCGCCCCCGAGCAGCACCCCGATGAAGGCCCCCGGCAGGGTCACGACGCCGGCCGTGCGCACCTGGTCCAGGCCGGGGATGAGCGCCTCGGGCACCCGGCGGTGCACCACCTCACCGACGGACTGCGACCGGGTCAGACCGAGCGACAGGGCCGCCTCGTACTGGCCCTTCTCGTCACGCAGCGCAGCGAACGCCCGGCGACAGGTGAGCGTGTGCCCGTTCATCGTGTTGCCGGCGAGGATGCCCACCACGGGCACCAGCGCGATGCCGGTGGGGGGCACCGTGCGGGTCAGCAGGATGATCAGCACCACCGGGAGCAGCCCGGTCAGCATGGCCAGGGTCGCCCACGGCCAGGCCTTCGGCGCCTCGACCCGGCGCACGGTGGTCACCACGGCGACGACGAACTTGAAGGCCAGCAGCACCAGCGAGAGAACGAGCGAGCTGATGACGGCCGCGATCACCAACGCGGCGATGCTCAGCTGCACGATCGCCCGGGCGGCGGCGAAGAGCGTCGAACCCGGCTGCGGCAGCCGGCCGACGAGGTACATCACCACCGTGAGGACGAGCAGGAGCACCACCGCGAGGGCGACGGGCAGGCCCGGGTCGATGCGCACCGGCACACCGTATGCCGTGCCCCGCGGTCGACCGGCCGGGGTGAGCCGCGCACCGGGCCCGCGTCACGGCATCCGCGGAATTTCGCCGGTCGCCGCCACCTCTGGCAGACTGGGCGACTGCGTCTCGTCGACTCGATGGCCCCCGCCACAGGGGGAGTGCCCCAGGGACTCGTCCCGACCGGCATGCGGCCCGACCGACGCACCATCGAACTCCGCAACACCGAATCCCCGCGGGTGACCTGTGGCAGGCCGCGAGAAAGCGACATCCGTCATGCAGCGTTTCGACGAGCTCGACTCCGCATCGCTCAA
>JBJMXF010000046.1:0-6555 GCA_045809725.1 Candidatus Udaeobacter sp. | reverse complement strand
CCTTTGACATAAACAGCAGGACGGACCGCGGCGAGAAACTTTGTGGCTCGAACTTCTGGAAAAACCGTGACTACATCTACGCATTCCAACGCGGCGAGGATCTCGGCGCGATCACGCTGGGGTGTGATTGGGCGTCCTGTTCCTTTTAACTCCACGACCGAACGGTCACCGTTCAAGCCGACAACCAGGAGATCGCCGAGCGCTCGCGCCGCCTGCAAATAGCGCACATGCCCAACGTGCAACAGATCAAAACAGCCGTTTGTAGCTACAATCTTGTTTCCAGCCGACCGCATCTTCTCGCAGCGATCGGAAAGCTCCTCACCATCGACGATTTTTGAATTCATTCCTTTCGCTGATTTTCACATTGCGAGCCAATCGCAGTTGGCCTTTAACTGATTTGCGCACTTTCTTGCAACAATGGTGAAAAGAAAAACAAAACGCAACGCGGCAAGATCACCCCATCGCGACTTCAAAATCCGCCAGGGTCCCATGGCGCATCTGGCCGAAGATCCATCACCGCCGGATATCCATGATGTCGTCGCCCCAACGCGTTTGTATGGACAGCCATTTCTGTTCGCCATCGCACGTGACCCACGCACAATCTTCGTCAATTGGAACATCGATTGGCGATCTGTCTTTGAAAAAACGATGCCCGCAGATCGACAGGTCCATCTTCGAGTGATCGGCAGTGAGGACTTCCTAGAAACAACGGTTTCGGTCGAACCGATGAGCGCGATGCATTACGTGACAATATCCGGGCTGCACAATCCCTATCATGTGGAGATCGGTTATTTTCAGCCATTCGACACCTGGCATTCTGTCGCGACATCGTGTGAGGTCGAAATGCCGCCGCAGGGAAGCGTTGATCTTGCTGATGCGGAGTTAGCGACCATTCCGTTTCACCTTAGTTTCCAACAGCTCGCTAACATCTTCGGAACGACTAGCGATACGTCCGTAGCGAGGTTAGTCTCGGAATTTCAAACGCGGGTAGTAAGCAGCGACAAGCCTAACGAGACCGCACCATTCGACACACAAATTCTCCGCAGGCTGAACCTCTCCATTCCGGAAATAGCAGGCGCACAGCGCGATTTTAAAAACATCGACACTGGAAAGCTTACGCGGCGCGCTCTCGCAATGGTTTCGATTGGCCGCGATCAATCCGGCGCGAGGATTCGACGCGAGAGCAGCTGGAGTTAAGCTTCTGCTGTAGCTTTAGCGCGTCAGTTGAATGCCTTCGGGCATTTCGGGTGGTGGCGCGTTAATGCGGCTGTGTCGTTTGCCGTAGCTAAAATAGAAGATCAGTCCAATCACCAGCCAAACAAGCAACCGCATCCAATTCGTCCAGCCGAGACCATAAATCATGGCGCCGCAAACGACGATGCCGAGCGTGGAAACAACCGGCACCGCAGGCACGCGGAACGCACGTTCCAGATCGGGACGTGAAGCGCGCAAGATCCAAACTCCGGCGCAAACAAGAATGAAGGCGAAAAGCGTTCCGATACTGGTCATCTCGCCGACGATGTCCTCTGGAATGAACGCGGCAAAAATTCCGGTGAACAAAAAGAAAAGAAGGTTCGACTTGTACGGCGTTCTAAATTTCGGGTGCACGTCAGAAAACGCTTTCGGTACAAGCCCGTCACGGCTCATTGAATAGAAAACGCGTGATTGGCCAAGCAGCATCACGAGAATGACGGATGAAAAGCCGGCCAGGATCGCAACTGTCACCGACTTCGACAACCACTCGTAGCCGGTCATGTATTTCGTGATCGCGAAGGCGACGGATGCTTCACGGCCGTGGCTGCGGAAATCCTGCACCGTGGCGACGCCGCTCAAGACGTACGAGAAGAGCACATAAAGGACCGTGCAGATAACCAGGGAACCGAGGATGCCGATCGGCATGTCCCGCTTGGGATTTCGCGCCTCTTGGGCGGCCGTGCTAACGGCATCAAATCCGATGTACGCGAAAAACACAACGCCCGCGGCACCGAGGATGCCGAGGATTCCTCCGTACGCGTGGGTGATACCTTGCGGTGTGACATACGTGGTTGGCGTTGGAATAAGCGGTGTGTGATTCGCAGGATTCACAAAGTGCCACCCGATCCCAATCACGAGCAACACGATGCTGACCTTCAAAACCACGATGATGCCGTTTACGAATGCCGATTCTTTAGTGCCGCGGATCAGTAGCAGGGTCAGTAAAAACAGGATGAACACGGCCGGCGTGTTCATGAAGCCATGGACACCGGTATTGATGTCGTGCTCAAAGGGCGAGTGCGACCATTGGTAAGGTATGCGCATTCCAAACCAGTCGAGGACGCGATTTGCATATTCGCTCCACGCGATTGCTACTGTCGCCGCGCCGACCGCGTACTCGAGGATCAAATCCCACCCAATGATCCATGCGACCAGTTCGCCCATCGTGGCATAGGAATACGTGTAGGCGCTGCCCGCGACTGGAATCATCGAGGCAAATTCGGCGTAACACAGGCCGGCGAATGCGCAGCCGATTCCTGCTACGACAAACGCGAGCACAACCGAAGGGCCGGCACGATCGGCGATTGCCGCGGCAGTCCGCACAAACAGACCTGCGCCGATGATTGCTCCAATGCCCAACATGACCAGGTTAACGGGACCGAGGGACCGCTTGAGACTATGTTCCCCGACCTCCTGACCCTCGGCGAGGAGCCGATCCAACGGTTTTTTTGCGAATAAACCTGCCATGCGTTGTGTGCTCCTTCGCTAGCTAGCGTGCGGCCCTGCGGTTTCGCCTCGGGTTCGATTTGCTTTTTTCCACAGAAAATAAATTGGCACGCCCGTTAATACGATCATCAGCCCCGGCCATGTCGTCGCAGTTTGGTAAATGAAGAGCACAACGAGAATGACGGTCGCCCCAAGGATGTACAAAGCAGGGACTATTGGATAGCCAAATGCTTTATACGGCCGTTCCACATGCGGTTGTTTTTTACGCAGTACAAAGATGCCGATGATTGTTAGAACGTAAAAAATCAGCGCGGCTGAAATAACGTAGTCGAGCAAATTGCCGTAAAGATTCCCGTAGCCGGTGACGTTGCCGCCTGCATCCGTTTTGACCGTCCGTGGTAGAACGAGTGCGCCAGCCCAAATGCCTTGGAACACCAGCGCCCACGCCGGGACGCGGCATTTGTTTAACTCGCCGACGCGTCGAAAGAACAAACCGTCTTTGGCCATGGCATAGTAGGCGCGAGCACCGGCAAGGATCAGCCCGTTGTTGCAACCGAACGTCGAGATCATGATCGCAATCGCCATAATTGTCGCGCCTGCGCCTGGAAAAATTGCGTTCGCCGTTTCGGAGGCGACGCGATCACTGGGCGCGTTTTGGATTGCGTTGAATGGTAGCGTCGCGAGGTAAGCGACATTCGCCAGCAAATAAAGGCCGATCACCAGAAACGTGCCTAATGCGAGGGAAAGCGGCACGTTGCGCCGCGGATTAATTACCTCCCCGGCGGTGAAAGTGATGTTGTTCCATGCATCAGCAGAAAACAAAGAATTCGTCTGTGCAACGCAAATTCCGACGAACAGACCGAACGCCGCCGCTGCAGTTAAGCCCGCACCGACGTCTTGCAGGTCTCCCCTCACTGTCCAGAAATCCTTGAAGTTTTCGGCGCCTGCACCCGACTTTAAGCCGATTATGATTCCGAGCACGATCAGGGCGAGCAGCGCACCAGTTTTTGCGGTCGTAAAGACATTCTGGATAAGCTTGCCGATTTCCAATCCACGCGTGTTCGTGAATGTCAGAAATCCTATAAGCGCTAACCCGACCAGTTGCGCTGTCGAGAGCGACAACGCGTATCCGCCAAACCGAATCGGCGAGATGATGTAATTGCTTTCCGACACCCACGGCAAAAGCACGCCGCTGTAGCGGGCGAATCCGACTGCGACCGCTGCAATTGTGCCGGTCTGAATCACAAGAAAAAGCGTCCAGCCGTAAAGGAATCCCCACAGCGGCGAGAATGCTTCGCGCAGATACACATATTGGCCACCGGCTTTTGGCATCATCGCCGCCAGTTCGCCGTACGACAGAGCGGCTGTCAGGGTAAGTAACCCCGTCACGACCCAAACAACGAGTAACCAGCCTGGCGAACCGACCTGGCGGGCAATGATCGAGGAGACAATGAAAATTCCCGAGCCGATCATTGAACCGGCCACGAGCATCGTGGAGTCCAACAAGCCGAGTCCCCTAACGAGTTTTTCTTCGCCTACAGGTGCTGCAGTAACTGCGGTGGGCATTTCGAATCCTTTGGGTTGGCGGCGAGTTAATCATCAACCGCGTGTGTGACGCAATGCCAAAAAGCTGCTCAAATCATTTTGCGGAAAAAAAGGAAGCGTGTAATCTCCCCGCCACCGATGATCTCAAATCATCTGCTGCGTATACGACGCTTGCTGTGGGTTTGCGGCGCAACCCTGGTTTTGGTCATCGAATTGGCTGTTACGTCGCATGCCGCTCCAGCGCGCTCAGCATCCCAGTTTGAAGCATTACCGCTCGTCCGCTCACGACAAAATCATTTGTTGCTGCGTGCCTTTATCAACGGCAAACCCGCTTGGTTGACGGTCGATAGCGGTGCGCCGGTGAGCGCGATTGCCTTAAATCGGCGCGAATATTTTAAGCTCAAACCGATCACCTCGGAATCAAGTTTGCCCGCACGAGTCCAGATCAACGGCGCATACAATAATGTAGCGATCGCGCGGGAACTGCGGATCGGCGGACTGGCTCTTGTCGATGAGCCTGTTGTTACTGTGGATCTGGGCGGTTCTGCGCGCGCTGCGCGAATGGCACACGAACCGCAGATCGATGGGATCATTGGAGCAGACATCCTGTTCCCGACCCAGGCAGTTCTCGACTGTGAAAAGCAGTTACTGATTCTGAAAACTGATCCGAATGTCCTCGGAAGTTTTCCTGGTTTCAGCCGGCGTGGCTTACGCGCTGTTCCGATTCAGGTCAGCGATGGTTATAACCTTTATGTAAATGGAGCGGTGAACGGCACCGCGGCGAAACTCATGGTTGATACCGGCTCGTTCACCACGCTGTTGCATCGCTCGTTCGTTCGACGGATGCGAATTGCTACTCGCGAGACACCATACAGCTCCTCGGCCGTGAATCTGAAAGAGCGCGGCGTGCGTGTGGCGAACATTCGTAAACTGAGCGTCGGCTCCGTCAATATCATGGGCAAAGACGTGGGCGTGATAGACCTCGAAGGCCTAATTCACGATGGATTATTGGAAGGATCGCCGCCAGTCGCCGGCTTGCTTGGCGCAGAAACGCTGCGACGGCACCATGGCATCATCGACTTCGGCACGCGGACGCTTTACCTGAGATAGCAAGCGTACGCCGCCCTCTCTGTGATTGTGAATAGAGACTCCTGCCGCGCCGTAGCTTTAGCCTAGGCGTCAGCAATCTCTCGACTTTTTCTGCTCGTGAACCAAGTCACTCAGGCATTCGTTTTAGCAGCGGGTTTAGGCATTCGCCTGCGTCCGTTGACCGACGACCTGCCGAAGCCGCTCATTCCGATCTTTCAAAAACCGCTAGTTACTTTCGCGCTCGATCATTTGATCGGCGTGGGAGTGAACAGATTTGTTATCAACACGCATCGGCACCCCGATTCGTTTCAAAGCTTCTTCGCCGAGCGCGAGTATGCGGGCTTTCAGACGACGCTCGTTCACGAGCCGGACCTGCTCGAAACGGGCGGCGGCATCAAAAACGCAGAAAATAATTTCGGCGCCGAACCGTTCCTGACCTACAGCGGCGATATTTTAACCGACGTCGACCTTCAACCTTTGATCGACGAACATTTTCGTCGCGGAAACGACGTGACACTCGCTTTACGTCACACCGGTTTGGCTGCCGCTGTGGCATTGCGCGATCAACGTGTGGTGGACATCAGCAACCGCTACGGCTTCCCGGGAAATTTTGATTTTGCTAATATCGCGATTTGGAATCAGTCGATTTTTCAGCGGATTCCGCGGAACAAAAAGATCTCGTTTATTCCAATCATCGGCGATTGGATAGGCCAAGGCGCCAGAATCGGCGGCGTGGTGATGAACGACGGAAAATGGTTCAACATCTCTTCGCGCCCTGAATATCTCGAAGTGCACCGCACAATTTTGCGAGAAAATTGGAAACCGGGTTTCGTCAAAACGCGCAAATGGCCCGAGCGCATAGCGAATAGCGCGATTGTCGATCCGACCGCGCAAATCCGCGGCTGTTCTGTGGTTGGGTCGAACTGCCGCGTCGGAGCGGATGCAATTCTGGAAGACACTATTTTGTGGCCGGATGCAGAAATTGCTTCCCAAAGCCGGTTGGAGGCTTGTATTGTCCGCTCCCGAAAAAAGGTCACTGGCATCCATCGCGACATCGACATCTGAATTTATGAGAACCGACCTGCTTGTTCGACGAACGCGGAAGCATTTCCCGCGCTTGGACGTCGAGGAGATGAAAATCTCACCAATTCAAAAGGGCGGGTCAGATCGCAAATTCTATCGGATCCGTTGCTCGGCGGAGCAGGCGCTTATTTTGGTAAA
>JBJMXF010000045.1:0-27179 GCA_045809725.1 Candidatus Udaeobacter sp. | reverse complement strand
CAGCCGGAAGCTATCGGACTTTACGAGTCAGAGGGATACTTTCCCATCCCACCATTTTTAGATTACGTCGGAAATCCAGTGAGCCGTTGCTATGCAAAGAAAGCCTAACAATGCGATGGAGCGAAGCCGATTGCTTGTCACGTTCCGTGCTTGCGCACGGCCCGCGCCAAGCAACCGTCTCGCTCATCTTCGGCGGTAGATGCTGTCGTTCGCCAGACACACGACCATTACGTTTGCAGCACTCTTGCTAGCTTGCACTGACATGACAAGCGCAGAGCCCGCGATCGCCGCTCCAAGTCGACTGCTCGCTGCGTGGCAAAATATGCAGACCGACGGGATGGGCTCGACGTACTACTTCTATCCGGATGGACTGCTAGTGATGCAGAATCCCCGGCGACGCGAATTTGTCGTCTTGGCGCGCTGGCGAATGCAGACTCGAGACGTGGTCGTCATCTCCGACGAGCAGCCACTTAATACAACGCTGTCCCGCGCTGAGTTGGCCAAATGGCGGAAGGGCAGTTATCCTTGGCGAATTGTTTCACTCACGCGGCGAGAGCTACACTGGGTGTTCTTGAACGATCCTAAGACTTCTGACGTCTTCCGATATCGCGGGCCTTTGCCAGATCGCACAGAGAACGTTTACTGGGGTTTAGGAACTGATGAGAGTTACGCACGTGGCATACGAAAGGAGATCGGTGGTCGCTAACGCATCTAACCAATCAGTCGAGCTAACCGCCACCCGCTGCGCGTCCACATTTTCCATGACTAAAATATTTTCACTTCGAGCCACGCTCGCTCTCGGTGGCGGTAGCTCACTTCTTTCTCGTTAGACGGAAAAGCACGCGTCATGTTACTCGATACGATCCACGGAATTATTGATCGGCGCGTCCTCCTGAATTACCACATCGATCCCGAAGTGTTGCAGCAAGTGCTACCTCCGGGCTTCCGCCCGAAGGTGTTCCGCGGAAAAGGCATCGGAGGAGTTTGCATGATTCGCTTCGGCGAGCTTCGCCCGCGGAAGCTGCCAGCGTGGCTCGGCTTGCGCTCCGAAAACGCAGCGCATCGAATTGCGGTAGAGTGGGATCAAGACGACGGAACGAAAGAAGGGGTTTTCATTCCGCGCAGAGATACGAGTTCCACCCTCAACAAACTTCTCGGCGGCACAGTGTTTCCCGGCATTTTTGACAAGGGCAGTTTCGTCGCGGACGAAACCGCCGATGAAATCTCCGTGACCATCCGACGTCAGGACGGCGGCGAGGAAGCACATTTCAAGGGTCGCGTAGGGCAGGCCCTACCCGACACGAGCCTGTTCGACACGGTGGAGCAAGCAGCTTCTTTCTTCTCGCTGGGAGCAACCGGCTACTCAGCTACGCGAGAAGAGGGACATTATCACGGCATGGAGCTGCGGAGCCTGGATTGGAGTATCGATCCGATGGAGGTTGAGGCCGCTCACACAAGCTTCTTTTCAGATCCTGCGCGTTTTCCTGAGGGCAGCGTTGAGCTAGACTGTGCTCTCGTCATGCGTGGGATCGAGCACGAGTGGCACAGCAGGCCAGATCTTTATTACGATCCACAGAAGAAGCGTTTATCTGCGCTCCGACCAACCGTCTAACCATGCGATGCAGCCAACCACTGGCCGGCCTACGACCAAGTTTTCCATGACTCAAACCTCTCATCCCGCCGCCACACGCGCTCCCGCCAGTGGTGGCTGATCTTTTCTCGTTAGGCGACTTTGCTGCTCTCCATGGATTCCGAGTCATTGACATATTTGCTGCGCGGCGAGCATTACAATGTGCCAGACCGCATCGCACGCGGGATTTAGTCAGCATCACACATCTGGGTAGACGCTCCCGTCAACTGCTGGTCAGTAAGGCGCACATTTGATTTTATGAAACAGCTCAGTGAGTTTGAAGGGTTCGCCCCGCCAACGATGGATGATTTGCATCTCGTTAGGCCGGTTCGACCGATAGAAAACCACTGACCAATGACCTGATGGCTGCTCAAACAACGGTGCAAAATATTGAACCGACGTCCGGTCCAGAGCAGGATGGTCCGATCTGGGGCTATCATTTTGTCCCCAACCAACCAGCACGGTCAATCACTTCGGAGGACGCTGTGCGGTTTTTGTTTTTGACCGCGCCAAGTCCCGGCCAGCCGAATGAATTTCTGTGGTTGCATTTTTCACTTTCCAATGCGGCTTCTGAGCCCTGGCTACGGCGGTATCTGACCTTGCCGGATGCCTTTTACGAATCGTTACAAAGCGATGTAGACGCCACTCATTTGGAGCAGGATGGAGACGCGCTGGTGGCGCGCGTCCACGATGTGCTTTTCGATTTCACATTCGACGTTCCAGTCGCGACCACCACTCTTTGCGTAAAGCCGCGCGTGCTTGTAAGCGCGCATATCCGGCCGTGGCGCTCGATTGACCAGCTCCGGTCAGCGGTGCAGGGCGGTCAGGTTTTTCATTCGGCGATCGAAATCCTGGCGCGCTTGTTGCGAGATCAGGCCAATGTGTTGGTCGATATTGTGCGCAAGGCTAAAAAGCGGGTCGGCCCAATGGAAGAGCAACTGTTGGCCAAGCGGGTTTCTGTCAGTCGCAGCGAACTAGGTACTCTGCGGCGAATGTTGGTTCGACTTCAACGGCTTTTGGCCCCGGAACCGGCTGCATTCTTTCGGCTTCTGAGTCGGCCTCCGGATTGGATTTCACAGGACGAGCTTCAAAACCTGCAACAGTCCGCGGAGAAATTCTCCACCGCCATTAGCGACACAGCAGCCCTGGTCGAGCGCGTTAAACAACTTCAGGAAGAGTTGGCCGCCCTCGTGAGTGAACAGACCAATCGGACGCTGTTTATCTTAACGATGGTAACTGTGCTCGCTTTGCCGATTAACCTGGTGGCAGGCTTGTTCGGCATGAACGTTGGAGGTATCCCGCTGAATCAATACCATTACGGTTTCTTTTTGGTCCTCGGACCTCTGCTAATCCTGACCGCGTTCCTGGCGTATTGGACGTTGGGCAGACGGCGTTACTAGGACGCTTAATCAGCGAGCTATCGCCGCGCTTTCTCAGCGTCGCCGACAAAATTTAAAATAGCCGGGCAGTGGTCACTGCAATCTTTGCAGCGAAGAGATGCCGTAGTTTTCCTGAAGCGTAGGGGCTTCGGCGGCGACTTGCGACGCGTCGAGCTCGATCTGCTTGGGATCTTCTTCGGTCTCGATTTTAATGAAGCCTTCTTCGACTGGTTGCTTTGCGGCTTCGGCAAGGTCGTCCAGCGATTTGATCTCCTTACCATTGACCTTTTTCACCGTCAGGTATGCAAGATCGTCGTAGCCGATTGTGCTGTTCGCCGGAAGAACCTGACTGAGAATCACGACGCGGCGATTTTTCTCCGGAAAAAGCTCTGATTGGAAATGATCCATGTAAACCAAACGCTGCGGCGCTTCGCGTAGCCAGTTCGGTCCCCATTCTTTGAGATACTGGCGCGACAACTCTTGGAAGATCAGGCCACCAAGAACGTAGTACCGTGGCGCTTGATCAAGGGAATACGGCGGACTGACGTAATCCTTCGCGTCGCGATGTTCCAGAGTCATGTTCAGCTGCATCGGCTTCCCGTCACGTTGGACGTGGAAAGGAACGACATCGCCGGCGTAGGCGTGCGCTGTCAGCAGATTCGTGAACTCGATCTTGCCGTAAAGCGGATCTACGTAATTGCCGTTCTCATCAACGTCGTGATTCCCGATCGCGGTCACGATATCGCCTTCCTTCATTCCTGCCTTATTTGCAGGCGTCCCCGCTTCCACATTCGTTATGTAAACTCCGTGTTTGCCATTATCGTGCGCGAACTCCCGAAGCGCGGGATCGCGCGTCGGAAAAAATGAGAAGCCCCCCGATGGGAAACCACGATAATTCTGACCTTCAGCTTCCTTTAAGAAATGGTTGATAATCGGCGCCGGGATCGCATCGAGCAGTTGTGAGCGCGAATCGTAACGCAGCAGCAGCCCCGCAAGCTTGTTGTTCTTGACCAGCGGCACCGTGTAGCTGTTCTCCCGGTACTGCATTGGAATGCTGACGCGATAGGTGAGGAATTGTCCAACATCGATCGGATAAGGCATCATTTGCACAGTCGTCACCAGGCCTTCGGTCGCCAGCAAGGCGCCTGTCGGTTCCAATTGCCACGCCGAGAGCCGGTCGCCAACGACTGTGTCGGACGTGATTTCGAGAGGCGTAATGCCGTCGAGAAAACTTTTCTCAGCAGGTTCGAGCAGCGCAAGGTTCGCTTCGTAATCGATTACACGAACGTTCGCCGCCGTCTTTTCGCCGGATTCCGCGCGCTCGAGCTCCACATAGTTTTGGTTTGTAACCAAATCGGCAGTGACAAGAACGCGACCCTTGGGCAAAACCGCGCCTAACGCGCGCTTCGAAAAGGGCGCTTTCTTTTGCCACGGCCGAAAATAATCGTATCCCTGTCCGGTTACATTCACCCTAACGAGTGCCACTTGTTTCGGATTCGTAGCCGTAGTCGGAATGGCCGGTTCTTTCTTTGCCAGCGCGCCACTGACTGCGACAAGAACGATGCCTAGAGTAATTACTGATTGTTTTCGCATGTTACTTTTTGTCCTCTGCGGCTGCGATGCGCGACGCAGGCTTGTCCTCAAGATTTTGCTCTTTCAAAACGTTGTAACGCGTTTTGATCCGCTCGCGCGCGGCCTCTACTTTGTTGCGGTCGAGCACCAGCGGAGGCCCGTCACCAATCATCCGGATCACCAGCCTATCCGGCGCTTGTGCGAAAGCTTCCGACAGTTCATTGAGCGTCCGAATTTTTTTGCCGTTCACTTCATCCACAATCCCGCCCCGGTAAGGCGTGAGATAACTGTTGATGGGGTCGGGCAAAATGTTGCTCAGCACGATGACATCAGGATGAACCAAATAAAGTTGCTCCAGGACAAAGTATTCGAAGAAATGCCGAAGTCGCAGGTCCGATGTGCGATACGCTTCGAGCATGTCGAGGTTTAGCGGCTGAAACAATAGGCCGCCGTAAAGCACATAACGCGGTCGCACATCATAGCTGTGACCCTGGATCGAGTATGGCCATGGCTTGAACAATTTGATGTTGACCGTCATCGGCTGTTTATCCCTCAGGATGTCGAGCTTCACCGAGTCGCCCTTGAATTTGCGTTCCACGACTTCCTCGAATTGCGAGCGTTCACCATCGATCTCTACATTCGCATCGCTTGCGATCGGATGACCCTCAATTGAAAGAAGCACGTCGCCGCTCTTCAGGATGCCGTCTGACGGGCCTGCCGCCACGACCGAGCCGACGAGCACGCCGCGATCATTGTCTTGCAATCCGAGATATTTTCGTTGCGTTGGATTTTGCAGCTTCGAATAAGTGATGGCCAGATCGGGGTATTCGTCATATTGCCCGTTGGTGATGTCTTTCAAAAACCGGTTGATCACCGGAGTAGGAATCATGTAGGCGACGCCCTGAGCTACGTCGCCGCTATAACCTTGAAATGCGACGCCAACGACTTTGCCATCCTGCATCACCGGACCGCCGCTATTGCCGGGATTGATCTGAGCGCTGATCTGGATTGCCAAATGCTGGTCAACGGACGAATGCGTGTACAGCTGGAAATCAACTCGCGACACGATTCCGGTTGTGACAGACATCCGTTCTCCGCCGATCGGATAACCATATGCGGATACGGTCGATTCCAGTGCCGGAATGCCGCCAAGTTTTAGGGGCAGCATGTTTTTGAAGAAATCTTTTGCCGGTACGGTGATAAGCGCGAGATCGCAGTCATTGGCGATAAATTGCACTTGCGCGGGATATTTGTTCGGATCGCCGTCGCGCTCCACCGTGATGTAGCGACTGTTGGCGACGACGTGCGCATTCGTTATGATCCGATTGCCGCTGATTACAAAGCCTGCGCCGACGCCGCGCTGGAGCGAGCCGGCATTCCACGGGGCTTTGTAATCGGGCTCCACCGACGTGGCTGTGATTCGAACAAGACTTTTCTGGACTGGCCCGTTTGGTTTTGGCGGGGCCATTGGCACCGGCACTGGAATCACCGCCTGGCTTGGAGGAGTCGATCGCGACATTCCCGGATGTTCCGCAGGGCCCTGCGGTTCAACGGGAGGCGGCGCAGGTGTTCCTTCCTGGGCGCGCACAAAAGGCGCGAACAGCAAAGCAGCGTAACCGATGATCAAAATGCGTCTCATGGGCGAAAGGCTCGTACGTTAAGCGGCCTTAAAGAAAATCAAGAGGGAGGATTTCAAATTGCAACGTCTTTCGGCCACATACTGACAGGGCACAGCGGTCGGCCGTTCAAATCCATTAAGAACCGGAATGAGCTATGCCGTGACGAAATAGTTCGTTCAACTCCGCCGAAGGCGCGTTAGCGGCCAATACTGTGAACGTACCGTTTGTTTTAATCTCTTTTGCTGCCCGGATGAAAGCTCCCCACGCTGCCAGCGCGAGACCTGAACCGACAGAGACGCGCCGCACGCCAAGGTCCGCGAGTCGGGACAATGTAAGCTGATGATTGAATCCAGACACCAGGACGTTGACTGGTTTCGGCGCAACCGCCTTTACAATTAGTTCGATTTCATCCGGGTCGCTTACTCCTGGCGCGTAAAGACAATCGGCGCCTGCTTCAGCGTACGCTACGAGTCGCTCGAGTGCGGTGCGCAGCGGATCGGAATCACCGACGAGCCACGCTTCACAACGGCCCGTTAATACCACCCTCGTTTTTGAGTCGTCGATCGCCGAGCGCGCCGCTCGAATTCGTTGAATCGCGAGCTTCTTCTCATATAGCGGATAATCGCTGCGCCCTGTGCTGTCTTCGATGGATAATCCAGCAACGCCAGTCTCGACACAGAGGCGCACGTTCGCCGCGACATTTTCGGGGTCATCTGCGTAGCCGGCGTGAAAGTCTGCGTTTACCGGTAATGGTGTTGCGTTCACGATCTCGCGAATGTGCGCGAGCATGTCATCGCGTGGAACGCCGCCATCAGGTTTGCTGCGTGAAAAAGCGAATCCTGCCGAAGTGGTAGCGAGCGCTTTGAACCCAAGGCGTTCCAGATAAACCGCAGTGCCGATGTCCCATAGGTTCGGAAGTACGAAGCAGCCTGACTCGTGCAGCGCGCGAAATGTTGTAACGAGAGAGCTTTGCGTTGATTTCATCTTCGAAGATTACGCTGCTCCGACGAGAGCGCGATGTTAGACGGTTGTGTAAGTGAAGCGCCCAAGACGCTGCTCATATGACCCTGGAGCATCGCTCCACGTTTGAAATTCGCTGCAACAAGCGCTGTAGCGCGTTTCAGCGTGCGCTGAAATAAATTGAAGCGCGCCTTCAGCGCTCGAATTACTTCGTCCGATGAATCCTGGGGCGTTGTCCCAGGCCATTGTTGAATATCGCGCGGTTGACGCTCAGCTGGCTTTCCAGATCTGCCGCAATGGACCGTCGGCGCCGTAGACCGGATCGTAATCAGGAATTGGCAGAGCTGCGATAGTGTGATCGGATTTTGGCCGTTCGCCAGGCAAACCGCGAAGCAGATCCCATTCGCGTCCGTCCGGGTAAGCTCCCACGACGCTAAAATCCGGACTCGCGTCGATGTTGTGATGCGCGACACCCGCAGGAATGAGAATCACGTCACCGGACCGGACTTCGACGGTCTGACCGTGCTCTCCGCCGAGTCGCAATTTTGCACTGCCATCATAGACACCGAGCACTTCGTGCGCCGTGCTATGGTAATGAGCAAAGGAATAGACGCCATTTCGCCACGAATTTCGCCAGTCGTTCTGAGCGAATGCTCGATCGAAAACCGAAGCGCGATCCTGCGCGTCGACTGTGATCGCCGCCCGATACAATAGCACCGGCAGAACGCTGCCCGGATAAACCCCGTCGTCCTGAAAGTGTAACTGCTCCGGCTGGACGATCTCTTGCTTCTCAGCCATCGGGAAAACACTCATAAATTCTACGGCAATATCGCGGGAGCAGAGAACAGCGGTCGTATTTAATTAAATCCATCGCAGACAATTGCGTGTTGTGTCCCGGAGTGTCACTCATATTGGCACCGTCGCCAATTAATTCTCTATGCAGCAGCCCGAAGGCGTATCGCAGTTGGTTGAACATCTCTTTCGCCATGAATCGGCGAAAATGGTGGCGACTCTGACCCGGATTTTTGGAATCGAGCATTTGAACCTGGCCGAAGATGTCGTCCAGGAGGCGCTCGGACGCGCATTGCAGACGTGGCCATACCGCGGCGTTCCCGAAAATCCCTCCGCGTGGATCATGCGCGCATCGCGCAATCTCGCACTCGACGTGATCCGGCGAGAAAAAGTTTTTCGCGCAAAGGAAGCGGAAATCGCGCGGCTGATTGAGGCCCGCGGATCTTCCGCAGAGGGCATCATGAATTTTTCAGAAAACGAAATCGTGGACGACCGGCTACGGATGATGTTTGTGTGCTGTCATCCGATTATTCCTCCGGAGGCGCAGGTCGCGCTGGCGTTAAAAACGTTATGCGGTTTCAGTGTCACGGAGATCAGTCGCGCTTTCTTAACGAGTGAAGCGGCGATTGCGAAACGAGTGACACGTGCGAAACAAAAGATTCAGGAGGCGCGCGTCGCATTTGAAATCCCTGTCGGCGACGAGTTGTCGCAGCGACTCGAGAGCGTGCTGCAATCGCTTTATTTGCTGTTCAACGAGGGATACAAAGCGTCCAGCGGCGACAAACTGGTTCGAGAAGAACTGTGTCACGAAGCGATCCGTCTCACCGAGCTTCTGGCGCAACATCGCGCTGGGAATCAGCCAAAGACGCATGCGCTGCTGGCGTTGATGCTCCTCAATGCTGGCCGCATTCCGGCGCGTGAAGATGATCAAGGCAACCTGCTTCGACTTGAAGAACAGGATCGTAAGCGATGGGATCAAACCACGATCGCGCTTGGCATGTCGCGCCTGCAGGAGTCAGCTGCAGGTGGCGAGATCAGCGAATATCATCTCCAAGCAGGTATCGCCGCCTGCCATGCGACCGCAGTCGATTATCAATCAACCGATTGGGCGAGGATTCTCGGGCTGTACGATCGATTGATGGAATTTGATGATTCGCCTGTGGTTGCGCTCAATCGCGCCGTGGCAGTTGCAAATGTTCATGGGCCGGACGCGGGATTGAGAGCGCTACGCGCAATACGAGATCGCGAGAAATTAGAATCGTATTACTTGTTCTATTCTGTAATTGGCGAGCTTGAGATGCGATTAAACAATCGTGAAGCAGCTGCCGAACAATTCCGTAAAGCATTTGAACTCGCGGAAACGAAATCTGAGCGCGCGTTCCTTTTGAAGCGACTAGAAAAGTGCATGGGCAACCGGGCGCTCAATTAGAACTCATGACTTAACGGCGCTGTCATGTTGAGCAACGCGAAACATCTCAGATTTATTCAGTAGATGGCGGAGGCAGAAATGATCCGAGATTCTTCGCTTCGCTCAGAATGACAGTTTAAGACAGTTTATAGAAAATTTTGTCCCAGGGTGGATTACTCGTTCGTCGTATCTCTGACGGACGCAAAAATCACATCAACAGAAAGGCAAAACATGAGCAATTCAGAGAATAAACAGGACGCTAGCATCACCTGGTTTGAAATCCCAGCCGACAATCCGGAACGTGCCAAGGCGTTTTACAGCAATCTCTTCGGCTGGAAAATCAATCCGTTTCCCGGCACGGGGGATTATTGGCACATCGATACGGGTGGCGCAGACGATAGTCCGGACGGCGCGTTAAAGAGGCGTAAAGATCCGCAAGAGCCAGTCGTCAATTACGTGAGTGTGAATTCCGTGGACAACTTCGCTGATAAAATTTCGAACCTCGGTGGAAAAATCTGCATGGCCAAAACCGCGGTGCCGCAGATGGGTTATTTTGCTGTGTGTCAGGATCCCGAGGGTAATGCGTTTGGGCTTTGGGAGAGCGATCCTGCGGCAAGCTGAAAAAATAATTTTGTCCCAATCTGCGTAGCTCGTTCGTCGTAGTTCTGAAAGTAAGCAAACAATCAAACCAACTAAAACTAATATGAACACACAAAATCAAAATGGATACATGCTCCTGTACCGCACGGATGAATGGTACAACAGGCTTTCGCAAGAAGAACTCCAGAAACTCATCAACCAGAACAAAGCCTGGTTCGAAAGATTGACTGCGCAGGGCAAAGCCAAACCTGGCCGCGCGCTGGAACGCACAGGCGTGACGGTTTCTGGCAAAAACGGACGGTTCGTCATGGACGGACCCTTCGCTGAATCCAAAGAAGCCATTGGCGGATTCCTGACGTTGGATGTCGAAACGATCGAAGAAGCCATTGCCATTGCACAGAGCAGCCCGGGCCTGGCTTATGGCGGTTCAATTGAAGTGCGGCCGATGGCTGACGAATGTCCGCTGGACGTTCGCGCACGCGAATTGGCTCGAGAAGAACAGCTGGTAAACGTTTAAACTCAACAACAGTTAACTCTCAACGATCAACAACAAAATATGAACACACTCAATCAAAATGGATACATGCTGCTGTTTCGCGGAAACGATTGGACCAAGAGCCTGTCGCCGGAGGAAAAGCAAAAAGTAACAGATCAATGGATGGCTTGGTTCAAGCGCCTAACGGATGACGGTAAAGCCATCGCTGGCAATCCGCTCGAGCGCGAAAGTAAGATCGTCTCCGGCAAAAATCGCGTGGTGTCGGACGGCCCGTTTGCGGAATCGAAGGAAGCGATCGGTGGCTATTTCCTGCTTGATGTGGCCACTTTTGACGACGCGGTCGCGATTGCACGGGAGTGTCCGGGATTACCATACGGTGTGCAGGTGGAAGTGAGGCCGGTGGCAGGCGAATGTCCGATCGCGAGCGAACTTAAGCATGAGGCGCAGTTCGCGAATGCATAACGGTACCTACCGGAGGACCTCTCATGGGCACCAGCGTAAGCGGTTTGTATCGCTCCTCGGAAAAAGCGTCTAAACGCGTGTCGCCCGCTTCCTCAGAATGTCGGGGGCGAATATTTACCGATTAAATCAGAACCAAAGAAATGAATCGTATCACACACTTTGAAATTTACACCGCTGACCCTCAAACCGTACAGCCGTTTTACCAAGACGTCTTCGGCTGGAAGTTCAACAAATTCGAAGGCGGTCCGATCGAGTATTGGCTGGTTACGACCGGTGACGACAAAGAGCCAGGAATCAACGGCGGGATGACTCGTCCCCGAGAAGGTCAAAGTCCAGGCACGCTAAACACCGTAGCGGTCAAGTCTCTCGATCAAACGATGAAGAAGATCGAGCAGCGCGGCGGAACAATCTGCGTGCCGAAGATGGCGATTTCAAAAGTTGGCTGGCTCGCCTACGCGGCGGATCCGGCCGGTAATGTCTTTGGAATTATTGAGCCGGACACAAATGCCAACTAACAAAAAGGAAAATTATGACAGCAAATACTATCCGACTTCACCGTGTGCTTCGGGCGACGCCCGAAAAAACCTACAAGGCATTTCTTGATCCGGACGCGATGACCAAGTGGCTTCCTCCTAACGGATTCACAGCAAAAGTACATCACATGGACGCCAAAGTTGGCGGCAGTTACAAAATGTCTTTCACGAATTTCACGTCCGGCAAGAGTCATTCGTTCGGCGGGACATACATTGAATTGACGCCGCACAAACAGATTCGCTACACGGACAGATTCGATGATCCGAATCTGCCCGGCGAAATGCAGACCACCATCACCTTGAGCAAGGTTTCCTGCGGAACTGAACTGAACATCGTGCAGGAAGGTGTGCCCGCGGTTATTCCCGCCGAAGCGTGCTATCTCGGCTGGCAGGAGTCACTCGCGCTTCTTGCGAAACTAGTCGAGCCGGAGATTCCAGACTAAGCCGACGAACGGCTTCACCATTCAATGACAGTGCTGGCCCAGGTGAGCCCGCCGCCGAACACGACCATCAAAACATAATCCCCGCGTTTGATTCGTCCGGTGCGGTTCGCTTCATCGAGCGCAATCGCCACAGCGGCAGCAGAGGTATTGCCGTATCGGTCAAGGTTTACGAACATTTTATCCCGCGAAATGCCGAGCCGATCGGCGATCGCCTCCATGATTCGCAAGTTTGCCTGATGCGGAATGACGCAGGCGATGTCTTCGATGGAAAGCCCCGCCAGGTCGAGTGCTTTTTTGGCAGCGTTTAACATCGCGATGACAGCTTGTTTGTACACTTCCTTCCCCGTCATGTGGATGGTCACCAGATTCATGTCCGCGTTTTCACGCGTGATCGGGCAACGCGATCCGCCCCCGGGCATGAACAAGATATTGGTGTAGCGGCCGTCGCTTCCAATGTGAGTGCTGATTACACCATGAGGACTACCGCGGTGCCGCAAAACAGCCGCGCCAGCGCCGTCGCCAAACAACACGCATGTATTGCGGTCGGTCCAGTTAGTGATCGAGGTCAACTTGTCCGCGCCAATCACAAGAACGGTGTTGTATGTGTGCGATGTGATGAACTGCTGCGCGATTTCCAACCCGAAAATAAACCCGGCGCATGCGGCGGAAATGTCGAGGCAGGCAGCGTTCGTCGCTCCGATCTTCTTCTGAACGAAGCAGGCTGTAGCCGGGAAAAGCATGTCGGGCGTGGCCGTTGCCAGGAGGATAAGATCGATGTCGGTGGGCGAAATCTTCGCCTGCTCAATCGCGTTCAGCGCTGCTTTCGCTGCCATGTCGCTCGTATTTTCGTCTTTTGCAGCGATGCGGCGTTCCGTGATGCCGGTGCGAGTGGTGATCCATTCGTCGCTGGTGTCTACCATGCGCGAGAGATCCTCGTTAGTTAGAATCTTCTCAGGCACGTAACTTCCCGTGCCAACAATGGAAACTGTCCGCAGCGTCTTATGAGAGCGCGGGCTCGAGCGGGGCTGTCGTTTCATGATACCGGCGAATCTCCTCGACGATATGCGGGTTCACTTGCTGTTCAATGGACTCGCCGGCGACACGCAGTGCATTCTTGACCGCGAGCGGCGTGCTTGCGCCGTGCGCAATGATGCAAATGCCATTTACCCCCAGAAGAGGACTGCCGCCGTACTCTTCATAATTCGTCTTATCCTTAATCGTTCCGATGGCATTCTTCGCGAGGAATGCGCCGACTTTTCGCATCCGTGTGCGCATGAGCTCGTGCTTGAGCCATTGGAACATCGCCACCGCGATCGATTCGCACGTCTTTAAGATGACGTTTCCAACGAATCCATCGCACACGACAACTTCAACCGGATTTTCAAAAAGATGGCGGCCTTCTATGTTGCCGACGAAGTTAAGCGAACTTGGTTTCAGCATCTTGAATACTTCCTTCGTCAGTTCCGTGCCCTTGACGTCCTCGTCGCCGAGCGAGACCAAGCCCACGCTCGGATTCTTGTAATGCAGAACATGTCGTGAATAAACCGAGCCCATGAACGCGTACTGAAGAAGGTGTTCCGGGCGCGCGTCGATATTGGCGCCAGCGTCGATCAAAACGAAGACATTCGTTTCGGTCGGAAGCACGGCCGCAATACCAGGCCGATCGATTCCCGGCAATGTGCGAAGTTTGATGGTGCTCGCGGCAACAGCTGCGCCTGTGTGTCCGGCACTCACTACTGCGTCCGCATCGCCGCGCTTTATCAGATCGACGGCGCGGCTGATTGAAGAATCTTTTTTTCGCCGAACGGCGGTCCACGCGCGATCGCTCATGTCAACCACCTGCGTAGAATGCACGATGTCGATTCGCGAATCGTTGCACTGATGTTTGCGCAACTCGTTTTCGATCTTGGTCGAGTCTCCGACCAGATACAGTTTATTGATCTGTTTGTAATCACGCAGCGCCATAACGGCGCCGGCAACGAGGTTAGGCGGGCCAAAATCACCGCCCATCGCGTCGAGGGCGATCTTCATCGGTCCGAAACTTTGCGAGGTAAACCGATGGATTGCAAAGCGAAATTTGTAGCCGCTTCGTTGCGCGAAGTGTGGCTGGATCTTACGTCGTCCACAGGGCGACGGCTACCGTCACTTGCCTTCCAACGTCAAGACCTGACGTCCGCGGTAATAGCCGCACGATGGACACGCGATATGCGACGGCAAGCTGCTTCCGCACTGCGGGCATTTGTTAAGCTCCGACGCGTGCCAGCGATTTGCCGCTTTCCGCGTGCGCAATCGCATCTTTGATGTTTTCCGTTTTGGGACTCCCATGACAGGCGCTTACGAAAGCATCATTCCTCGAAAATACAACCAGCGCCTGCGTGATTCGTTAAGCCGGTAAAGTGTTAAATCGAGCGGCTTCAATGTTCAACGTTTCAGGTTTCGAGCTTTAGTTTATCCAGCGCACTCCAGTCCGGTTTCCGGGTCGCAGCCTGTTCTTCACTTGTCAGCTGTCTGGCATTACAAACCAGATCACCGTCTTTGTCGCAGTGCGGATGCGCCGGTAAGTTCAGCAACAGGTCCTCGCGCACGAAGGGCGTCAGATCGACTGTCTCCGGTCCGTTTAAATCCGTGTGCACCGCGAACGCGGGCACTCGAATCTCGTGCACAAACTTTTCCAGACACGAGACGCAACGCAGTTCCACCGGTTGTGACAACGAGCCGTTCGCCCATAGTCCGCCGTCAGCAACACCAACGTCGATGTCGTAATGGAGAGGGCCAGCGCATTGAATATCCTCCGATGCCAACTCCTGGATTGGACAATCGGCTTCCCCACTCAGATGCAGACCCTGCGACGGGATTTGTTTCAGGTGTACTTTCATGAGCTAACCCTCCAAATTTCATTGGCTAAATTTCCCACTTAGCGCCTTGACCACACAACCCGGAACGAAGGTTGAAACGTTCCCGCCGAGCCTGGCGATTTCCTTTACGATGCGCGAGCTGAGATACGTATATTCCTCCTTCGGCATTAGGAATATCGTTTCTACTGCCGCATTCAGACTTCGATTCATTAACGCCATCTGAAATTCGAATTCAAAATCGGACACTGCGCGTAAACCGCGAATCACTGCTCCCGCATTTTGAGCACCGGCGAATTCGACCAGTAACCCGCTAAACTCTGCGATCCGGACGTTCTCGACTCGGCCGGCGGTTTGTTGCAGTAAATCCAGGCGCTGCTCAAGCGAGAAAAGCGGTTGCTTTTCGTCATTGTGCGCGACTGCCACGACGACTTCGTCGAATAATTTCCGCGCACGCTCGATCACATCCAGGTGACCATTGGTCACCGGATCAAAGCTGCCGGGGTAAATTGCCCGTCGCATCTGCGAAAATCGCAGAGGAATGGGGAAATGAAAGCCGAATGGCGAAAGAGAACGTTAACTTGGGAAGTACGGCCTTTTTTCGCCGCGGTTGCTTAAGGCTGATGAAACATCACATTGCGATTGACTTCGATGCACGATTCCTCGCCTTACAAGACCATCGCTGTAGCGACGACGTTTTCGCCTCGCTTCAAGCACGTTCTTGCTGAAGCGAAACGGATTCGCGACCACTTTGACGCCGAGCTTCATCTGATCTACGTAGGCACGCAAAATCAGGAAACGCCGCGGAAGTTTAATGAGGTGCTCGCGGAACTGGAGTTGCCAGTTGATTCGCCGATACATTATGAACAGGGCGACCCCGCGGAAGCTATCCTGGCAGCACTTGCCAGGGAAGGTATCGATGTGCTCGTGGCCGGTGCGCTGGAGAAGGAGGTCGTGTTACATCCGTTTCTGGGCAACGTAGCGCGTCGCCTGGTACGAGAGGCGAACTGTTCAGTGATGTTATTCACGCACCCGGAAAAGAAGCCGAAACCGCTGCGTCGCATCGTCTTCGTTGCCGACCATTCACAGCAAGGATTGGTGGCATTAAAAAGGACGCTCATGCTTGCCGAAGCAGAATCATGCGAGCGACTTTACGTAATTGGAATAATCACTGCGTTTGATGAAGCGAGGGCTTCGATCGCGGGTGACGCCACCGAAAGTGTCATGGAGGCGAACAATCGTGAAGAAGATCCACTTGAAGAGTTCGTTTTATCCGCTGGCGCGACTGAAGTTCCAATTGAGACGCGCGTCATCAGAGGCGCTACCGGTCTCGCCGCATCCGACTTTATTCGATCGGTAGAGGCCGACTTGCTTGTGGTGCCGCTGCCGAAGACTCGCGAAACAGTTCAACGATTGCCTGGCAATATCGCCTGGGTTAGCGACGTCATTCCGTGTAATCTCTGGATCGTCCGCTAGAGGTGGATCGCGGTCTCTGAACCCGATGATAGTATCAGGCGCCGAAGGCGCAGTTATTTGCCATCGTCTTCGGAGAAGCCGATCCACCTTGTGATGAGTAACGCGCCGGAATTTCAACTGTACGGTTTGCCGCATCTGACGGTGATTGTTATCACCATTGTACTGCCGTTCGCACTTGCGGTACTGGTACGGCGCACAAAGTCGGAGCGAATCGAGCGGGTGATCGTCGCTGCATTGTCATCAGTGCTGATTTTGAACTACCTCGCTTACCTGGTTTTCATTCGCAGCCGAGGGATAGTGGAGTGGCGGCACATGTTGCCGATGCAGATGTGCGACTGGGGCATCGTCGTCGTGATTGTGGCCATGTGGACAGGACACCAGCGCTGGTTCGAGGTTGCATATTTCTGGGGGATTGGCGGCACGCTGCAGGCCGTTCTTACGCCGAACCTGCCTTATGGTTTTCCAGACTGGAGGTTCATCAGTTTTTTCACCTCACACTGCGGCATCATTGTCGGCGTGGTTTTCCTGATGCTGACGCGCCGTTATCGGCCATATCCGAGTTCCATTGTGCGCGTATGGTTGTGGACGGAGTTCTATTTCGTAGTGACGCTGGCTGTTGATAAGCTCACCGATTTTAATTATGGATTTCTCCTGCACAAACCTGAGGCATTTTCCATTCTCAGTTTTCTCTCCGATTCATGGCCGGTGTATATCTTGCAAATGCACGGAGTGGCATTGCTATTTTTTCTCGTGCTCTACGCGCCATTCGCGGTTTTTAATATAACGAAAAGAGGATTAATCAGGAAAGCAGGAAGCGACTCCTTAAAATGCACAAAAACCGAAATCGTCGACATATGATCGCTAAAGCTAGGGTGGATCGGATTGTCCCCAATCCGACGACGGGGAGCCATGCCAACACGTTTGGGGCAACGCGTTCCACCTTCCACTCGAATGTCCTGCGCTCCTGCTTTGCTTAGACATTCATGGCCAAAATAAAACCATTGCGCGTCGGGAAAGTATTGATTGGCGGTAAACGACCCGTTTTCATTCTAGGCCCGTGCGTGATTGAGTCGGAGAAATTTGTCTGGCGCATGGCGCGGAAGATTGCTGAGGCGTGCGCGTCTGAAAAGGTCGATTTGATTTTCAAGGCTTCTTACGACAAGGCGAACCGTACTTCTGTCCGGTCGTTTCGGGGAATCGGGGTGCGCGAAGGTTGCGAGATTCTCTCGAACATCGGACGCGAACTGAAGATTCCAGTGACGACCGATGTGCATTCCACGGCTGAAGCTGAAATTGCCGGGGAGAAGATCGACATGTTACAGATCCCGGCGTTTCTTTGCCGGCAAACCGATCTGCTGCGTGCTGCTGCGGAGACGGGCCGTGCGATCAACATAAAAAAAGGTCAATTCCTGGCGCCGTGGGATGTGCGAAACATCGCCGACAAACTGATCGCCTTCGGTAACGCACAATTCTGTTTCACCGAGCGCGGCACGACCTTTGGATACAACAACCTCATTGCCGACATGCGCTCGCTCTACTGGATGCGGGATGCGGGTTATCGCGTCATTTTCGATGCGACACATTCCGTGCAACGGCCCGGCGGGGCGGGGGATTCGACGTCCGGCGACGGCAAATTAGCTCCGGTGTTGGCGAGGGCTGCAATGGCTGCAGGGTGTGACGGAATCTTTATGGAGATCCATGACAATCCGACTCGAGCTTTATCCGATGGACCGAATCAGGTCCGGCTAAACGATTTGCCGAAGCATCTGCGCATGTTAAAGGCTATCCATGCTGTGGTTTCAGGGAGGGACGATTGAACTCGATCGCCCGGGTACGAAGGTCAGCTCGGAGCATCGTGTGCTTCCGGTGAGCCTACGGTGGACGTTAATCTGTCTATTGTTATCAATTTGGACAGGCTTACCTAATGCATTGGCTCAACCAAAAGGTCGCAAAGGAAAACCTCGGGGGAAGGCCAGCTCGAGTTCATCTGCCGGCGAGCAAAGCCTGACAAACATTCCGCTGCCGATCGGCCACGAAGCCAAAGGCCTCGTCTTGCCGGACTTCGATGGCGAGGGGCATCTGCGGGGAAAATTCGAAGCCGGGACCGCACGCCGCATCGACGAGGAACACGTCGGCTTTGAACAGCTCAAGATTTTAACCTACACGCCAGAGGATCAGCAGGACCTGAGAATCGACATGAGCACGTCCGTACTTGATTTAAAGACGCGGATCTTGAGCTCCAAAACACGTACCACCATCCAGCGGGCGGACTTCAACATCGCTGGCGATTCAGTGCAGTTCGATACGAACAACAGAACCGGGCGACTGATCGGAAATGTAAAAATGGTGATTACCGACAAGTCTCATCTAACAGCGAAACCCGGTACGAATCGATGAAGAATTCAACGGTGTTGGTTCTGATTGTCGCCTGTATCACCGGCCCACGGTTGCACGCCCAGACTGCTGCGTCGACGCCTAAGTCAGTCGCAGCGCCGCCCAAAGCAGTCGCAGCTGCCCCAGCGAAAAAGCCAAAGAAACAACCAGACCAGAAAGAGAACAAATCGCCTGCCAGCTCGCTGTTTGGCCAGAGCGGCATGGGCTTGAACACCAACGAACCGACAACGACAGAAATCTACTCAGACGAAGCGTTTTTTGATTCGACCAAGAACATGGGCACATTTAGCGGCCGAGTGAAGGTAACCGACCCGCGTTTCAATCTTCAATCCGACAAATTGACCGTGTTCATTACAAAAGGAGAAAATCAGGGCTTGGAGAAGGCGGTTGCTGAAGGAAACGTCGGTTTGGTGCGCGAACGGCCCGATCCGAACGGTGGTCCGCCAACGCGTGCAGTTGGACGCGCGGATATAGCGACTTACATGGCGGCGACCGGTGACGTCGAATTGCGAGGGACGCCTCGAGTCCAGGAAGGAGCGAACATGCACGTGGCAACGAGTCCTGATACCGTGATGATCATTAACCAGAACAGCCAACTCCGAACTCACGGTCCAAGCCGGACAGAAATTCGGCAGGAAGCGAACAACGATCAGAAGAAGGAAAAGAAACGCGAAGCAAAGAAGGCCGAAGCCCAAGCCGCGCCGTCTCAGTCGGTGCCCGCAGCAGCTCTGCCGACACCATGATCAGCCAAACTGCGCCCATTTCCGTTCCGACGCGATCTTCGTCGGGCGCGCCGAAGGTGGAGACCGTTCTTTCCACCGACCAACTGGTAAAGATTTACGGTGGCCGGGCAGTCGTGGACGGGGTGAACATGCACGTACGTGCGAACGAGATCGTTGGACTTCTCGGGCCGAATGGAGCTGGCAAGACCACCAGTTTTTATATGATCGTTGGATTGGTTAGGCCAAACAGTGGTCGCGTAATTTTCCGCGATACCGATGTGACGGATTACCCAATGTACAAGCGCGCCCGCCTCGGCATGGGTTATTTGCCGCAGGAAGAATCGATCTTTCGCAAAATGACGGTCGAACAAAACATCATGGCGATTCTCGAGACGCTCTCGCTGAGCAAAGCCGAGCGACGAAACCGTTGCGATCAATTGCTGCACCAGTTCGGGATCGAGCGAATTGCAAAAAATACAGCTCTGACATTAAGCGGCGGCGAAAAACGGCGTCTAACTATCGCACGTTCGCTGGTCACCGAGCCGAAGTTGTTGATGCTCGACGAGCCGTTCAGCGGTGTTGATCCAATTGCCGTTTATGATGTGCAACAAATCATCGTTAACCTTCGCAAATCGGGGTTGGCCATCATGATCACCGACCACAACGTTCGCGAGACTCTCTCCATTGTGGACCGCGCGTATTTGATTTTCGATGGGCGCGTCGAGAGCGAAGGCACCAAAGATTTCCTCATTAACGATCCCATCAGTCGCCAGCTTTATTTGGGCGAACGCTTCAAAATGTGACGGCCGCGTAGCGCCGTCATCTCGAGCGAAGTGGAGAATGGAGCGGCTGGGGAAGCCGCGACATAGACGGGATGGCCGCAGGCTGAGCGAACGGGAAGGAGCGAATCAAATCCCGCAGCAGTACCGTCGCCTAGGCAATGCGAACAACACTCTGCGGTTCATTGTAGCTCGCTGCAAACGGCAGCGATAGACGTGATGCAGATTGGAAATTGCAGGTATTCAAGCTAAAAGTTACGTCTCATGGCGGAAGAACTCGAGGCGCAAACAATTACATCCTCAAGCGATCAGCAGAAGAGCGTTCCAACTGTTACGGTCGAGAGCTTCTACAATTCGCACGCCGACAAGCTGCAAATGAAGCTCGAGGGGCCGCGCGTGGGGTTTCATCGAAAAATTCGAGAACCGACTATCAACAGACCTGGACTCGCGCTGTCGGGGTTCGACACCTATTTCGCCGAAAAGCGTTTGCAGGTGCTGGGCGCGGCAGAGCAGTCTTATCTGAAAAGTTTACCCGCCGGCGTGCGGATCGAGCGGTTTTGTAGCTTATGCAAACACAAGATTCCGTGTCTTGTGATGTCGCGCGGATTTCATCTCGCGCCGGAGTTGCTGAGTGTCACCGGCGAGGCAAAAATCGCGGTGTTCCGAACTCCGATGATTACAATGAAATTCATCAACGCTGCAACGATCGCTCTTGAAATGGCTTTCTCGCCAACGGTCACAGAATTCGGAAGTATGGTGGATATCTTGGGCGTTGGCGTGTTGATCCGCGGGGTAAGCGGCATCGGGAAGAGCGAGTGTGTGCTGGGGTTGATTGAACGCGGCTACAGCCTTGTAGCTGACGACGTGACGCGCATCACCATGCAGGAGGGGCGTGAACTGATGGCCACGGCGCCTGAAATGACTCGCAATCACATGGAGGTGCGCGGGATTGGCATCATTGATGTGGCAAAGGTTTTCGGCATCGGAAGCATTCGAGTGGAAAAACGCCTCGATCTCGTTGTTACGTTGAAAGAGTGGGGGGACGTGGAAGAGGTCGACCGAATTGGGCTTGACCGGGAATTTTATGAAATTCTCGGACTCAAAGTACCGCATGTGACCATTCCGGTGCGACCCGGGCGCGACATGGCACGGTTAATCGAGGTTGCCGCGATGGATGAAAAATTAAAAGGCATGGGACAGAACGCAGCCGTTGACTTCAATACCAGGCTGCTTCGTTTGATGGAGCAGCAGAGGGCGACCTAATGGGATTGTTGTATCGGAAAGGTAGCCGCGCTGCAGCGGCGCAGAAGATCGAAAAGGAGGTTACAATCGTGAACCGGCTTGGGCTGCATGCGCGACCGGCTGCGATGTTTGTGCGCATTGCCAGCCGGCATCGCTCGGAAATTTGGGTGTCCAAGGAAGGCGAAGAAGTAAATGGTAAAAGCATTATGGGGCTGATGATGCTCGCTGCGGGGCAGGGTTCGAAACTGCGTATCCGCTGTGACGGACCAGACGCCGACAAGGCGATGGAGGAGTTGGAGGAACTTATCAAAGCGGGATTCAACGAAGACTGATCCCAGCGACGCGCGATGTCACACAACTGACACCGCGAAGGACTTTCGTGAGTTTGACATTGGCCTTACTCTCGGGAGCGGATGAGCGACAGCCCGGAAATCCGGTTTGAAGGAATTGGCGTTTCGCCTGGAATCGCCTTGGGAAGTGTTCATGTCGTCCGCGAAGACATCGACGAAGTGGTGCGTTACCAAATTGCGCCATCACAGGTTACGGACGAAATCGGGCGGTTCGAAGCCGGGCTCATCCAAACGCGGATGCAGATCCTTGAGATGCAGCAGCGGATTGCCGAATCGATCGGGGCGAAAGACGCAGCGATTTTCGATGCGCACCTGCTGGTGGTCGAGGACCGCACGTTGATCGATGAGGTTCTGCGAAAGCTCAAAAGCGATCTTTGCAACGTGGAGTGGGCGTTCCAGGAAGTCGCTACGCGCTACGCCGAAACATTAAGTAAAATTGATGATCCCTATCTGCGCGAACGCGCACTCGACATTCAGGATGTTACGAAACGAGTAATTCACAACCTGCAGGGGAAAGCTCCCAAGGCATTTCTTTCGCTGACCGAGCCCCATGTTTTGGTTGCGCATAATCTAACGCCCTCGGATACGGCAAGCATGAGCCGCGAGAACGTTCTTGGGGTTGCCACCGACCTCGGAAGCCGCACTTCGCACGCAGCGATTCTGGCACGTTCTCTCAATATTCCGGCGGTACTAGGTCTGCACGATATCACTGCAAAGCTCGACACCGGTCAGCACGTTCTTGTCGATGGGAGCGATGGCTGCCTGATCGTTAATCCGTCGCCGGAAACGCTGGAGCATTACAAGCAAATTGAATCACGAAGAGCCGAAGTCGTGGCGCAACTGAAACAGTTGCGTGAGACGACGTCCATCACGCGGGATGGTCGTCACATTGTTCTTTCGGCAAATATCGAACTTCCGGAAGACGTTGATGCAGTTGGAGCCAACGGCGCAGAGGGTATCGGGCTTTATCGCACTGAATTTCTTTATTTGAACCGCGAAACTCTGCCAAGTGAGGACGAGCAATACGAAACTTATCGAAAGGTTGCCGAGCGGGTACGCCCGCATCCGCTAATCATCCGAACTTTTGATCTGGGTGGCGATAAGCTCGCTACTGGTGAAGCGGAGATCGGCGATGAGTTGAACCCTTTTCTTGGATGGCGCGCGATCCGATTTTGTCTGGAGAATCAGGACATGTTTAAAACGCAACTGCGCGCCATTCTCCGCGCCAGCACCGTCGGTAATGTAAAGGTGATGTTTCCCATGATCTCCGGATTGGAGGAATTACGCAGAGCCATGGCGGTGCTCGAGGAATGTAAACAACAGTTACGCGACTCAAAAATTGACGTGGCTGAAAAAATCGAAGTAGGCGCGATGGTCGAGATCCCAAGTGCTGCCATCTGTTCAAGCGCACTCGCAGGCGAGGTCGATTTTCTGAGCATCGGAACGAATGACCTTATTCAGTATGCGCTTGCAGTAGACAGGGTAAATGAAAAGGTCGCGTATCTGTACGAGCCGACGCATCCGGCAATACTTCGTTTGCTCAAAATGGTTGCCGACGCGGCGCATGCGAACCACATCTGGTTCGGTGTGTGTGGTGAAATGGCGGGCGACGTCGCGCTGGTGCCACTGTTGTTGGGACTCGGAGTGGATGAACTCAGCGCGTCAGCCACGCTGGTGCCGCGAGTGAAGCGTGCCGTGCAAAGCCTGACTATTCCTGAATGCCGCGAGTTGGTCGAGGAGACATTGAAGCTCAACACTTCATCGGAGATCCTGGAGCGTTGCCTTAAACTGGCAGATAGGCGCTATGCCGATCTGCTTGGTTAAGATTGACCAGAATCAAAAAGCGCGCGTCGCGCTATTCTTCCCCTTCAGGATCGGTCTTCAGTCCCTCTTCCTCCATTTTGCGCAAGACATCGCTCATATCATCCACTTCGTCCCACACATCCTGGCTGACGTACAGGGGCGCCTTCTGCTGCATAGCCATGGCGATGCAATCACTCGGTCGTCCATCTAACTCGATGATTTTCTTTTGCTGCAACTCGTTTTCGACCTGAATAATCATGCGCGCGTAGTACGTGGCGTTCTTCAGGTCGTTGATGATCACGCGCTCGACTTTTGCGCCGAGTGCAGCGAGCAGATGCGCCATCAAATCATGAGTAAGAGGACGCTCTTTGGTGATGTGACGCATGAACATTGTGATGGCGCTACCGACGGTTTGATCGACGTAGATGATGAAAACCTTCTCGTTGTTGCCAAGGAAAACCGCGCATCCACCACTGGTCGGTAAAACTGCCCGTACCTGCACCTCGATCACCGTCTTGTTCATCGCGCAAACAGTACGTGGACGAAGAGGAAACTCAAGCCGTGCACCGGACGACGCTCACTCATCATCATATATTTCGTCTGTTAAGACGAAGATTTTCGCGGTACGAGCTTGAATGTTCTGCACGCTGATTAATATGCGCATTACGTTTGATACCGCGCAGCGCAACGACAATGAAGTCAGAATGGGACATCGAATCAGCCATCGCCACATACAACGTCGAGGGCTGGGGCGAGGGCTATTTTACAGTCAACAGCTCCGGCAATGTCGAAGCGCGGCCGTTGAAGAATGATGGCGGTTCGATCGATTTGCTGGAAGTCGTCAATGAAGCGCGTGCCAGAAAGCTCGGTTTTCCGCTGTTGATTCGATTCCAGGATTTGCTCCGGCACAGGGTCGAATCCATTAATCGCGCATTTCAAAGCGCGATCGCAGAGTTCGGCTATAAAAATCAGTACCGCGGCGTTTTTCCGATCAAGGTCAATCAGCTGCGTGAAGTCGTCGAAGAAATCGTCGATGCAGGCGAACAATATAATTTCGGACTTGAGGCAGGCAGCAAGCCAGAGCTGGTCGCAGCGCTTGCGATGCAGAAAGGCGCCGAGACTCTGATCATCTGCAATGGTTACAAGGATCCTGCTTTCATTCGCCTTGCGTTGCTGGGTCGCAAGCTAGGCAAACCCGTCATCATCGTCGCCGAAAAGCTGGAAGAGGTTGAGCAAATCATCCGCGCGTCGAAGGAGGTTGGCGTCGAGCCTTGGATTGGAATTCGTGCTCGTTTGTACAGCAAAGGCTCTGGTAAATGGTCGCCGAGCGGCGGCGAGAATGCCAAGTTCGGCCTCGACACCACCAATCTCGTTGCTGCGAGTCAGATGTTAAAGGATGCCGGGCTGGCGCACTGCCTCAAACTTGTTCATTTCCACGTCGGCTCGCAGGTACCGGATATTTCGACAATCAAGCGCGCAGTGCGCGAGGGCGCGCGCTATTACGCGAAGCTCGCAAAACTTGGACACGAACTTGGTTACCTCGACGTCGGCGGGGGTCTCGGCGTCGATTACGACGGATCGCGCAGCGACTTCGACAGCTCGACCAATTATTCACTCCAGGAATACGCCAATGACGTTGTTTGGAATATCATCGACGTTTGCGACTCCGAAGGCGTCGCGCACCCAGCGATTGTGAGCGAGAGCGGGCGGGCCACGGTAGCGCATCATTCTGTGCTGGTGGTCGAAGCGTTTAGTTCGATCGAAAAAACTGCGCCCAAGCTCAAGGTCGAAGCGAACGAAAAAGACCACAAGCTGGTGGCCGACATTCTCGACATTAAACAACGGTTGAAACGCGGAAATCGTCTCGAGAGTCTGCACGACATCAAGCAAATCAAAGAGGAGTCGCAGCAAACGTTCGATCTCGGTCTGCTCGATCTGGAATCGAAAGCGAAGATCGACACGATTTACTGGCAGGTCGCCCATCAAATCGTCAACATGCATCGCGGTTTGCGTTACGTGCCGGATGAAGTGAAGAAGCTGGAAACGACGCTTGGCGATCAATACATCTGCAACTTCTCCGTGTTCCAGTCGCTGCTCGATCATTGGGCGCTCGGGCAACTGTTTCCGATCATGCCGATTCATCGGCTCACCACGCCACCCGACCGCAACGGCACCATCGTGGATATCACCTGCGATTCAGACGGAAGAGTCTGCAAGTTTGTCGATTTGCAGGACGTAAAAGAAACGCTGCCGTTGCATCGGATTCTTCCTGGAGAAATCTACTACCTTGGCTTGTTCATGGTGGGCGCTTACCAGGACATCATGGGTGATCTGCACAATCTGTTTGGCCGGGTTACAGAAGTACACGTGTTTCTCGATCCAGATGAAGAATCGGGCTGGTACATTGAGGAAGTAATCGAGGGCAGCACAATCGGGGAAGTACTCGCGATGACGCAGTGGGATAAACTCGAACTCATGCGCCTGCTCAAAGCGCAAGTAGACGCGGCAATCAAAACCGATCGCCTCAAGCCTAACGATGCCATGCGATTGCTTGATGATTACGAGCGTTTCCTGCAGGAATACACCTATCTAAGCTTCAATGGCGTAAAGGCACCTACGCAACCAGGCAGTTGGTTACCGCTCAGTTCATGACAGCGGCCCGCGCGCTCGGGCGGTTGGTGGTGATCCTCACCGTCGCTGTGGCGTTGCCGTCTCGAGCAGAAGACGTAATTAGCGGCCGCTGGGAGGGCACTGCTCAGATCCCTGACAACGAATTAAGTATTGTTATCGATGTTGCGCACGAGAACGGCGTGTGGGTTGGATCGATCATCATTCCCGGCATGGGATTGAAAGGTGTACCGCTCACGGATGTCAACGTGCAACCGCCCGGCGTGAATTTCGCAGTAAAAGGGGCACTCGGGATTCAACTGAAGTTGCGGCTCGATGCGAACAACAGATTGACGGGCGATTTTGAACAAGCGGGAAATCGCGCACCCGCAACGCTGCAAAAAACGGGGCCGCCGCAGGTAGAGTATCCGCCGCGGAATACACCAGTGGCGAAGGAACTCGAAGGCGAATGGAAAGGCGATTACGAAATGCTCGGTAACACACGCCATGTTTCGATTAGATTTGCGAACCACCCTGCGGGCGCGACGGCGGACTTTGTGATTGTCGGGCGGAAGCACAACGTGCTGCCTGTAGATCTTGTCACGCAGGAAAGCGATCTGGTGACGGTCGATTCGCACGAGATGGGATTTACCTTCGAAGGCCGACTTCGAGACGGAAAACTTACGGGCGCAATTCACCAGGGCGCGATTGAAACTCCGCTGGTTTTGGAGCGCGCAAAATGACGAAAAACATTTCAGCAATTGTCGTTTTGCTCGTCGGCCTTTGTGCAGCGACGGCGATCGACGCGCAATGGATGTTTCGCGGTGACCCAATGCACTCCGGGACGTACCCGGGACCGGCGCCGCGACAATTCCACCGCGTGAAATGGAAATTTCCAACCGGCGATCGCGTGATTTCGTCGCCGGTTTTCAAAGATAACGTGATCTACTTCGGCGGAGACGATGGAAATGTGTACGCGGTTGACGCCGCGACCGGTCGGCAAATTTGGAAGCGAGCGACAAACGGACCGGTGCCCGCTACTCCGGCTATCGCGGACGGC
>JBJMXF010000044.1:0-13593 GCA_045809725.1 Candidatus Udaeobacter sp. | reverse complement strand
AGACTCGATTTGGGCGATAAGCAGGAAATAATTATTCGAAATCTCCTCACTCAGCCGAACGGAATTATCCTGCTTACGGGTCCGACGGGCTGCGGCAAATCAACCTCCCTCTACTGTTTTCTCAGCAGCATCAATTCGGTGCAGCGCCGCATTATTACGATTGAAGAACCGGTGGAATATAGAATCCCTGGTGTCTCGCAAATCGATGTAAAACCAGAGATTGATCTGACTTTCGCGAAAGGACTGCGGCACATTTTGCGACAGGATCCGAACGTCGTCATGGTCGGCGAGATTCGAGACGTCGAGACTGCGGACATAGCGATTCGCGCCGCGATGACGGGACACCTTGTGTTCAGTACATTGCACACAAATGACGCGGTGGGTGGCATCACACGTTTGCTCGACATGGACGTGGAGCCGTTTCTGCTCGCCTCCGTGGTGAAGTCGTTTATCGCCCAGCGCCTCGTGCGCACCATTTGCCCGGATTGCGCCAAAGAAGTTGAGTATCCGCGCGACTATCTCACCGAGATCGGTGTCCCGGTGAAAGAGCTCGGCACTCGCTTCCAGCGTGGCTCAGGGTGCGATCAATGCCGGCAGACCGGCTATCAGGGACGCGCAGCGATCTACGAAGTTTGCGTCATCACCGAACCTTTACGACGCATGATCATGCAAAGACGTGATGGCAGCGAGCTGAAGCAATGCGCTATTGCCGAAGGCATGGAGACGTTGCGGCAGGACGGTTGGCGACGCGTGTCCCAGGGTAAAACGACCATCGAAGAAGTTGTCCGCGTCACCCAGACCGACGAAGTGATGGCGGAAACCACCGCAGAAGCGGAGCCGGTTGTGGCCGGCGGTGCGGGCTAAACTGCGCTAAGCGCCGGGGATTTTTTGTCCTCTCGTTCGCCGCGCAATTCACGAATCGCTTTCGCGTAGTCCTCGGAACGAAAAATCGACGTGCCGGCTACCAGGACGTTCGCGCCGTTTTCGATTGAGATTCGGGCGGTCTTCGGATTAATGCCGCCATCGACTTCGATGTCGATCTTGTGCTCGCGCGAATGGTTCCATTTCGCTGCTTGCCTGACCTTTTCCATCTGATCAGCGCGGAACGGTTGCCCGCCAAAACCCGGATGAACTGTCATGACCAGTAGCAGATCGAAGTTCCCGAGGTACGGTTCGATCATTTCAAACGGAGTGTCTGGGTTTAGCGTGAGGCCGGCGCGGCAACCTGCATCTCGGATCTGCTGCAACGTTTTCACCACGTCGTGCTTGGCTTTCGGTTCCACGTGGACGGTGATTGAATTCGCACCAGCTTTGATGAATCGCGGCACATAGTGATCGGCATGCTCGATCATTAAATGTACGTCGAGCGGGAGGCTTGTTTCTTTACGCACGAGCTGCACAACATCCGGTCCAAATGAAATATTATCGACGAAATGGCCGTCCATGATGTCGCAATGAATCCAATCGGCGCCTGCAGCTTCGACACGATGAATTTCTTCGGCGAGCCGCGAGAAATCTGCTGCAAGAATTGATGGTGCGATGATCACTTTTCCCATTGAGTGATGGAGTAAAGGAGTAAGGCTGTAATGGCAAGCTCGTCGAAGCTCCAATAGTCTATCACTCCAACATAAATACGCTTGACGGCGCGCTCCCCCTTCTCATGTTACCGCGTTTCAGTCGGCCGAATCGCGCCGCGTGAACGCGTTTGCTTCGAGCTGGACAGTGCTGCTAACAAATAATTCATGTTCAACGGACTTTTCGGCTGGCTATCCAGCGACATTGGGATCGATCTCGGTACGGCAAACACTCTTGTTTACGTAAAGGATCAGGGGATCGTTTTACGGGAGCCATCGGTGGTAGCGGTGCAGGCTGGCACCAACCGGGTGCTGGCTGTGGGGGATGAAGCCAAGCGCATGTTGGGGCGCACGCCGGCGAATATTGTTGCGGTGCGGCCGCTTAAGGACGGCGTGATCGCTGACTTCGAAGTTACCGAGGCGATGTTGCGGCATTTCATCACCAAGGTTCACAATCGCAAAGTGCGGGTGAAACCGCGTGTCGTTATCGCGGTCCCATCAGGAATCACGGAGGTCGAGAAGCGTGCCGTGCGCGAATCAGCGACGCATGCAGGCGCGCGTGAAGTGTATTTGATCGAGGAACCAATGGCCGCAGCGATCGGCGTCGGGCTGCCGGTGCAGGATCCTGCAGGTAACATGATCATCGATATCGGCGGAGGAACGACGGAGGTCGCTATCATTTCACTTTCCGGAATTGTGTTTAGTCGCAGCGTCCGCGTTGCCGGCGATGAGTTGGATGAGGCGATCGTGCAATACATGAAGCGAGCTTACAATTTGATGGTTGGTGAACGCACCGCCGAAGAAATCAAAATCAAAATCGGCTCGGCCTATCCGAGTGAAAAGGAAACAAGCGTCGAAGTTAAAGGGCGCGATCTGGTCGCTGGTCTGCCAAAAACACTAATGATCACCTCTCAAGAGGTGCGCGAAGCTTTGCTCGAACCTATCTCCACGATCGTCGATTCAGTGCGCATTACCTTGGAGCGTTGTCCGCCCGAGCTTTCGGCGGACTTGGTTGATCGCGGGCTTGTGCTGGCCGGCGGCGGCGCGCTGCTGCGCGGGTTTGACAAGCTTTTGAGTGAGGAAACCGGATTGCCTGTCCATGTAGCGGAAGATCCGCTCAGCGCAGTGGCCGAGGGGACAGGTAAATGCCTCAATGAACTTAAGTTTTTGCGTCAGGTCGCTTCAGCCGATCGCCAGTGGCGCCAATAATGGCGGACACCGGCAAGCAACGGGAAAGCTCGTTAGGCGGCCGTCGGTGAGTTGTCGAGTGGCCAATCGGCAATCGACAGTCGGCAATCGCCAATTCTAATGAGACGCACAAACATCATCGCGCTTTTGATTTTCGGTGCCGTCCTCGGGTACTTTCTGAGCTTCGGCCCGGACACAACGCAGAAATTCAAGGCTGGTGTCTATCGGCTGCTGGCGCCGTTTCTGACTGGTGGATCTGGAATCAAAAAGCAGATTACTTCTGTACGCTCCGGATTAAAATCGCTCGACGAATTGGAGCGCGAGAACGCTGCCTTGCACGTCGAAAATCGAGAACTGCGCGCAAGCAACCAAGCCTTGCGCGATGTTGAGCACGAGGTGAATCGTCTGCGCCACGCCCTGAATTATCGTGAGCGCTCGGTCTTTAAGTTAGTCGCAGCTGAAGTGATTGCTCGGGATTCATCCAGTTGGTGGCGAACGCTCACCATAAACCGCGGCAAAAAAGACGCGATCGAAACGGATATGCCAGTGGTAACCGACGTTGGTTTGGTCGGCAAGACGACTACCGTGAGCGACACGATTTCGATTGTTTTGCTGGTTTCTGATGAAAACTGCCGGATCGCGGCCTCGGTGGAAGGCAGTCGCGAACAGGGGATCGTTTCCGGCGAGCGTGTGACCGGCGGACTCACGCCGTTTTTGGACCTGAATTTTTTGTCGAAGCAGGCTGATTTGAAGCCCGGTCAGAAAGTTTATACTTCGGGGGTTGGCGGTGTATTTCCTTCGGGGTTGTTCATTGGAGCTGTGAAAAGTTTTCGTGTACGCGAATTGGACGGTCAGGCGCAGCTAACACCTGCCGTCGAACTGTCTCATCTGGAGGACGTTTTTGTGGTAACGGGTCGAAGATGATTTTTTTTCTTGTTCTCTTAGGATTAGTACTGGTGGCGCAGATCGCAGAACTTTTAATCCCGGCGCTGCCTTGGTTGTACAACGCGCACATCTACATCGTGCCCGTGATTGTTTTCTACGGTGCAATGGCCTTGCCTTTCCCCCTGATGCTGGCCTTGGCGTTTTTCGCCGGTGTTTTACTTGATGCGCTGACCGTTCAGGTCATCGGAGGCAAGGTTGAAATTTCAGCGGGATCATCGATACTGCTCTACGGTGTGCTGGCAGGAATAATGCATGGCCTGCGACCACTTTTTGCCCGTGGTCGTTGGGAGGTACATTGTATCCTGAGCGGCGTTTTTACGTCCCTAATAGTTCTGGCGCAATACCTCATGATTACGTTTCGCCGCGGCTCGCTTGTGTTTACACCTGAAATCTGGTGGCAGATCGGCGGACCCGGTCTTGTGGCGATGGCTATCGCCCCTATCTTTTTCTGGGGCCTACAGTGGCTCGGGCAGATCACTGCGTACTCATACGGTCCTGAAAGGGGACGGGTAGAATGAGCAGGCGACGTCTACATTCGCGTCTTCGGATTCAATTCCTCGGTCTGTTCATGCTGTTGGGTGTCGGCTCACTCGGTGTTCGGCTTTGGTGGATACAAGTGGCGCACGGTCAGGAATGGACATCGCAGATTCGCGGCAGCTCCCAGGCGACGGTGCGCATTCCGTCGGTGCGCGGCGAGATCAAGGACCGTAACGGCCTGACCTTGGTCCAAAATCGCGCCAGTTATGAGGTGGATTTCTATCTGCCAGAGATGGTCAAAGGCTACCGCGAACGATTCGGTTCGCCACCTACGAGTGAATATCGGGCGATCATCAGCGGAATGCCAAAAGACATGAAGGAGCCGGATATCATCAAGATCGTAAATAACGGCGTCGTTCCGCGTCTTAACGAGCTTGATCTGGCGCGCGATTACAACGCGGGCAAGTTGCAGAAACATTTTCGTAACGATACCGAGGTTCCATTTTCGTACATTAAGGACATCGATTTCCCCACCATGGCGAAGTTCGCCGAGCACGATGTCGGACTTCCTGGTGTTGATCTTGCCATTAAACCGGTGCGCTCGTACATCTACGGCGCACTCGCATCTCATATTATCGGCTACGTCGGTGCACCGGACGACATCGATAAGGACGAAGCGAAGAAGTTCACGTTCTATCAGGCGGACGTCGAAGGAAAATCGAATATTGAGAAAGCGGCGGACGAATATTTGCGCGGTAAACCCGGCATACGGTACTTGCGGCGCAATGCAAAGGGTACCATTGACGGCATTTTGCGCGAAGATCCGCCGCAACAGGGTGCGAATGTTTTCTTAACGATTGACGCCCGTATCCAGGCCATCACGGAAGAAGCATTGCGATCTGTGGGCCGCGGGGCTGCAGTCGTAGTCGACCCAAACAACGGCGAAATCCTCTCAATGGCTTCGGTGCCGTCGTTCGATCCAAATACTTTTGTCCCCAGCATCAAAGCAAAAGATTGGTCGGTGCTGCAGAAAGATGAAGCCACCCCGCTCGTCAATCGTGCCGTCAGTGGGTTTCCGCCTGGATCGACGTTTAAGTTAATCACCTCACTCGCTGGACTGCGGCGCGGCCTGGCGAAGCAGAGATTTACCTGCAGTGGCGGTGTTCAATATGGCGACCATTATTTCCAGTGCTGGGCAGCCGAGAAACATTACTCACACGGCAGCCTTGCACTACCGGATGCAATCAAAGTATCGTGTAACGCTTTCTTCTATCAGTACGGCAATGCTGCAGGTATTGACTCGATCGATCGCGTAGGCGAACTGCTGGGACTAGGAAAAGCTTCTGGCCTGAATTTGACTGGGGAACAGCCTGGAGTTTTGCCAGGTCCGGACTGGATGCGGGTCAATTATCCTCAGGAGAGATGGTCGCAAGCGTACACTGCTAACGTTTCAATCGGACAGGGCTATGATCTAGCCACGCCTCTGCAAATGGCCATGGCCTACGCAGCGCTGGCTAATGGTGGCACTTCTTATTATCCGCGCCTGGTGAAAAAGGTGCTGAATCAAGACGGCACACCGGCGTTAGACGAGGAGGGAAAAATCGCCGTTCCTGACCAGCCTAAAGTGCATGCTGATTTCCGTACCGAGATTTCGCCTGCCGATATAGAATTGGAACGACATGGGTTTTGGAATGTGGTGAATGCAGATGGGGGAACAGGTGGCCGGGCACGTTTGAAGGGCGTGGAGGTCGCAGGCAAAACCGGTACGGCTCAGGCGAAATACAAGGGCAGAGAAGATACGATCTCATGGTTTGTTTGCTGGGCTCCCTTCGACAAACCCAAATATACGGTCGCAGTAATGGTGCAGGGCGGGGAGCATGGCGGCACCGTGGCGTGTCCGATCGCCGCGCGAATTATGGAGCGCTCGCTAGCAATGGACGAAGGAAAGTTCGAAACTCAGGTCGCCTGGCTTCCTCCTGCGCACAAACCTAATCCATTTCAGATGATCAAGGACGTTACCTTTCACGACTCGGGAATAGATAATGGCAGCGATGACGAAGAGAATGCCAACGGCTCGCAAGGCTCAGATGTGCAAATGGCTGGCGCCGGCGGTGATCCCGACGTTGAACCGGAAGCAGATTCACGAGGCAGGGTAGCGCGGCGTGCTGCGGCTCCCACGGCTCGCGCTGTCCCGGTTGCGGCGCCTCAGCCCCAGCGGAACTTTTTTCAGCGGCTTTTCGGAGCAAAGCGCCAACCGCCACCGCCTCCTCCGCCGCCCGGCCGGCAGCAGCGCTCCACAAGATGAACCCCCGGTCAGAATCGCTCCTGCAGCTCGTATCGGCAGCTCCGCCAATGACCGGCCAACCCCTCCATTTTTATGATAGACAAAGTGAGAAAGATTTTGGGTCTTCCTTCACGCAAGACCGGCAACAAGCTTGTTCTGAGCGTCGAGAAACTCGAGACTCGTGTGGCCTTACTCGAGGGTGGCCGACTTGAGGAATATAGCGTTGAGCGTAAGAGCTCACGGAACATCGTAGGCAGCGTTTACAAGGGTAAAGTCAAAAACATCGAGATGGGATTGAAGGCGATGTTTGTTGACATCGGCTTCGAAAAGAATGCGTTTCTTCATTTCTGGGACGCCATTCCCGCGGCGCTCGACAGCGGCATCGAAGAAATCGACAGACGGTCTAACAAGCGCCCTCGAAAACGGATTACGGTAAAAGATATACCGAGCATCTACCCGGTGGGTTCGGATGTGATTGTGCAGGTCACCAAAGGACCGATCGGCACCAAAGGCCCGCGCGTCACAACCAATCTCAGTTTCGCTGGACGGTATTTGGTGCTGATGCCATTCAGCGATCGCAGCGGTATCTCTCGAAAAATTGAAGATCCGAAAGAACGCGAGCGACTGCGCAAGGTTCTTCGGGAGTTGGACATTCCTGAAGGGGTCGGCGTGATCATCCGCACAGTAGGCGAAGGTCAACGCGCCAGGTACTTTGTGCGGGATTTGCGAGTTCTGCTGGATCAATGGGCCAAAGTCGATCAAGCGATTCGGGATAACGCTTCGCCGTGCCGGCTATTTGAAGAACCCGATCTGGTCGAGCGAACGGTGCGCGATTTTCTTACTGAAGAAATCAATGAAATTCTTTGCGACGATCGCGGGGCAACGGAGCGAATGACTGAGATGGTTGGTCAAATCTCCCGCCGCGCCAGAAATCGCGTTCGCTACTACGATGGCGCCACGCCAATTTTTGAGACGCACGGTGTGCAGAAACAGATTGATGACGCATTTCACAGGCAAGTCTGGCTCAAGTGTGGCGGCTACATTGTGATCGACGAGACTGAAGCGCTGGTCGCCATCGATGTGAACACCGGACGGAACAAAGGTGGACGCGACGTCGAGAAAACAATTTCGCAAACCAATCTCGAGGCGGCGGACGAGATCGCGCGCCAGCTTCGATTACGCAACATCGGGGGATTGATTATTGCTGACTTCATTGACATGAAGAGCCGCAGAGATCAGCAGGCGGTTTACAATTTAATGAAGGAACGGCTCAAGCGCGATAAAGCGAGAACGCATGTGCTTCCCATTTCACAACTCGGCCTCATGGAGATGACGCGGCAAAGGGCGCAGGAGAGCTTGAGCGACACGATTTATGAGAATTGTCCTTATTGCGGTGGTCGGGGCGTAGTGAAGACGACGATGAGTACCAGCGTGGAATTACACCGCACGCTCAACACCGTTATGCGGCGATATCAGGATTCGATCCACGACATTCGGGTGATCTTGAACCCAGATGTTTTAAAGCGATTAAAAGAGGAAGACGAGGAACTGCTGGTGGAACTCGAGCGCCGGTACGCCGGCCGACTAATGTTTCGCGCCGACCCCACATTTCACCACGAGAAGTTTGTTATTACCGACGCCAATACCGGGGCAGAACTGAAGGCGTGACGGCGAAACGCATGCTTGAAAAAGCTTGCAATGTGAGACTGGCCAGCTCAGACTCAAGACACCCAAACGCATCGCGCGGAAGTCGTTCACAGAGAAGGCTTGGTGCGTTCGAGGACTTAACCAAAAGGAGAAACAGATGAAAAGGCTGCTGATGAGCCTGCTATTGAGTTTGGTCGCCTCGGTCGCTTTAGCAGGAGTTGGCTATTCAGGAAAGGAAATCAAACAGGTTGCTCCGCCGCCTTGTCCCGAGTGGTACGCGGACAGGGAATTCAATGTCTCACTTTGGGGCACATACCTTTTCACGGGAAATAATTGGATCGATGACCGCTATGTCGAGGCGGATCACGCGTGGGGAGGTGGCATCGACCTCAAATATTTTTTTATACGCTACATTGGTGTGGGAATCGAGGGCTGGGTTGTTGATGCTAACCAGGCACGCCACGATATCTTCGTCGATTTCAGTGACGGAATTTTTGCCAATAGCATCCATCGCGAAAACAACGCGATCGGTGCTGTACTCGGCACTCTCACGTTGCGTTACCCGATCTCTTGCACGCGCTTTGCGCCGTACATTTTTGGTGGAGCTGGCGGGATCTTTGGCGGGGGCCAGAAACAAGTTAACGAGCGGTTTGTCGAACCTGGAGAGGGCTTCGATATCGTTGCGACAACCGGTCATACCGATGCAGAGACGCGGGCGATCGGCCAAGTTGGCGGTGGAATGGAAATTCGCATAACTCCACACATCGGGTGGGTCAGTGATTTCAGCTGGAATTTTGTGGATGGCCCCAAGAATAATTTTGGTATGGTCCGCACCGGTGTGAATTTCGCGTTCTAGGCCTCATCACAAAAGCATTTGCTATGGCGGCGTCTGGAACACCGGACGCCGTCTTTTTTGTGTGAGATTTGCGAAGCTATCCATGCACACGAGATTATCCTGATGTCGTTCATCGAGACACTGGACAGTCTTGCTCTCAGAAAATCGAAGCTGATCGAGCGTTTTGAGCATCTGATTGCCTTAAAATCCAATCAAGAACTCGAAGCGATGGCACAAACCTCTCGGGCGCTCACATTGCAAAATTTTGGCCGAACGATGCGGCTGTTTGCACCGCTCTATCTTTCGAACGAGTGCGTCAACAATTGTCAGTATTGCGGTTTCTCGCGGGATAATCCGATCCTTCGCGTCACGCTTACTATTGATGAAGTGGTGGCCGAAGGGCAGCATCTCGCGCGGCAGGGATTTCGCCAAATCCTTCTGGTGGCGGGCGAGCATCCCAAGTTCGTGAGTGGCGGTTATCTCGCTGAATGTGTGCGTGCGCTCGCGGTCGATTTTTCGTCGATCTCCATCGAGGTCGGACCGATGGATACCGAAGATTACGCGCAGATTATCGAGGCGGGTGCGGAAGGCCTGGTCGTTTATCAAGAGACCTATAATCGCGGCGTATATGCCGAGATGCATACCGCCGGGCCGAAACGCGATTTCAATTATCGGCTGGATTGCGCGGAGCGCGGGTATGCGGCCGGCTTTCGCCGGCTGGGAATAGGCGTGCTCATCGGATTAACGCGGTGGCAGGATGAAGCGGTCGCGCTGGCTGCGCATTTGGAACATTTGTTCAAACGCTGTTGGCAAGGGCAAATCACCGTGAGCGTCGCACGTTTGCGTCCGGCGGCTGGCGGATTTCGGCCGCTATTCACGATGAGCGATCGCGAACTTGTCCAATTGGTGTGCGCCTTGCGCATCACTTTTCCGCAGGTCGGCATCGTGCTTAGCACACGCGAGCGCGCGCCGCTGCGCGATGCGCTCGCCTCGATCGGCGTAACGATGATGAGCGCCGGCAGTCATACCGAGCCCGGCGGCTATACACGACAGGGCCGCGAACATTTGCATCGCACCGTCCGTGGCCGAATCGTCGCGCCGGAATATCAAGATGGCGAAGATCAACTCGCCACTGGCCAATTCGAGATCAGCGACGAACGCTCCCCTGCCGAAATCGCTGCTGTCCTGCGTCAGCGGGGACTCGAACCAGTTTGGAAAGATTGGGATCAGGTTCTTTGTCGCGGATGACGATTACGGTGAACGGCGAATCTGTGGACATCTCTGCGGCGAAAACGATTGCCGAGCTTGTCGAGGACTACGAATTGCCGCCGCAATCAATTCTGGTGGAGCACAACGGCCTTGCCTTGCATCGACGCGAGTGGCGCGACCGCTCACTTGCTGAAGGCGACCGGATCGAATTCATCCGCGTCGTCGCCGGTGGCTAAGGAAGATTGGCTAAACCGCAGCTGCGCTTTTCACCACGACGCGCATCCCATCGGCTTGGATGACCGTCACTGGTGTTTCGCGGGCGATGAATTCACCTTCGGTAACTACATCCACAATGTGATCAGCGAAGCGGGCTTTGCCGCTCGGTCGCAGTATCGTTACAGCTGTGCCGTGCATTCCGGGCGCGAGCGCCTGCGCAGTTGCGAAGTGTCGCGGCGCGCCCGTGAGAGACGGACCGGAAGGGCTTGAATCGATCAACGCAAAGCGCCGGTAAAAACTAGTACGCGGAAGATAACGGGCAAGGAGCGCAATCACGATGAATGCCCCGATGAGAGCGATGAACATGTTGAGCAATGGCATGGCCAGCATTTTGCCGGTCGGTAGAAATGGTTGTTGCGGGTATCGGTCGATCATTGTCCATAACAGGGATCCGACGATGAGGAAGACGCCCACAAGCCCGAAAACGATTGTGCTATGCGCGAAGAAAAGTATTTCGATCAGCACCAGAACCATTCCGAGGACGAAGAGTCCGACGACCTCCCATCCGGCTAACCCCGCGAGATAATGGCCCAGGAAAAACAGTGCAAAACAAATTGCCGAGATTACGCCCGGCCACATCACGCCGGGAATTTTGAATTCCAAATACGCTCCTAGAATTCCGCCAAGCAGCAGCAACGGCGCAAGCGTCGTGATTAAAAATGCGATCTGCTCGAAACCAGTTGGCTCGATCCTGGCAATGCTGCTCTTGAGTCCGGCTTTCCTGGTCAGATCGGCAATTGAACCGACAATGCCTTCCGCGAGTAACGGTTTGCCGTTGATCTTTTCCGTCGCCTCCTGCGCGTTAAGCGTAAGGATTGCGCCCTTTGGATGCACAACTCGGTCGCCTATCTTTACTTCCTTCTCTTTGTTCATGAACGCTTCCGCGAGGTCGGGATTATGGCCGTTCTTGGTGGCCGAGCCTCGAACCAGTGCAGACCAGTACGAAATCGTTTTTTCCTTTGCTGTGGCAGGCAGATCTTCGCCCGTTGAAAGAATAGGTGCAGCCGCACCAATTGCGCTCACCGGCGCCATGTAAATGTGTTGCGTTGCGATAACGATGAGCGCGCCGGCGGATCCTGCGTTTGTGTTAATGAACGTGTAAGTCGGGATCTTGATCTGGTTGAGCGCGTTTACGATCTCGGTCGCTGTGTCGAGACGGCCGCCGTAGGTGTTGATGTCGAAAACGATTGCGGAAGCGTCGTTGCTCTCGGCTGTTTTGACCGCCCGTCGTAAAAACGCCAGCAGCGATGGTGCGACTTCACCGCGTAAGGGCACCACGACCACGTCACCTTTCTGAATGGCGTTACGCGCGGGGGCCGGCGCAGCAACGCCAAATGCAAAAGCGAGGCATATGCTGATTGCGAACATCTTCATCTTTCAAGTTGATCAGGCGTGGATAAGCTTGCCAGTTTCCCTGTGGCAATTCCATCAGAAACAATCGAACAAATCGCCGCCGGGAACGATATCGTCGACGTCATCGGGTCATATTTTCCGCTGAAGCGCGCGGGAGCGAATTTCCGGGCCCTCTGCCCGTTTCACCGGGAAAAAACGCCGTCGTTTATGGTGAGCGCGAGTCGGCAGACATTTCATTGTTTCGGCTGCGGCGCCGGCGGCAGCATTTTCCGGTTCGTAATGGAATACGAGCACGTCGATTTTCCAGCAGCTGTGCGGAAGCTGGCGGCCCGCGCAGGGATCACCATAGTCGAAGAACGTGGCGCGCCAGACGAAGATCGACAGTACGAGACGCGCCGCAAATTACTGAAGTTGCATAGCGAAGCTGCGGAATGGTTTCACGAAAATCTGACTAAGCGCGAAATTGGAGAACCGGCGCGGAAATACTTGAAGCAACGCGGAATCACCGGCGAAATCGCGAAGCGCTGGCAGCTTGGCTACGCGCCGGATGAATGGGACGCGTTCGGCAGTTGGGCACGCGCGCAAGGTTATGACGCGCGCGAACTCGTTGCGAGCGGCCTTATCAAAACGAGGGACGACGAACAGACATCAGACGCCAATCCCGGAACTTCGTATGATCGTTTTCGCGGCCGGATTATATTTCCCATCTGTAACCGCGAAGGGGAAGTTATCGCATTCAGCGGACGCTTGCTGAAAGAACAGGAAGGTGCGGCGAAATACCTGAACTCACCGGAGACACCGCTTTTCAGAAAGGGCAACGTCCTTTTCGGGTTGCACAAATCCAAGCGCGCATTGATTGAAGCGAACTGCGCGATTGTGTGCGAAGGCCAGCTCGATTTGATCAGCTTGTTTGAGGCAGGGATCACGAATGTCGTCGCGCCGCAGGGAACCGCGTTTACAGAAAATCAGGCGCGCGTCCTGAAGCGTTATGCCGAACAAGTGGTTCTATGTTTCGATTCGGACGCAGCCGGCGCGAAAGCCAGCGAGCGCTCGCTTGATGCACTGCTGGAAAATGACTTTATCGTCCGAGTCGTCGACTTGCCCCCGGGGGAAGACCCGGATTCGCTCGTTAGGCGCGAGGGAAAGGAACAGTTCGAAAAACGCATCGCGGATGCTCGCGATTTTTTTGATTATTGGATCGAACGAGAGATTGCGAGCGTCGATCTTTCTTCCATGGGCGCAAAGATTCAGGCCGCGCGCAATTTGGCCGCAACGGCGTCGCGAGTGCACGATGCGGTTCTCCGTGCAGAGGTAATCAGCAAAGCGTCCGCGCGCCTGGGTGTTGCGCCTGCCGATTTCGCATCACTTTTGGCAAAGCAGGGGCGCGCGCATGGCGGTCGAGCGGACTCGAGCACAACTGAGACTCGTGCCGCGGCCAGTCCGCCGCATCATATTGTGATGCTTTGCCTGTTGGCATTGCGCGATGCAAATGCCCGTAATTTCCTTCGCGCGCAGAATTGGCGTGAGATTCTCGAGCAAATACCTGACACAGACATTCTCATCCGGATTTTGGAAAGTGAATTCGAACCAGATGACACAGCGTCGCTGAACGCGTTCATGGCGAGCCTCTCGCCAGAGGAGGAACGGCTCGTTTCCGCGTGGCTGATGCAAAAGATGCCCGCTGCGACAGAACCAGTTGTTGAAAAGTGGTGGTATGGGACTTGTCAAAGCGTTGTGCGTCGTCGTTTGGAGGTGGCAAAAAACCGGATCAAAGTCCCCGGGTTGAGCGCTGGTGACGAGCTAAA
>JBJMXF010000043.1:0-11382 GCA_045809725.1 Candidatus Udaeobacter sp. | reverse complement strand
TTTCGATATCTGGTTCAACGGCCAACAGGTAATGCGGGAAGGCAAGTTTTTGATATAATACGCTAATGATTGCTGATGTTCGCGAGCGTCTTGAGCGGGTTCCATTCGTACCGTTCATGATCCGCACTTCAGACGGACACGACTACTCAGTTCCGACTGTCGATCACGCGACGATCTCCCCACGCGGTAATCGCGTGGTCGTGTTTACTGACGAGGGGGCCACGGCAATCCTCGGCCCCATCCACATAAACAGCGTCATTGATTCGCGGCCTAACGGCGGATAGCGCGCTGCGGGTCTAAGCAATGGATCCGAAACTTCGCGCCGCTTTCAACGCCGACTTCACGCCGGATAAATACGACGCGCTGGTGCGCTGCGTAAATGAATCCGAGAAATGGCCGGCGGATTTTCGGATTTGCGAGACACCGGTTTTTTTGACCCGCGAGTTCACGGATGAAGTCACGCGCGCCGCGAATGAAATTGTAGCCGCAACGCGCACACCGGAATTTGTGACGCATTCCGCGGAGGCGGTTCCGAAGGACTTCGAGGTGCCTAACGAATCAGCACACCCAAATTTCCATGTGGTCGACTTCGCAATTTGCGCCGAGGGCGATCGCTTGGTCCCGCGCTTGATCGAATTGCAGGCATTCCCCAGCTTGTTCGGGTTTCAATTGGTGCTCTTGGATTGCTTCCGCAAAGCGTATCAGGTCATTCCGCGCAATTGGACCTCCTCATTTCGTGGAATCAAAGATGCCGCGTATCTCGAATTTCTGCGGCGCACCATCATTGCAGATTCCCCGCTGGAGAGTGTGGTGTTGCTCGAGATCCAACCGGAAAAACAAAAAACGCGCGTGGATTTTGCTGCTACGGAAACCTTTCTCGGGGTTCAACCGGTTTGCGTGACCAAAATCAAGAAGCGCGGCCGGCAATTGTTCTACGATCGCGATGGGCGCGAAGTCCGGATCGAACGAATTTATAATCGCGTCATCTTCGATGAACTGAGTCAACGGCGCGATCTGAATTTACAGTTTCGTTTACAGGATGATCTCGATGTCACGTGGGTCGGTCACCCAAACTGGTATTTCCGAATCAGCAAGCATTCTCTGCCATTCCTCAAGACCGGATACACGTCGCCAACATTCTTCGCTGATGAATTTCGATCGGACGAAAAGGTCGAAGATTACGTGTTGAAACCGCTTTATTCATTCGCCGGTCACGGTGTGGACATGGAGCCCAGGCTGGAAAAAATCGCTGGATTGAAAAATCCGCACGAATGGATTTTGCAGAGGAAAGTGGAGTACGCCGCGTTTGTGCCGACGATCGACGGTCACAAATCCAAGGCGGAGATCCGGATGATGTTTGTGTGGCCGGACGACGATCGCGATCCCACGCTCGTAAACAATCTAGTGCGGATGAGCCAGGGTAAAATGATGGGCGTCGATTTCAATGTCGACAAGACTTGGGTGGGCGCCAGCATCGCGCTGCACGAATAATGTAATCGTTAGGCGTCACAAACTGGCGCCCTTCAGGTTCGAGGAGATCAACCGCTCGACGATCACGACATCTACCCACTCGCCATCAAGGCGCGCATGTTTCTCGTACACGCCAACCTCACGAAATCCGTGTTTGCGGCACAGCGCGCGACTGGCTTCGTTGGAAACAAAAATGCGCGATAGCAATTTCCACAGCCCCAGTCGTTCCGCTTCACTGATGAGACCAGCGACTAACAGATCACCAACGCCTCGGCTTCTCCAATCGCGACGTACGTACATCGAAAACTCGCCGATGCCCCGATAACATTCCCTGTGCCGGTATGATCCAGCGCCAGCCCAGCCGATGATTTCGCCATTGAGATGCGCCACAACCGCAGGGTAACGACCACCATTGGAGTGAAGCCATGTCTGCTGATCTTCCGCAGATCGCAGGTCCGTTTCGAAGGTGGCGACGCGGTCTTCAATGCCTTGGTTGTAAATTTCAGCAATCGACGGGGCATCGTCTAACCCCGCCGTTCGAATGAGTATGCCGCTTGCGTTTGGACGTTTGCGCGCGCGGTTACGCCGGTTCTGTTGACACGATTGCTTCACCAGAGCGTTGTTCGAAAGCCTGCTGCATCGCGCGCCATGCTAGCATCGCGCATTTCACCCGTTGCGGGAATTTCCGAACGCCTTGCATCACTCGAAGATCGCCGAGAGCTTTCGGAGCTTCGCTCGCGTCGGCTGTCACAAGATCGTGAAATGCTCGGAGCATCTCCATTACTTCCTCTCCGCTTTTGCCCTTCAATTTCATTGTCATCAATGACGCCGAAGCCTGGCTGATCGCACACCCGTGTCCGCTGAATTTGATGTCCTCCAAGCCGCCGTTCGCGTCGAATTTAACGGCTAGATGAATTTCGTCTCCGCACGCTGGATTATCACCATGCACAAGCACGGCAGCGTCTGCCAGTTCGCCAAAATTTCGCGGCCGCCGCGAGTGATCGAGGATCACCTCCTGATAAAGCTCTTCGATTTCCGGACTCATGACAGAGGGCGAACTGCAGCCTTCGCCGAGGTTTCGGCGCCCAAGAGATACCGCCTTTCCTTGGGAGAAAAGAAACGGATAGCAGCCTGAAGGATTTCAATCATTTGGTCGATCTCCTCCATTGTGTTGTAGAAGTAGAAGCTTGCGCGAGTTGTGCCCGATACTCCAAAACGGCGCATCAATGGCTGGTTGCAATGATGCCCGCCGCGCATCGCCAGCCCATATTGATCCGCGAACGTGCTGAGATCGTGCGGATGCGCAGCGTCCATGACAAAGCCAACGAGCGCGCCTCGCTCTTCCTTTGGACCAAAGACGCGCGTTCCCGGTAATTCAGTCAGGCGATCAGCCGCATAATGAGCAAGCTGGGAGTCGCGCTCAAAAATGGCCGGGCGGCCGATCGCTTCGATGTACTCAATTGCGGCTGCAAGGCCGATCGCGCCAGCAATATTGGGGGTGCCAGCTTCAAACCGGTGCGGCGGTTTCTTAAACGTGCTTTTTTCGAGCGTGACGCTTACGATCATTTCGCCGCCGCCCTGCCACGGCGGCATGGAATCCAAAAGATCCGCGCGTCCGTAAAGCACGCCAATGCCAGTCGGTGCACACATTTTGTGTCCGGAGAACGCAAGGAAATCGCAGCCCAACTCCTGTACATCGACGGGCATGTGTCCCGCGCTCTGCGCGGCGTCAATCAACGTCAGCGCGCCCACAGCGCGAGCTTTGGCGCAAAGCTCGGCGACTGGATTAATTGTGCCGAGCGAATTCGAGATATGCGTGAAGGCGAAAAGTTTTACTTCTGGTGTTAGCAAGGAAGAAAGCTGATCAACATCAAGAGTTCCGTCGTCACGCACCGGCAGAAACCGAAGACGTGCGCCTTTGCGTTCCGCCAGCAACTGCCATGGTACCAGGTTGCTGTGATGCTCCATCACAGTCAGAAGAATCACGTCGCCCTCGCGAACGAATTTTTCGCCCCATGCGTGCGCTACTAAATTGATGCTCTCGGTCGTGCCGCGAGTGAAGATGATTTCATCAGGACTCGCCGTGTTAATGTACTCGGCGACGCGCCGACGAGAGCCTTCATACGCGTCGGTCGCGCGTCCGCTCAGCGTATGCAATCCCCGATGAACGTTCGCATTGTCGTGTTCGTAATAATTGCGCAACGCCTCAATGACAGCGCGCGGTTTTTGCGAACTCGCGGCGCTATCAAAATAAATTAGCTCATGGCCGTGTACCTGCTGACGCAGGATAGGGAAATCCTCCCGAACAGTCTTCCAATCGACAGGGGTGGCAGCGACCTTGTGCACCTCCTAATCTGCTCCACACGCAGGGATGCGCCACTTTATTCAGGCAGATGATTGGCGTCTGCCACAGACGCCCTACAAAATTTATTGATCGCTCACGACCGTTTGCGGTGCAGGTCTGTTCAGCTCCACTTTATCGTTCACCTTTTGAATCAACGCACTCTGCTCTTTGAATTCCGCTTTGAGAGCATCAAGCTCCTTCTGTTGCGCCTCACCTCTGCGATGCTCCTTGAGAAACTCGTTGAGCAACATGGCGTTCACCGCTTCGTAGCGCACGGTGTAAATCTCGCCCTTCTCATCGCACACGACCAGGTCCGGGTTCACCTTTTCCACTTCCTCGGCAATCAAACCGAATTGCGGTGTGCCTGTGCTATCGCTCTTATAATGGAATGTCACCGGCGTGAGCGCCAGGATAGCTTCACTGGTTTGATCCATCGGCTTGATTTCCTTCTTGAAACGCCGCGAGGAAGGGCTCGTGGCGAGCTGGCCTCGGGAATCGATCAGGACTGATATGCCGTCCCCCATTGCCCCTGTCGCCCCGCGAATATTGTTGATAAAGCAGCTGTTACTCACGTTCGCACCCAAATGCCCGATAGAAATAACGTTACTGGCCGTGGTAACGTTAAGGCCGGCACGATAACCCAACGCGGTGTTGCCGTCGTCGGTCGCGTTCGTGAGCGCCTGATAACCGATGGCCGTGTTGCCGATGCCGGTGACGTTGCTTGTTAGGGCTTCAGCACCGGTGGCGGTGTTAGCAACGCCCTCAGTGTTATGAAAAAGCGACAACCTGCCAATGGCCGCATTATTTTGGCCGATGGTGTTGTTAAAAAGTGCGTCATCGCCGATGGCCGTGTTTTGGACGCCGGTGGTGTTGCTATAGAGGGCGGAAGAACCGACGGCGGTGTTCGCGCCACCAGTGGTGTTGCTAGCGAGGGCGAACGTTCCGGTGGATGTGTTGGATCCGCCGATGCTGTTGTTCAAAAGCGCTCCGGCGCCAACCGCCGTATTGTTGGAGCCCTCTGTGTTGAATAAAAGCGCAGCACCGCCAACGGCGGTATTATTGTCTGCGGTGTTGAAAAGGAGCGTTCCCGCGCCGGTAGCAGTGTTGAAGCTGCCCTCTGCGTTGCTAAAGAGCGAATACCAACCAACTGCTGTGTTCGCAGCGCCGTTGGTGAGGCTAAAAAGGGCTTTGGTCCCTTCTGCCGTAGTGAAGTTGGGATAGCCGCCATCCGGCGCCGGAACAACTGCGTGCGTCTTTGGTGCATCTGCCGCGACACAACTAAGCGCGACTATCATGAGAACTGATCGAATGTTCCTTTTCATAGAAGGGGAATGTCGCAAAGCTCTCACCTGCTTGGCGAGAGCAAATCTTTGCAGCGATGCTTGGCGGTTGCGCACATTGCGCTCCGCGACCGTACGCGGAGAATTTCTCTTCGATCAAAGCGATACACTGCTCAGCTATCGCTGGATGCTCGGTCGTGGATGGCGCCAAGATTTCGAACCACCGATTGCGAGATTACGCAAACAGGAACCGATTACCCTTGGCTATCCCTGCTATTCGCGTCATCCCTGGTCGGTCTCCGGTTTACGGATTATTAGCGGCCGTTCGCGGTACCGGGTTAACCAATTCAACCTGCGCGCTCACTTTTTGGATTTTGGAATCCTGCGCTTTCAAAATAGCAATGAAGACGTGCATCTCCTTTTTCAGCTCGGCAATCATCGCTTCTTGCTCCTGAATTTTACTCGCTTGATCGTCTAGCTTGCCTTCTTGTTCCTCGACTCTTTTGTGTTCCTTGAGGAACTCATTGAGCAACATCGCATTCACTGCGTCGTCGCGCATGCCGATGAGTTCGCCCTTCTTGTCGCGCACAACCAGGCCAGGATTTACCTGCGCGACATCCTCGGCGATCAAACCAAAACAGGGCGTGTTCTTAGCGTCGTTCTTGTAGTGGAATGTTACCGGTTTGAGCGCCAGGATGGCCTCGCTCGTCGTGTCCATCGGTTTGATGTCACGCGCGGAACCCACGGACGCAGGAAGAGCGGTACCCAACCTCCCTGTATCGTCGATACGCACATTAAGACCGGTTAGGCCAACAGTCTGATTGTAGATGCCGCCGATGTAGCAAGCTGAATCGCCAGCACCGGTTGGCAAGTTTTCGCCGATGCGAATGGTATTGTTTTCGCCTGCGACGCCGCGCACATCGTTGCCAATGCAGATGTTGTTATTTCCCGATGTGAGATTGTAACCGCCACGGAAACCAATGGCGATATTGCCACCTCCCGTGATATTGTAGCCGGCGAGGTCACCTACAGCCGTATTTGCTCCGTGATCGAGGACACTCCCGAGCGCAGCATAGCCGAGACCTGTATTGGCACCGCTGGTCGTGTTGCTAAAGAGCGCGTACGCTCCGACCGCCGTATTGGCGCCGCTGAGGTTATCTCCCGAGGTGTTGTTCGTGAGCGCTTGGGCGCCAATAGCCGTGTTCCCGCCCCCGATGGTGTCGTTTAAGAGAGCGGCCGCACCAACTGCTGTGTTGGTGTTGCCGGTGGTGTTAAACAAAAGTGCCGCCGCACCGAACGCGGTATTTTGGTCTGTCGTATTGAAAAGGAGCGCTCCCGCGCCGGTGGCGGTGTTGAAACTGCCTTGGGCGTTGCTAAAGAGCGAATACCAACCAATAGCTGTATTCGCAGCACCGGTGGTGAGACTAAAAAGGGCATTTTGCCCTTCCGCCGTGGTGAAGTTCGGATAACTACCGTCCGGTGGCGGACTGACTGCGTGCGCTTTTGGTGCGATAGCTGCCAGACAAAGGCACGTAAGTACTAGCGGTACCAATCCAATTGTGGTTTTCATAGGCCCAAAGGCTTGCAAAAGTCTCGCCAGGTTGTCGAGAATGAATCCCTGCGCATATGATCCGCGGCGGCGCGTGTATCGCGGAACTGCAGACGAATTTCGAAGCTTTGCAATCGAGCAGAAAACAACCACGGATTTCACCGATTACACAGATACGGATCCAGGACCCCGGCGTACCCGTAGTATCGCGTTATTTTTAGTCGGTCTCCGTTCTCGATCGTTTGGTGGCGGCCGTACGTACTGGCAGGTTAGTCAATTCAACCTGCGCGCTCACCGTTTGGATTTTGGAATCCTGCGCTTTCAGCCGATTCGTGAAGACCTGCATCTCCTTTTTCAACTCCGCAATTGTCGCCTCTTGCTGCTGAATCCTGCAATTTTGTTCCTCGACTCTTTTGTGCTCTTTGAGAAATTCGTTGAGCAGCATCGCGTTGATCTGCTCGTATCGGACGGTGAATGGCTTTCCCTCTTGGTCGACTGTTATTAGGGCACGATTTGTCCTTGCTACCTCTTCGGCAATTAAGCCAAATTGCGGCGTGCTGGTGTCGTCGCTCTTGTAGTGGAAGGTCACCGGCTTAAGCGACAATATCGCTTCGCTGGCTTTGTCCATGGGCCCGATATCTTTCTTGAAGCGCGCTGATGAGGCGAGGATGCCAAGCTGGTTTTCGTTCGGATTGACAACGACTGCATAACCACCCGTCATAACCGTTGAAGCGATGCCGCCGATGTGGCACCTCGCTTCCCCACCCAGGTTGTCACCGATGCGAATGGTTTTGTTTTCGCCTTGAACACCCGATACTTGTGAACCAATACAGATATTGGAATCACCTGTGAGGTTCTGGCCAGCTCGAACGCCGATCGCAGTGTTGTTACTCCCGGTGGTATTCGCCAGCAGTGCGCCCCACCCGAAGGCAGTGTTTGAAACGCTGGTGGTGTTGGCAGAGAGCGCATTGACTCCCGTGGCTGTGTTGAAAGTGCCGGTCGTGTTGTTTAAGAGCGCCGCAACGCCAACAGCCGTATTTTGATCCCCGTTGTTGAATAGCAGCGTTCCGGCGCCAACACCGGTGTTAAAGCTGGCAGTCGTGTCGCCAAAGAGCGAAAACCATCCAACTGCTGTGTTCGCGGCGCCCGTGGTGAGGTTTTTAAGCGCATTGCTACCTTCTGCCGTGGTGAAATTGGGATAGCCGCCATCCGGTGGCGGGGTGACTGCTTGTCCACCTTGACAAAGGGCAAAGCAGGTAAGCGCAAATGGAAAGAGAAACAGAGTTATTTTCGTGACAGACGGTTTGAACGTTTTCATTGGATGTTAAGAGTTGCAGTTGGTCTCCACTCGGACAAACAACGAATCGGTTCTAAACTGACGTTCGGATCGCAGAAATTTCTCCCGAGCCGCAGTGAAGGAATCTCTGAATCGAATGCTGCAAAATGTCGCGTGTATCATAGCTCTTGCTGACAAAAGGAAGCGCTGAACTGGGTAAGGGAAGCATACCGTGACCGCTTGCTGTACGTAATCAAAGTCGATCCATTCTTCCATCCGCTTCGGGATGAACAGCGTTTAAAAAACGTCTGAAGTGTATTTTGCCGACACTTCCTGAAATGGAACGGGGGAAGCATTCCGGAACCACACCGGACCGGTGTTATGAGGCGAACTTGTCCACGATTAATCGGTGCAGGTGCTCACCGATCGCCGGATGATCGAGCCGTTTGATGACTTCGTCCAAAAACCCGGTGACGAGGAGGCGCTGGGCCATTTTCGTGGGAATCCCGCGCGTGCGTAGATAGAAGAGTTCGTCTTCGTCGATCTGGCCCGATGTTGCGCCGTGGGTGCAACGGACATCATCCGCCAGAATTTCCAAGCCGGGCATCGAATTGGCTTCGGAATCGTCGCTCAAAAGAAGGTTGCGAACTTTTTGATAAGCGTCGGTGAAATGAGCGTTCGGTTCGACGCGGATTAGCCCGCCAAAGATCGTGCGAGCGCGATCGTCGAGCGCATTTTTGTAAAGCAAGTCGCTGGCCGTGCGCGGCGACACATGGTCCTGCAATGTGCGTGCGTCGAATTCCTGCTGGTGTTTGGCGACAGCGACGGCCAGCAAATCGCTGCGGCCGCCTTCGCCAACGAGACGGCTCAGACTTTCGAATCGCGAATATTTTGCTCCTACGTTCAAGTTCAGGCTCATAGCTGAAGCATCGTGATCGACCACCGTGGAGTTCATTTGTAATGCGATCACATTGTTGCCCCACTCCTGCGCGCACACGTATGTCACTTTCGCTCCAGGTCCTGCGATAAGGTCGTTCACGCCACAGGCGAAACCCGGTGCGGTTCGACTGCACGACCGGAAATGCTCAATCACGGTGACCTTCGCTAACTCATCGGCCACGAGGAGCAGATGCGGGAACACGGACACGTTGTCATGCCGCAGCCAATGAAAAATTTCGATCGGCAACTCGATCTGCAATCCGCGCGGTACGAACAGGAAGGTTCCCGTCGAAACGAGTGCTTTGTGTAACGCCGCGAACTTTGCCGAGCCAAGCTTCGCTTCGGTGGACATGAAGTATTTCCGAAACAGATCGGCGTGCTCCACCATGGCGCGCTCGAGCGGCTGGAAAATCACGCCGCGTTTTCTCAGGTCTTCGGAAACAACGTCGCGCTCGACCAGTTGGTCGTTCGCGAAGATCATCCGACCCGCGTACTGCTCAAGCCCGCGCGAATATTTTAGAATGGTTTTCCGGTCGTCTTCAGAAAGTGGTGGACTGATCTTGAACGGCGCCAGATTGAGAAGACCGACGTTCGAGAATCGCCACGCCTGATTTTTTCGGGTCGGTTGCGGCAGCGATTCGAACTGATCCCATGCCGCGCGTTGCTGCTCGCGGAACCACTCGGGCAAACCGCGTAGCTCGGCCAGGCCGGAAAGAATTGACCCGGTCTGCATTCTTTCGTGATCAACAACTGAGGACATAATGAAGCTCTTGACTCGAACGGCGGTCAGAGACCGCCGTTACAGCGAATTCGTTAGGCCGAAACCTTACCCGACCGAGCCTTCCATCTCGAGCTCGATCAGCCGTTTGAGCTCGACGCTGTATTCCATCGGAAATTGGCGCACGAGATCGTTAACGAAACCGTTCACGCTCAAGCTCATCGCCTGCGCCTCGCTCAGACCTCGCTGTTGCATGTAAAAAATTTGTTCCGCGCTAACCTGGCTGACACTGGCTTCGTGCTGCACGGCGTTACCGGTGCCGCGTACGGTTATCGCCGGATAAGTGTCCGTGCGCGAGGTCGCGTTGATAAGCAACGCGTCGCACTCGGTATTGTTCTTGCAATTCTTTAGATGCTTCGGCACGTGCACCAAGCCGCGATAAGTGGCTCGTCCTTTGCCGATCGAGATCGATTTGGAGACGATGTTGCTGGTCGTTTCATCGGCCGCATGAATCATTTTCGCACCAGTGTCCTGATGCTGGCCGTCATTGGCAAGGGCGATGGACAAGACTTCGCCGCGCGCCTTGCGACCTTTCATAATAACACCCGGATACTTCATCGTGAGGCGCGAGCCTATGTTACAGTCAATCCATTTCACCTCCGCGTTTTCCTCAGCGAGCCCGCGTTTTGTCACGAGGTTGAACACATTCGAAGCCCAATTCTGCACCGTGATGTACTGAATCTTCGCGCCCTTTAGCGCCACCAGTTCGACGACCGCGCTGTGCAGCGTCGGCGTATTGAATTTCGGCGCAGTGCAGCCTTCCATGTACGTCACTTCCGAACCTTCATCGGCAATGATGAGAGTCCGCTCGAACTGCCCGAAGTTTTCGGCATTAATCCGGAAGTATGCCTGTAGCGGATGCTTCACTTTCACGCCGGGTGGGACATAGATGAAAGAACCGCCGCTAAACACAGCGGAGTTCAGCGCGCTGAATTTGTTGTCGCCGACCGGAATGACTTTGCTGAACCAGCGGCGGAAAATTTCCGGATAATTCTTGAGCCCTTCTCGCGAGCCCACAAAGATCACGCCCTGCTCGCCGACTGCTTTTTTGATGTTTGAGTAGACTGCCTCGCTGTCGAACTGCGCTTCCACGCCTGCGAGAAATTTTCGCTCTTGCTCGGGAATGCCGAGTCGCTCGAACGTGCGTTTGATGTCGTCCGGTACTTCTTCCCAAGTACGCTTCGTTTCGGTGCCGGGAGAAAGGTAATAACGGATCTTATTGAAATCGATGGCTTCGAGTTCTTTGCTCGCCCAATGCGTGGGAAGCGGCTTCTCCAAAAATGTCTTTAACGCGCGCAAACGAAAATCGCGCACCCAATCCGGATCCTCCTTCACATCCGCGATGTAATGGATCGTGCGTTCGCTCAAGCCCGCGCCTGCATCGCGAACGTGAGCTTCCGGGTAAGAGAAGTCGCCCTTGCCGCGATCGATGTTGATGGCTGTGGTTTCGGTTTTCATTTGTTATTACCTGGTCAATACGGGTTCGGCAGCTTGCTCGCGTGCCCAATCGTAACCTCTTTCCTCGAGCTCCAGAGCGAGTTCTTTTCGCCCGCTCCTAACGATTCGCCCTCCTACCATCACATGGACGTAGTCGGGAACGATGTAGTTCAGGAGCCGCTGATAGTGCGTGATTAACAGTATGCCAAGGTTCGGCCCGCGCAACGAATTGACCCCGTGGGCCACGGTCTTGAGCGCGTCGATGTCAAGGCCGCTATCGGTCTCGTCGAGTACCGCGTAGTGTGGCTC
>JBJMXF010000042.1:0-5789 GCA_045809725.1 Candidatus Udaeobacter sp. | reverse complement strand
CGAGTTGCGCAGATAATCTCTGACTCTCTTTTCCAGCTGCTCTTGCGACGTCACCTCATCGAGCGATGGCTTCGGATCGGAGCGCTCTTTTGGCCAGATGCGGTGACGCCAGTAAACGTCTTCGATCGCTCGTTGATACGCGACGCGCTCTGCGAACGTGAGACTTCTTTGAGAAACATTCGCTACCGGCTGGGGACGGAATAAAGCAAGCAGTGTCCCGGTCATGGCAAAGCATGCGACGCTGGTAAAAAGCAGTGCGAACAACGCGCGGGCAGATCGAGACGTGGATTTTTTCATTTTGAGGAGCTGTGGGTTGAGCACGATTTGAATTGAGAATCTGGAGGGGAGATAGGCGTTGGCTTGTTTGTTCTGAAGGGCCGTGGGGCGCGAACGGTAGCACAAAGCCTGCGCGGGTCACCACAATTCTTATGTCTTTCGAAGTTTTTCTCCGAGTGAGGTTCCACTCACGACGAATTACCACGAATGGGTACCAATTTGTCTCAGAGTCATTGCTCCAAACCTTTCAGCGCGAAAGCCGCAAACCCACACGCGCGGCGCGTATGCTCCGCGAAGCGAGTCAATGCCGAGAACCGAAAACCGTTGCAATCAGTGTCCAGTTCACCCCGGTCGCGCCGGTCCTGTGCAACTGATCGAGTGTACTAGCCGGTCACAACGGGGAACTCGCAATGTGTTCGCGAGCGTCCCCGAATGACCGGTCACTGCTAGGCTACGGCCGTGGTGCGGGCCTCGGGCGGGACCCCGGAGTAGGAGTCACGCTTGGCCGCGGCCCGTGATCGCAGCTTGGAGCGCACATGCCGCCTTCATTGAAGCGGCCGAGAATCCCTGCCAAAGGTGCCGCGTCCCTGGGCGCGAGGTATCCGTTACCTACTGGTGGGATAACCAGATCCCCTATTAGTGCATCAGCTTCTGCTATTGTTTGTTGGATACAACTTGGGTCTGCGCCGGCGGCGATGTTCAGCTTCGCCGCGATTAACTGGTGCGCCAATATTAACAATCCATTTCCACGCACCGGTTCGTGCAGAATATCAAGGAGTTGCTGCTGGGTGTAAGTCACATTGCCAAGCTGCAACTCTGTTACTGGCCACGCTGCGGGATGGTTTTTCCAGTAGCCTTGGCCTCGGACACAAACGCCTGGCGTCCCACTCGGCGTCGCGGTTGCACTAGGAGTACCACTTGCAGTTGGCGTAGCTGTCGCGCTAGGACTTCCGGTAGCACTTGGAGTAGCGCTGGGGCTCCCGGAAGGAGTGCCGGTAGCACTTGGAGTTGCGCTTGGAGTTCCCGAAGGACTGCCAGTAGCACTTGGAGTCGCTGTGGGACTTATCGTGCCACTTGGCGTTGCTGTGGACGACGGGGTGCCACTCGCTGTAGGCGTTCCTGTCGCTGTAGCGGTGGTGGAAGGCGATGCGGTCGGAGTCGGACTGCCTTCTCCCGTCGTCCCATTGAGCCGGAACACCTGGTCTGGTCCGCCTGTTATGGGAACGCATGTTGTTTTCAGAGCCCAAGTGGCGCACTCGGCAACGCCGCCGCCGGGATTTTGCCAGACTGCGCCCTGATTCGACTGCACAGTGCGATCCGTCCAGATCCACGCGCCGTTGGGGATAAACATCATATTAGCTTGGATCTCTACCCAGTACGTTCCAGACGCGAGAACTGCCAAGCTGGGCAGGTTTACCGTAAAAGTGCTGCCCGAAACGGAGAATGGCTGATTCATTGCGCTAAAAACTTGCACACCAGGCAGCCCCGCGTTGTCAGCGTAAAAGAAAACGTTGAAACTGCTGACAGGTCCGGGCCCAAGAATCATGCCATCAGCATCGATGGACTGGATATTCCAAGTTTCGCCGGTAGGAACAACGAAATCATCGGCGAGATCAGAGCTAAACAACGGCAAATCGGCGAAGGCCGTAGACAGCGTACCGGTCGCCGAAGCGTTGTCGTACTGATCGTATAATATGACTCGCGGTTGTTTCGGATATGACGGAATTGCGAATTGCGTGTCAACCGCTCCACTCGACGGCGGTGCTGTTGCGGGGTTTGAAACGCTATGTCGATTTATGGCCGCAGTGGCAGCGCTTACTTTTGTGTTTGCATGACTGCGGGACTGCGCGAGTGCGAATGGCATAATGCCGACGGCCAAAAGTAGAAGCACACATAACACGCTGCGGATCAAGTGTGCCCTGATGTTATCGTTGTTTTGTTTTTTCATTTACGTTTCCTCCCTTGAATGTTCCTTGTTGGAATTCCCTTGTTTGAAACTCGAAGAGTTGTTCGAATTACTAGATAAAGGAACGCATCCCGATCTCGAGTCAGCCCTAAGTTTCCGAAATGTTTTTGCTTTCGTCGTGACGCGAGTTTTGAGAAGAAATGACGAGCTTGAATGGTTGTGTTGGTCGCTGCCATGCAACCCCTGTCAATTGTTTGTTTTAGAGCTAAGGTACGAGCGATGTCATTTAATCATTTCGGATTCTTGCCAGAGGTCGTGCGTGGAGCGCAGGCGATGGGGTTTGTTGAGCCGACCGCGATCCAGCTTCGCGCGTTTCCGATTGTCCTTGCCGGAAAAGATTTGATCGGCACTGCGCAAACCGGCACCGGCAAGACCGCGGCCTTTGCTTTACCCATCCTGACGTTGCTGGCGAAACACGCGGACTTGCGATGTCTTGTGCTGGAGCCCACGCGTGAGCTGGCCGCGCAAGTGGAGACGGCCTTTCGTGATTATGGCCGTTTCACGGATTTGCAGGTCGGTCTTGTGCACGGCGGCGTTGGTTATGGCAAACAACGTGATGCGCTAAAACGTGGCCTCGACATTCTGGTCGCAACGCCAGGGCGCTTGCTGGATCTGCTCGAGCAGCGTGCGATGAGTCTCAAAGATATAAAAATTCTCGTGCTCGATGAAGTAGACCGGATGCTGGACATGGGTTTTCTGCCGGACGTGCGCCGGATCGTCGAGAAAACGTCAACCAAGCGACAAACTTTACTGTTTTCGGCCACGTTGCCTCCGGAGATCGAGCGGCTGTCGGCATGGGTGCTGCGCGATCCTGAGTTAGTGGAAATAGGCGTCCGCCGTTCCCCTGCGGAAACAGTCACCCACGCGGTTTATCCCGTTGCCGCTGAACAAAAATTTGATCTGCTCATGGCTTTGCTCGAGCGAACGAACTTCGACAGCGCGCTGATTTTTTGCCGAACCAAATACGGCGCCGATCGCATAGCGCACCAGCTAAAGCAAGGTAAACACGCGGTCGCTGTCTTGCATTCCAATCGAACACAGCGTGAACGGATCGAGGCGCTCGATGGCTTCAAGAGCGGCAAATACGAAGTCATGGTCGCGACCGATATCGCATCGCGCGGGCTGGACATCGCGGGTGTAAGTCACGTGATCAACTACGATGTGCCTGAGCACCCAGAGGATTACGTGCACCGGATCGGGCGCACCGGGCGTGCGCAAAATGTTGGCGACGCTTTTACACTTACGAGCGGCCAGGAGTTGCCCGCTTTGCAAGCAATTGAACGTTTCATCGGCCAGAAAATCCCGCGATTGAAGTTGGAAAACTTTTCCTATGTGTACACCGCGCTTTTTGAGCCCGAATCAGCGAGCAGGTCGCGTCGTTCAATCGGCGGAGGTAGAACCCACCGCGGATATTCGTTCGGGCGTAGGCGGTAACAGGTGGATCGGCTTCTTCGATCGCAGATTCGCCGTGGCGAAAGACGAGGCCTAACGTAATCGCCGAAGGCGCGAATATCAGCCTAGCAAAACCGCACGATTTCCAACGCGTTGAGCCGCATTCGTCAAAGCTGCGGCGGTTAAGGACAACGCGTTCCACCTTGCGTTTCGCGTATTTGTTCGTGAATACTTTCGACTTCTAAATGAGTTCATCCGTTCCCGATTCGCAGACGGAGTTTGATCGGCTCCAGAAGAAACTGGTGCCCTTATGGAAATCCATCGAGCGATTGAATCAAGATCCGCAAACGATCGTGGTCGTACCCTCTATGTCGCTTGACGCGATTGACTCGGGCGCGGTGATCCAAGCGTATGAGGAACGGTTCTTATTTCTGTTATTGCTGCTGCGCCAGCCGCGAGCGCGCCTGATCTACGTGACGTCGCGCACGATTCTGCCAAGCATCATCGATTACTACCTCGACCTTCTTCCCGGTGTTATCCCGAGCCATGCGCGGCAGCGGCTTTTCCTGCTTTCCCCGTTGGACGGTTCAGCGCGTCCGCTCAGTGAAAAGCTCTTAGAGCGGCCACGCCTGATCGAGCACATCCGGTCACTCATTATAGATCCCAATCGGGCCCACCTCGTTCCGTTTAACACGACGTATCGCGAGAAGGAACTGGCCTTGCGACTCGGCATTCCGATGTACGGAGCGGATCCGAAGTTTTTCGCACTGGGAACAAAGAGCGGCTGCCGCAAGATTTTCATGGACGAAGATGTGCCATATCCTTTGGGTCGCGAGGATATCGGCAGTAAGGAAGACCTCGTCAACGCGATTGCGCAAATGCGGGTGACAAAGCCCTCGATGAGGCAGGTGATGGTAAAGCTGGATGAAGGCGTGTCCGGTGAAGGTAACGCTGTCGTTGATTTAACAGAGCTTCCCGCGTCCGGTGACGCAAAGGAGGCAGCTATGCTGGGCGATCGTCTTCGAGCAATGAAGTTCGAGTCACAAGAAGTTACGTATGAGAGTTACATGAAGAGGTTGGAGCAGCGTAAGGGAGTCGTCGAGGAACGGATCATGGGAGAAGAGTTCAGAAGCCCCAGTGTGCAGCTTAGGGTGACGCCTCTCGGCAAGGTAGAGTTGTTATCAACTCATGATCAGCTCTTAGGCGGACCGACCGGGCAAAGCTATCTCGGTTGTGTTTTCCCAGCGGACACGGCTTACGCTCCTGTGATTACGCGCGAAGCTGCAAAGGTCGGCAGGCGTTTGGCTAAAGAAGGTGTGATCGGCCGCTTTGCTCTCGATTTCGTGGTAGTGCGCACCAAAGACGGCACCTGGGAGCCTTATGCGATTGAAATTAACTTAAGAAAAGGCGGCACCACTCATCCATTTTTGACTCTGCAGTTTCTTACCGATGGAACTTACGATACGGAAACTGGCATCTTCACGGCTCCGAATGGTCAGCAGAAATTTTTCGTAGCCAGCGACCACGTGGAGTCGGCGCGCTACCGGACTCTTACTCCGGACGATCTGTTCGACATCGTTGTGCGGCACAACCTGCATTTCGATCAAACTCGTCAGACGGGCGTGGTGTTTCACATGATGAGCGCCTTGGGTGAACTGGGAAGGACAGGAATGACCGCAGTTGGTAATTCCCATGAAGATGCAAAAGCGGTGTACCAGCGGGCGGTTGCTGTCTTGGATCAGGAAACACACGACCAAGCCGCCGTATAGATAGGCATTCTGTCTCTTTGTAGGGTTCCAGGCACGCAGTGTCCGTACACTCAACAAGCAGATCGACTTCGACTGCCAAAACGCTTAAACCGCCGATACCAACGGCAACACGCTTCAGGCCGTTTTCCATCCGTGCGGCAACTGCCAATCTGGTTAAACAGACGCTGGATCTTACCTCGTAACCGAGCCAGCCATGGGCGCGAAGTTTCTGTGCATCAAGGTGACTTTGGCGCGCTAACTCGCGTGGTTGTGGACGCTTAGGAGTCAATCTGTCCTTCTTTAAAGCGGCTAGGTGGATCTCCTAAAAGATTGTCAGAAAAATTTCTAGAAAAGTGTTGACGTACTTCTGCCATTTCCGCTAAAACCGTGGTCCCATGATGTTCCTT
>JBJMXF010000041.1:0-3457 GCA_045809725.1 Candidatus Udaeobacter sp. | reverse complement strand
GACCAAGGAATGGAATTGCGTGCTCGCGAGCGTAACGCGCGGCGTTGATTTTTCCTTCAGCTCCGCGAACGCCAAATCCACCCGGAATAAGAACGCCGGCCACGTCTTGCAGTTGGTCGTCGACGACGTCCGCGATGGATTCAGCATCGACAAGTTTGAGATCGATTCCGCAGTCTTCGCTCGCGGCGGCATGCGTCAACGATTCATAGATGCTCTTGTACGCATCGCGCACGTCCATGTATTTGCCGACGACCGCGATCTTGACGCGTTTGCTCGGACTGATGACGCAGTCGACGAATTTTTGCCAGTCCTTCAGATCGGGTTTGGGCGTTTCAAGATGAAGAAGGTTGCAAACCAGTTGGTCTAATCCCTCCGCGTGCAGAGTCAGAGGCACCTCATAAATTGTATGCTCAACATCGCGTTCCTCAATCACTGCCTTTTCTACAACGTTGCAAAAGAGTGACAACTTACGGCGCACGTCGCGGTCGAGCGGTTTTTCACAGCGGCAAATCAAGACCTGCGGCTGCAAACCGATTTCGCGCAGCTTCGCCACGCTCTGTTGCGTCGGCTTTGTTTTTAATTCCTGCGCCGCCTTGATGTAAGGAACGAGCGTTACATGCATGTTCACTACATTTTCAGGGCCGACTTCGAGAATGAACTGGCGAATCGCCTCGATAAACGGAAGGCCTTCGATGTCTCCGGTCGTGCCTCCGATTTCGGTGATTACTACGTCGTATTTGCTCTCGTCTGACAGTTTACGGATGCGATCCTTTATCACGTCGGTGACGTGTGGAATCACCTGCACGGTTTTGCCTAGATAGTCGCCGCGGCGTTCCTTTAAAATCACGGTCTCGTAAACCTGGCCGCTGGTTAGGTTGTTGTGCCGCGTTAGCAGGCAATTGGTGAATCGCTCGTAGTGGCCAAGATCGAGATCGGTCTCCGCGCCATCATTCAGCACATAGACTTCCCCATGCTGGGACGGATTCATCGTCCCGGGATCGACATTGAGATACGGATCAAACTTCTGGAGCACAACACGCAGTTTGCGCGCTTCGAGCAAGGTTCCCAGTGAGGCAGCAGTTAACCCCTTGCCTAACGAACTGACGACGCCGCCGGTGACAAAAATGTATTTCATCGAGACGTTTTCCGTTCCGCGCTGGCAAGCTTTTGCTCCAGCGTTTTTGCGTCGGCTGGCGTGTCAATGCCGGGAGATCCCTTCGCGGTGATGAGCACATGAACCTTTACACCATTTTCTATTGCGCGCAATTGCTCGAGCGACTCAGCGCGCTCCAATGGTGTGGGTTTCCACTTCACGAATTGCAGCAGGGCGCTCCGCCGAAAACCGTAGATTCCTTGATGACGAAGTGACAAGAATCGGCTCTTATCATGGAATGGAATTGGTGCGCGCGAAAAATAGAGAGCGTGTCCAGCGAGATCGACAACCACTTTGACCTGGTGAGGGGACAGCGCGTCTTCTGAATGTTCGAATCGGTGCGCGGCAGTGACGATCTGGAGTGCTGGGTCTGAGCGCAGTTTATCGACGATCTTGTCGATTAGCCGCGGCTCAATCAACGGTTCGTCGCCCTGAATGTTGACGATAAACGCGAACTGCTTCGCCTTGCGTGCGACTTCGGCTATCCGGTCGGTTCCGCTGCAGTGGCGCGTTGAGGTCAGCGCGACTTCAGCCCCCCAATCAAAAGCAGCCTCCGCTATGCGCATATCGTCGGTGGCTATGATTATCGAGTTCAGGGTCTTGGCTGCCTGGCACCTCTCCCACACTCTATGCAAAAGCGGTTTACCGGCAATTAGATGCAACGGTTTTCCAATAAAACGCGTAGAACCCCAGCGCGCTGGAATAATGCCTACCGCCTTATCAAGGGATGTCATCCTGAGCAAAGCGAAGCGAAGTCGAAGGATCCCCCAGACAACTGCTAGTGCAGCTGCCAGATTCAAAGCGTGAGCTAACGAATTCGTGCATTCCGTCGTATCCTCATTTTTCCCCGGAATACCCACGCATCATGATTTTGCGTTCAAGATGAGCTGGACCGCTGCGGGAACGTCATCGACCACCCATTCTGCGTTGCTTCCTGTCATGTCGCGCTGAATTCTGGTCCGCACACGAATCGCGCGTACCCCAGCATTGTGTGCGCATTCGACATCGGACTCCTTATCGCCGATGAAATACGAACGGGAAAGATCGATATGGTGGTCGTCGATGGCTTTGACGACCATTCCCGGCGCGGGCTTGCGCGATTTGGATTTCTGCCCGGGAGGATCCGGACAGTAGTAAGTGGCGTCAACCAGATCGTCGCCAAGCTGCCGCAGCACCTCCGATTCGACCACGCGATATTCATCGAGCGTGAAGAGTCCGCGCCCGATTCCGCTCTGATTTGTGATGATGATTACTTTGAATCCTCGTAATTTGAGACGTCGCAACGCTTCGATTACGCCGGGAAAAATCCGCACATCCTTTGGATCGGAACAGTAATCGGTATCTTCCATAATCGTGCCGTCCCGGTCGATAAAGACGGCCGGCGACGCGTCACCCACTTTCGCTCTCCTCTCGAAAACTGGCGACGAGCTCATCTCGCGTCACAGTCGCCGTTCCAAGTTTGCTCACGACCACAGCGCTTCCATGGTTGGCGATCTCCGCCGCTTCAATCGGAGTCGCGCCGCAGACGAGTCCAAGCGTGAAGAGCGCAATCGCGGTGTCGCCTGCACCCGAGACATCAAACACCTGACGAGCCTTGGTGCGGATGTAGTGCGGCGCTTCAGCCTGGCGGAAAAGCACCATTCCATGTTCGCCCAGCGTGATCAGGACATATTGAGTTTCCCATTTCGTAAGAAGCGCGTTACCGGCGTTCTCAAGATCGGCGTCCTTTGGAGGTTCACCGGCATCACGCCAGGGAATCCCCGCTGCAAGAAACGCTTCAGCGCGGTTTGGTTTCACAACTGTAACACCGCGCCAGTCGACGGGGTGCTGCGGATTGGGATCGGCTGCCACTATCTTTCCAGCCGCGGCTGCCTCGCGTACGATTTGGGTCACGAGTTCGGTTGTCACGAAGCCTTTGCCGTAGTCTTCAAAAATAATTGCATCAGTCTCTTTGAGACTGTCTCGAACGTCGCCCACCACTTTCGTTATCTGTTGGCTCGAGGGGGTAAAGATTTTTTCGCGATCGACGCGAACCACCTGCTGATGCAGCGCGATGATACGGGTTTTAACGATGGTGCAAAAGCTTTCGTCCTCGATCGCGCTGGACGTATCAATGTTTTCTTCCGCCAATAGTTCCCGGAGTTGCCGTCCGCTGCGATCTTTCCCGAGCATTCCGATTACAGCCACTTTATCTACGAATTCGCGCAGATTGCGGCCAACGTTGGCCGCGCCTCCCGGGTAGAACGATTCCCCAGTCACCTCCACGACCGGGACCGGTGCCTCCGGGGAGATGCGGCCGACCTT
>JBJMXF010000040.1:0-12610 GCA_045809725.1 Candidatus Udaeobacter sp. | reverse complement strand
CCTGTGCAAACCACGAACCGCTTTAATTGTTTGCGTTCGCCGATGGCCACCAGCACCGGAGGCTCAATAGCCTTGATGACTTCGTAAGTTCTCTTTGATCGCCAGTAATGTCCCACCGCACCCGTCCAGCGGGCACCGATGACAACGAGATCGTATTTGTTCTCTGAGGTTTGCTGGACGATCTGCAAGACCGGCTCACCGAACTGGACAACGATGTCGGGCGTTACGCCGCGTTGCAGTAGCGATTGCTCCTGCGCATGAAGCGCCTCGCGCAGGGGCTGCTCGTCTTCTGATGTTTCTGCGATTCCCAAAAGCGTAGTCTCGGCTATCAGCGGACCGGCCAATAATCCGACCAAGTCGATTGCGGTTTGCGCGGAGGGTGTGCCGTCGCTGCAAATCAAAATTTTCATCGTTAGAGCTTATGGCCGGTCACGAGCGTGTAGATGACTATCGCCGCGCCGATCAACGGCAGCGGCACAAAAGCGAGGCGGATCTTCGGACCCGCGAAATATTGCGTAGCAACTACGCCAATCTGCGCCCCGATCACTGCGCCCGTGTGCATGACGAGCGCGATCAGAATATCCACGTTGCCTTTGATGGCGTGAGTGAACGTTCCGTAACTGGCTGAGATTATAATTTCAAAAAGGTCTGTTCCCACAGCGAGGTGAGTGGGAACACCGAGCACATACACCATTGATGGCATTCGAATGTAGCCCGCGCCGCCGCCCAAAAAACCGCCGAAAAACCCGCCGACAACAGCGATCGCTAGTATGATCCAGAGAGAAATTTGTATCCCTGAGGTGGGCAGACTAATCATCGGCCAAATTTTCGTTCCTTGAATCCTTTTTGTAACCGGGCCGAATGCCGAGTGGTCTACTTTTGATCCCGCAGCCTTCACGGTTCGGCGTGATCTGCCCTTGTGTAGCTTTAATGTTTTGTGGCTCTCCCATAGCATGAAAACCGAAATGCCGACATACACCACAATGGCGACCCAGCTGACGACGCTGTTCACGTTGCCTGCACGCTTGAGTGCCTGGATCAGCTGCGCGCCACCTTCGGCGCCGCCGATAGTCCCCATGGCCATGATCAATCCGAGCTTCAGATCGACGTTGCCAAGGGAGCGATGTTTTCTTGCTGCGACGATCGACTTGCCGACAATGTGCGCCAGGTCGGTTCCGACCGCGTAATTCCAATCCACTCCCATCAGCCGCAACGCCGGACCTGCAATGAAACTTCCACCTACGCCAAAAAAGCCGCCGAGAATCCCGATAACAAACCCAACAACAACCAGATAAACCGGATTGATGTGCGAGTTGGAGATTGGGAAAAACATGACTTATCTCCAACGGCCCCGCACGAGCCGGAACAAAAGCGTCGCTATCGCATCGAGGACAACGGCCTGACCAGCTATGAGCAAAATGGCGACGAACGCATAAACAAGTCGATGGTGTGTTTCGAGCCGGAACAACCAGTCGCCGAGAGTATGGAGGACTAAAAAGAAATAACCGGTAACAAGAACCGCATAGATTGCCAGCTCGGCTGCAAACGCGCGCAGGCTTTTGGCAGCATCTTTTTTCATGAGGACAGGTTATTGGGAAGGTCGCTACATGCGATAGCGTGTTTACGTTGAGGAGATACGTGCCAGCGACAGGCTGCGGTTGCGCCTGAACGACGAACGGGCAGATTATTGCGTTAGGAGCCTTTCTTCCTAACGTTCCATTTCACCTTCAGGGAAACATGGCCGACTCAGCGAACAAATACCCCGAGAACGTCCCGGGCAAATTCTACGTCGATGATCAGTGCATCGACTGCGATTTGTGCCGTGAGACGGCACCCGCGAATTTCAAACGGAATGATGACGGCGGCCACTCCTATGTCTACAAGCAGCCGGAGACGCCGGACGAAGAAGGTCTCTGCAAAGAAGCGATGGAAGGTTGCCCGGTAGAAGCGATCGGCAGCGACGGGAACGGCGCCTAAATGGTAGGGCGCGACGGCCGTGCGCGCCGCAGACGCGCCAATCCGAATGAAAAAAACGGCATTGGGATTCAATCACCGCCCATCGCCTTAACGATTGCTGGTTCGGACAGTAGCGCTGGCGCCGGTATTCAGGCCGACCTCAAAACTTTTACCGCTCTCGGCGTCTATGGATTGACCGCTGTGACCTGCGTCGTCGCGGAAGTTCCTCGGAAAGTTTCGCGAATTGAACCAGTAACTGCGCGAATGGTTCGCGAGCAAATCGAAGTGCTCCTCAAAAATTTCGGAGTAGGCGCGATCAAGACCGGTCTGCTCTGCTCTGCGCAGATCGTTTGCGCTGTCGCTCACACGATTCAAAACGCCAAAAAAAAAGCAGCGCAATCCATCCCTCTGGTGGTCGATCCGGTAATGATTGCCACGAGCGGCGACAATCTCCTCGAACCGAAAGCTGTTGAAGCTTACGAGAACAACCTCTTTCCGCTCGCGACTCTTATTACGCCGAATCTCGACGAAGCAGCCTTCTTCCTCGAGGCCACGATTGCTAACCGGAGACAAATGGCGAGTGCTGCAAAAGCTCTGGCCAAGAAATTCCGCACATCGATCCTCTTGAAAGGCGGCCATCTTCGGGGTGACAACGCGATCGATTTACTTTTTCACCAAGGCGAATTGACAGAGTTCTCAGCGCCTTTTGTGCGCGGCGTCGAAACACACGGTACGGGTTGCACCTATTCTGCAGCAATCACCGCGGGTTTGGCGCTCGGCTTCTCTTTGGAAGAGGCTATCAAGCGGGCGAAGAACTTTGTCACCGCATCGATCAAGCGACGTTTCCGTTGAAGTCGAAATCCAGGGATCCTGTCGATGCACTCAGGCATTCGTGGTAGGGCGCGACCGCCGGGCGCGCCGGATCAGGGGGCCGGCTCCGATTCCTTATCGCGCGAGAGAACCTACGTCGTCGCTTCCGGGCTTTTCTCCCAGCGCTTCAATTGCAAGGCTTGAAGCGCAGCTGCGGTTTCCGCTTGTTTCTTACTCCGCCCGGTGCCTTGACCCAAAACAATTCCTTCCCAAAGAACTTCTGAGACAAATGTTTTTTCATGCTCAGGTCCGCTCTGTGAAACAAGTTCGTAAAGCGGACTGCGCGGCGAGATGCTTTGTAACAGCTCCTGAAGATCGCCCTTCGGGTTAAAATCCACCGGCTCTTCAGCCAATTTCGCGAGATCGGCGCGCGTCTGTGTCAGAATAAAATTTTTGGCAACCTCGAGACCGCCATCCAGGTAAAGCGCGCCGATGAGCGCTTCGAATGCGTCAGCCAATGTGGAAGTACGCTCCCGACCGCCGCTAACTTCTTCCCCGCGGCCCATCAAAATATAGCGGCCCAGATCGAGAGCAGCAGCGTGCGTCCGTAATGCATCCCGAGAAACCAGCCGTGAACGCAACTTCGTGAGTTGTCCTTCCGCTTCGGCTTGGAAATGCCTGAACAAATATTCCGTGACAACGAGCTGGAGCACGGCATCGCCAAGAAACTCTAAGCGCTGGTAATCCAAATGATAACGCTGCGCTTCGTGTGCCAGGCTCGGATGTGTTAACGCTTCGGCTAACAAAAGCGAGTTGCGAAACTTATACTCGATACGTTCCTCGAGCGGCGTCACATCGCTGATTCTGACCGAAATCGGAGAATCTCGTCAACTGTATAACTAACGCGCAAGCGAACGGCATGTGATACGGACGTGTTATAAACAAACGCAAAACGACCTGAGCGCCGTCTATCGTTTTTGATAAACCTCCAGCGAAGTCACTACGTCCAGCGCACGCTGTAAGACCGGATCGTGAGGCGGCGGTTTTTCCGGAGCACGGCCGCGGCGTTGTTGCGCTGCTTCGGCGGCTTCTAACTCTGGATTTGTCCCGGCTAACAGCGCGGCTTCACTCATGTGCGGTCGTCCGGTCTCGTAAATGAACGGCCCCATTCCCTTGTCGCTGTTCGATTGGAAAATCTGTCGCTTTTCTGACAGTGACATTTCGACGGGCAAATCTGGTTTCACACCGTCGCGAAACAGTGATCGACCTTCGGGCGAGACCATTTCAGCCACCGCGAGGCGCAGATCCTTGCCATTTGGCAATGCCAAGTCTGAGTATTCTGCGGCGCGGCCCGCAGTTGGCTGGCCAATAACGAGTGCCTTGTTATAGAACCGTAGTGCAGCCGCAATCGCTTCGGCAGCGCCGGTCGTGTCACTATCGGCAAGCACCATTAGCAGTCCGCGAAATGCCGGGTCGCGATCGGAACTAAATACCCGGTCTTGGTGCCCTGCCGGTTTTCGCACTGTAAAGATCGGTTTCCCCTTCGGACAAAACCGCTTCGCAAACTCCGTAGCCAACGACAAATCATTCGTCGCGGGACTGGCGCGAAGGTCCAGGACAAGGTCATTCACTTTCTTTGAAGCGAAACCGCTTAGGGCCTTGTCGAGTGCTTGTAAGTTGGCGTTGTTCAATGTCCCCAGCCGCACGTAGCCGGTGCGTCCGCCAATCAGCTCGCTGTAGAATGCACCGGGAATTGCGGCAGGAATGTTCTCCTTGCCCGCCGAAAGCGTGATCCCACGCGGCAGCCGCACCAACAACCCCTCAACAGTTGCGCGACTCAGTTCCGTGTCGGTGATTGCGTCCGGATCGGTAAAATTAGCCTTCAGCAATGTGATAAATGCCTGCAAATCGGCTGGACCTAACGAGTCAACCAGCTCTTCCATGGTAGGGGTAGCCGAGGGAGAAGGCGTTGGCTGCGCGGTCGATTTCGCTCCAGCCTGTGACGTTGATGTGGGCGCCGGTGATTGACCGGCCAGATTCGCACCCAGGGCGGATATGAGAAATGTGGCCAGCAACAATCGAGACTTCACAATAATTCGCTCATGTTAGCCGTAACGGCATCCAGAGCAATGTCACGCCGGTATTGACAGTCCTCGAAATCAATACGCGACACGGCCTCATAGGCGCGTGCTCGTGCCGTTTCGAGCGTGGAGCCAAGCGCCGTAACAGCGAGGACGCGGCCGCCGGCAGTCTTTACTTCGCTGCCGTCGCGTTTGGTTCCGGCGTGGAAAATCTGCACGTCCTGAAGCTTGGCCGCTTCGTCGACCCCTGAAATTGATTTTCCACTTTCGTATTTTCCAGGGTAGCCGCCAGAGGCCATCACAACAGTGACTGCAGCGCGCGTATCCCATTCAATCGCGCACCTCTCGATGTTTTCATCAATGGTCGCTTCCAGCAATGGTAACAGGTCTGATTTCATTCGTGGCAGGAGGGCCTGCGTCTCCGGATCGCCGAACCGGCAATTAAACTCCAGAACGCGCGGGCCATCGCTGGTGATGATCAAGCCTGGATATAGAAGTCCGCGAAACGTTACGCCTTCATGAATCAGACCATGTAGTAGCGGTTTCATGATTTCGGTGTGAAATCGCGATTGGGATTGGGTGTTCCAATTATTGGCAGGACTGAACGCGCCCATGCCGCCAGTGTTTGGCCCCTGATCGCCGTCCAACGCTCGCTTGTGATCGCGCGCCGATTCCAGCAGCAGGTAGTTTTTCCCGTCCACCAATGCATGCAGCGAGCATTCGGTGCCGTGCAAAAATTGTTCGATAATAATCCGTCGCCCAGCGTCGCCGAAACGGGCTTCATTCATCATGTCGTCGATCGTCGACCTTGCCGTTGCAGCATCTGCGGCAATCACAACGCCTTTGCCAAGCGCAAGCCCATCCGCCTTGATCACGATCGGAAACTTTAAGCGCTCGCAGTAATGAAGTGCTTCGCTGCTGTCAGAAAATGTGCGTGCGTTCGCGGTGGGAATGTTGTGCGAGCGCATCAATTCTTTTGCGAAGACCTTCGATGATTCAATCCGCGCTGCCGATTTGTCTGGCCCAAACACGCGCAATTTCTCACTTCTAAACAGATCGACGATTCCAGCAGCAAGAGGATCATCGGGGCCAACCACCGTCAGATCGATATGATTTTCCTTCGCAAACCTAACGAGCGCGATCAAATCGCTCACGGGTATGGCGATGTTTTCGGCAATTTCACCAGTCCCGGCATTTCCCGGAGCGCAAAAAATCCGCCCGGCGCGCGGCGATTGCCGTAGCTTCCAAGCGAGCGCGTGCTCGCGGCCGCCGCCGCCGATGATCAGAATTTTCATGCGCAATTTGTTGACTGTAGAGGCAGTCGTATCGGCTGCAACGCGTTCGAAATTTGTAGACGGAGGGATACTCAGGAAGCGACAGCTTCTTACCCGCCGAGCGAGATTCGGATGGGAAGGCGTCGCGCCATTGCTTGCCATTTATAGTTGATTCTGGCTATTCTTTCGCTGTGAAAGGGATTCTTCGGGCCCGCGGCCTTGGAGAGGGCAACCGGTTCAACGCTCAACGTTGCAACGATTTAACGACCTCAGCTTTTTTTTCCAATGCTGCACGATGTTTTCCTTTCATAACGAGTGGACAACCAGTGCATTTCCCCGTGAACGGTTTGAAATGCCTTCAATGCTGAAAGAGTAGTACCGAGCAAACATCTATGAAAAATAAATCCACTTCACAACCCGCACCTGCTCGCCCTGCCCTTGTGCGAAGGCCCGTCAGCGAAGGTGGCTTCTTTAATCTGCGCGGCTTAATCGGCCTGTTTCTTTGCTGTACCGGAGTGCTCATTGCGTTCTTTGCGTTTGGCGCTCCCACCGCACGGTTTCACCCATGGCCACAGGGAACAGGGCCGCAACCAAACGACCCTGCTGGGTACTCGTTTAGCCTGGCCAACAGTGTGGGAAGCACTACACCCAGCACTTGGGAATACGACCCTCTGGCGAACACCTTCGCCGAACGCGCGCCATTTCCGCACCCGCCAGAGGGCTTTGCGTCCAGCATTTTCAACGGCCATCTGTACGTCGCCGGCGCGCGCGATGCTACCGACACAGCAATTCAAGTCCTCTGGGACTACGACGTCGCGAAGAACGCGTGGATGGCACGGACTACTATGCCAGGCACGCAAGTTGATCCCCGCGAGCGCGGCGCGGCACTAGACAGACTGTGGATTTTCGAGGGCGGCGCGCCCTTTGGCCCCATTCAAGGCGCTTCGACCACGGCCGCCTCTGCCAGGCATGCGGACAGCTGGTCAGCGTCTCAGTCACGCGCGTCGTCGTGGGCGGTCGGCGGTGCGGGCACTCAGGACTGGACGAACCTCGGCGGCAATGCCCAGCGCAATGGGATGTCGTCGGCGGTGGGCCCGAGCGCCGACGAGCTGGCATGGAGCAACACCGACGATTTCTCCATCATCGCCTGGCACCCGGTCACGCTTGGCGAGCGCGCCTTCGCCATCCGCGAGAGCGGGTTTCCCGGCGTGACCGCGAACGACAAGATCGTTGCCTACGACCTCGCGACCGGCCAGGAGCTGTGGAGTACCGTCGTGCCCTACGGCGGCGATCCCAACGAGGAATGGATCGCCTACATCGCCGGGACTCACGATGGGAAGGTGTACGCCGCCCGTGGCGGCAGCGGGCGCTCCACCCCGATCTACGCCTTTGACGCCGAGACAGGCGAGCTCATGTGGACATCGACGTTCGAGACTGTTGCCGGTCCGCAGGACGGCGTGGTATTCGCATCCGACGGCGATCTGATCGTCGGCGACTTTAACTCGATCGCGCGGATCGAGTCGACCGACGGGTCAACGGTGTGGGAAACACCGCGGTCTTGTCCCGTTAGCGGCAACTGCGGCGCTGCGCTTGGCGACGGCGCAGCTTACATCGACGAGCAGACCCCCAACGGCCCGGCCGTAGTGCGCTTCGACCTTGCGACGGGCGAGCGGCAGTATGCCACCGACGGCCTCGGTGGATTGACGGATCAGAACGCGCCGTTTGTCGGGCCCGACGGGACGGTCTACTTCGCCAGGAGCCAGAACAACCCCGGCGTTGATTTCCTCTACGCCTTCGACGATACCGGCAGCGCTCTGGTGGAGCGCTGGCGTGTGCCTGTGCGCTGGACGACCAGCCACGAGCACGGCATCGGCCCTGACGGCACTGTGTACACCTTCCTGCCTGGCGACGAATTCGTGCGCCTGAACCCGACCGACGGAAGTGTAATGGATAGTGCGGGCGTGCTCGCGCCGATCGGCGAGAATCTCAGCCCGCGCACAGCTGTTGACGCCGACGGCAAGGTTTACGTCTCGAACGGATGGGCCGACACTCCCGCTACCAATGGACGCGTTTGGGCCTTCAGCGCCGATCTACAGACTCTCCTGTTCACGCTTGTACTCGACCGGCAGAACTCCGGCGGCCCGTCGCTTGCCGCCGACGGCACACTCATCGTCGTCGACCGCCAGGGTGTCTTTGCGTACCGCGGAAACACCCCAACCGCGACACCTACCCCAGCCCCGACAGCTACACCAACCGCGACAGCAACTCCTACCGCTACAGTCACCGCCACAGCGACACTGACGCCGACGCCTACAGCGACACCGAGACAAACCCCGGCGCCGAAGCCGCGCCCTACACCCGCGCCTCGTCCGGTACCGCCGCAGTAGCGGGGAGAATCATTTCCTTACTAAAGCGATTACGGTTCGCGGCCCCACCGGCCAATGACGAGAATTCTCATCGGTAAAGTAGCGTAACCGTCTCGGCAGCGCGGGAAATCGCAAGCCAGAGGCTCGCGCTACTTTTGTGCTCCTGATTCTGCAGGCAGAATCGGTATGTCCAATTTCTCGGTGTGACGAATGACTGTGAGGTTGGCGTTGACGTTGATTTGTTCGCCGACCAAGACCTTGTGCAGATGGTGCACGCTTCCAATAGGCTGCCCATTGAATGCTACGATCACGTCCCCCTCGCGCACGCCAGCATGCTCGGCCGGGCTGTTCTTCTCGACAGAAACGGCAAGCACCGCCGTTCCAACCGGCAGACGATAGAATCGCACGACGCGTGGGTGAATCGGTACATTCTGACCGGCGACGCCTATATAACCGCGCCGGATTTTTCCATCTTTGATCAGCCAGCCTGCCACAAATTTCGCCGTGTTGCTGCCGATGGCGAAGCAGATGCCCTGCGCAGGCCGGATCATCGCCGTATTTACACCGACGACTTCACCGGCTGAATTGACCAATGGCCCTCCGGAATTACCGGGATTCAGAGCGGCATCGGTTTGAATGATGTTGTCGATGAGCCGGCCAGACTGCGCGTGCATTGAGCGACCCAGCGCGCTGATGACTCCGGCTGTGACGCTCGCTTCGAACCCGAGCGGATTTCCGATTGCGATCACCAGCTGGCCTACCCGCAAATTCTCTGAATCTGCCAGGCGCACGTGTTGCAGCTGTGGCGCATCGATTCGAACAACGGCAAGATCCGTGTCCGGGTCATCGCCTATCAATCGGGCGGCATATTCGCGTCCGTCCGGCAGTTTAATGGTGATTGCGCTCGCATCGTGTACAACGTGGCTGTTCGTTAGAATGAATCCATCCGGCGTGATAACAAATCCGGAGCCGTTCCCGCTAACTTCGCGCTCCCCACGTGGTGCGATGACGCGCTGTTTTACGTCGATATTAACTACGGCCGGCGCGACGCGTGCGACTGCGCTAACGACCGTGCGCGAATACGCGTCGAGCAATTCGGAGTCGTTGGGTTGCATCTCGCCACGAACTGGCTGTGAAGTGCCGGGGTCAGTCTCATGGATAAGAAAGTCGATCCCACCGATACTTGTTTTCGGAGGAGCTGCGGTGTTCATGCATTAATTTCGGACGCCGACCCCGCCAGTCAACTACACACGATTCACAGCTATACACATCTTTCGGAATGTTACGCTCCAGCTTGCACCTGTTGGCAAGTTGTTTTAACAAAGGCCATGCCAAAGGCCTCGTCAGTTCCATCGGTGCTCGATCCGCGCTGTCCGTCCAGATTGGTGCTCGACCGCATTGCTGATAAGTGGACTGCGCTCATCATCCAGATTCTGTCTGGCGGCACGATGCGTTACGCTGCACTTCAGCGCGAGATCGGCGGGATTTCTCAGAAAATGCTTACCCAAACCCTGCGCAGCCTCGAGCGCGACGGCCTGGTGCAACGCGTCGTGCATCCGGTTGTGCCGCCCAAAGTAGAATATTCACTCACGAAGCTAGGACGCACGCTGATCGAGCCGCTACAGGGACTTTGTCGTTGGTCGGAAAAACACCTTGGGGAGCTACAAGCGAACCGCGCCCGGGCCAAACAAGCGGCCGTGGAGTAATGGAGTGCTGGAGTATTGGAGCTGGACTAGTGATATCGCATTACTCCATTGCTCCACTACTCCATCGCTCCGCCCTCTGATTCATGCATCAGGCCGAGATTATTGTGCTTTTGTTCACGGCCGTCGGGGTTCTGGCTGTGCTGGCGCACAAGATTACGCTGCCATACCCGATCGTGCTCGTCCTTGGCGGACTCGCTTTGAGTTTCGTGCCGCGATTGCCGGCGGTGAACCTGAATCCGGAGGTTGTGTTCTATTTTATTCTTCCGGCGGTGATTTATCCCGCCGCGTTGTTTACATCGTGGCGTGATTTCCGGCGAAATTTGCGCCCGATACTCCTGCTCGCCATCGGACTAGTGCTGGCAACGATGCTCGCAGTCGCTTGGATCGCGCATTTGATTGTGCCGGCGCTTCCGTGGGCGGCCGCTTTTGCACTCGGAGCAATTGTGTCTCCGCCAGATGCTGTCGCGGCGACGGCGATCATTCGCCGGCTCAGCGTTCCTCATCGGATACAGGTGATCCTCGAGGGAGAGAGTCTCGTGAATGATGCCACCGCGCTGGTTGCATTGCAGTTTGCGATTGCCGCACTCGTCACCGGCTCTTTTTCGCCGGCGTATGCTGCGGGGCGTTTTGTGTGGGCGGCGGCCGGCGGCATCGGAATTGGATTGCTTGTTGGTGTCGCGATGCGCTGGGTGCAGAGCCATCTCAATGATCCCCCAATCCAAATCACGTTCTCTCTGCTCACGCCTTTCATCGCTTATCTGTCTGCTGAACGCGTGCATGCCTCCGGCGTTTTGGCGACCGTTGCTGCTGGGATTTTTCTCGGCTGGCATTCACCACTGATGATCACCGCGCGCACTCGCCTCCAGGCTTATGCCTTTTGGGAAATGATCGTGTTCCTTCTCAATGGATTCGTTTTTATTGTCATTGGTCTGCAACTTCCCAGGATCCTGCACGGATGGAATCGACAATCGCTCAGCAGCGTGTTTATGAGTGCAAGCGTCGTCTGCGCGATGGTAATCCTCGTGCGTTTCGCGTGGGTAATACCCGCAACTTATCTATCTCGTTTGCGCAGAAGCGAATCACAGATGCACGACCCGGCTCTGTCGTGGCAGCACGTTGCGATCATCGGCTGGTCTGGAATGCGTGGGGTGGTGTCATTAGCGGCCGCGTTCGCGTTGCCGCTGGCGCTGCCCTCAGGACAGCCGTTTCCCGGGCGCGATTACATCTTGTTTTTAGCTTTTTCCGTGATCCTCGTCACGCTCGTGTTACAGGGGCTGACTCTGCCGGTGTTGATTCGAAAGCTCGGCGTGCCGCCTGATGCAGAAACAGATGAAGAGGAGCGCACAGCGCGGTTAGAAGCAAACAAGGCCGCGCTCAAATGGATCGAAGAAGCAGGCGCAAATGGAAAGTTTTCGCCGGACGCGGCGAATCGGTTGCACGCCGAGTACGACGAGCGCATCGAGCAATTACAACTTTGCGCTGAAAATCCGGACGATTGCCGTGGCGAAATCGCCACACCGCAGTATCAGCGTTTGCAACACCAGGCGCTGCGCATCGAACGAAAAACCATCATCCGTCTGCGAAACGAACGAGTGATTAATGATGATGCGTTACGCCGAATTCAACGTGACCTCGATCTTGCGGAAGCGCGGCTGAGCGGAGGGTGAAGTGCGCCGCCTTCGTAGGGACATCGCGCCGCGACGTCCGGACGGCGCAGCGCGCCGTCCCTACCAGCTGATGCAATCACACCACAAGAATAGCAGCAGTGAAAAACCGTATCGCCCGGGCCAATGTCTGGCGGCCCCACCGAGCCGTGCTGCACACGTCTTTAGCTCTTTTTTGAAGAACTGCGCCAGATGCGACCGAACTTTATCCGTGAGCGGAAGCTTTTCCATACTCCCCCAATTGTTGTCACTTGGCACGCGGCTGATTGGCTTGTCGGGATCGGCGCCCAAAAAATCGAGGATCGAACGCCGCAGTTCAGTCGGATTTCTTTGCAGGTCATCGAAGAAAAAAATCCGAAACCGGTCTGGATGGACATAACGTTTCCATCGCGCGACGATCGCGCTGGGATACGACCGCAAGAGCAGCCCTCGCCGGAGCAAATTCCGATTAACTTCGTCGATATCCGTTACGTCAAACGCTTCGATCTGGTGGTAATGCACTTCCATGGACAAGTGCGACCACACTCGCTCAACCGGGTCACGCGCCAGAAAAATTACCTTTAAGTTTGGAAAATATCCGATGATTCGCCGAATGACTTTATTACTGAGCGTCGAATAGTTTGGCGAAATATCACCGGAAAGCAGCGGTCCCTTCGGTTCGAACAATCGGGCATAATTCTCGAAGTCTATGTACGGTTTGGCGCTGAGGCTGTTTATGCTCTCGAGAAAGCGACGGTCGCGCTCATCTCTGCA
>JBJMXF010000039.1:0-5169 GCA_045809725.1 Candidatus Udaeobacter sp. | reverse complement strand
CCTCCGTGTAGATTGCTCCCTGACCGCGGGCGCCAGCAGCGAGAAAGACGTCTTTATCCTTCCCGTCCGTAAGGAGTCGCACCGCGATGCGCTGTTCGGGCGCCACCATCGGCTGCGTGTTCGGCAGGTTCCCGCTGATCGGCAGCTGGCCTTGTGCTGTCGCCCAAAGGATGGAATCGACCTTGCACTTGATGATGCGGCCGGGATACATCTTCATAAAGATTTCCGCTTCCTCGCCGGATTTGACGAAGCGCAGCTCGTTTTGCCGGTAGAAGGCGAGCAGCCATGGGTCGTCCTCCTGGATGAAGCTCATCACGGGCATTGTCGCGAACTGAGTCGCGCGCACGCCGGGTTGCAGGGCAAGGTTGGCTACGCGTCCGTTCGAGGGAGCAAGATGGACGCAGCCCTCGAGGTCGAATTTCTTATCGCGCAGGTCGGCTTCGGACTTAATAATCTGCGCTCCCGCCTGCGCTTCCGTGGCGTCGGCGGCGAGGAATTCGCTTTCAAGATTGCCCAGGTCGCTTTGCGCCTGCTCGAGGTCCGCCCGCTTCCCAGCCCCAGTCGCAGCGAGTGCCGAGAATTGCTCAACGCGCTTTTTCGCCAGATCGATGCGGGGAGTGAGCGCCGCTTTTTTGGCTGTCGCGTTTTTGAGTTGATCCTGCAATCCGCGTAGCGTGGCTTCGGCGGCTTTCACCGCCGCCTCGAAAGGTATCGGGTCGATTTTGAAAAGCACGTCGCCTTTCTTGATCGGCCGGTTTGGTTGAATCGGGACCTCGGTGACCTGACCGGTTATGCGCGGAACGATCGGAATTACGTAGTTCATGGCGCGCACGTCATTGCTGGCGGGCGCGGCAATGTTCAGAAGGAGGAAAAGAACCATCATTGCCACGATGGGCAGCGTGATAACGATGAACTGGCTGGTAAAATTCCAAGGCAGCCACTTGAACTTAAAGAAAATGAGCCAGACGAAGAAGCCGTAGATGCCAAGGAGGATGACTTCCATTACGCCTTCTCTCCTTTAATCTCCGCTTCCAGTTGCGCGGCACGCGCGCGGAGTTGTTCGAGTTCTTTGATGGCGGCTTCTTTTCCGATCGGTTTTTCGTGCGAACGATCGACATCGGTGCCGTAGGCCATCTTGTGGAAAACTGGTTTCGAGTAGGCCCAGAGCCATGCAATCGGCCAGAGTAATCCGCCGAAGACAAGAGAGAGAAAACAGAGGCACTTGATAGCCCCGAGCTGCGGGTGGTGCCGCTTTTCAGCCACCTTTTCGGGGATTATATGCACCGCCAGGAACGCCACGATTAACACCGGCGGAACGATGATGAACGCGAACCACGCAATAACGTTTGCGACTGTATCGAGCGTCTCTCCATGGAGGAATGAGGCGTGAGCGTGTGACGGCAGTGCCAGGAGCGCGAAAGCAATCAGCGGAACGAAGTGTCTGCGGCAAGGCCGACGCGACTTCGCGTACGAGTGAATGAGTGATTCTATCGATTTCATGGTTTATCAATTTGCGATCTCAGCGTTGTAAGTTTTCAACCAACTCTTTGTCCAGAAATCCGAGCGACGGCCGTCGCGATTGGTTGCCCCCTCGCTTCGCTGCGCAGTGTTAGTGTCCGACGCCATCGTAGTCCAACGCGTGCCATCATCGCAGTGATCTCCTCCAAGGCCTATTGGACTTTCGTCGTACACGCTCGCTCACATTTCCACGATTGCGCCGTGGCATGCAAGGTGGACCCCAATGTTGCGGGTTATTGTTAGCGATTCATTTTCATCACTTGCTCCCACATCCCGGCGATTTGATCCAGCAACGGCTGGAATTCCATCACCGTTTTGTCGTGACGGGACGAGTCGCGTTGAGCGCATTTCCGAGGGCCGAAGTCGATGACACTTGCCACAATCGCTTTTCATTCCGCCCGTAGCGTGTTACACATCAGACGCATTCACAGCCTTCTCGTGAACCGGAACGATCACGCCTGGGCGGCCGGTCTTTGTGTGTGGGAGGCGCCGCCAGTGAGCGCTGCGGAGGGCGCAGCGGCAAAGCGGCCGTTGCCTCGCAGGTTACAATTATGTGACATCTGGAACTTGCGCCGCGCGCAATCACTTTTTGTGGCCGCGACGGTTGCTGCATTCGCACTAATCTTCACCTCGAACGCACCAGCGGCGGAAGCCAAGCGCGTTTTGCTGATCCATTCTTTTGGCAGCGCTACGCCGCCATTCACGGTCGAGTCGACCGCTTTTGAGACTGAGTTGGTAGAGAAGATGGGTGAGCGCGTCGATCTGGACGAGGTTTCGCTGGATATGGCGCGCTATGCCGATCGCGACATGCAGGAGGCGATTGTTGATTATTTGCAAAAGCGCAAGGCCAAATGGCGGCCCGACTTAGTGGTAACGATCGGAGCGCCCGCGGGTATCTTCGCTGCTAACTATCGCGATCGGCTGTTTCCGGAGACGCCCATCATTTATGCGACACTCGATCGCACGTTACTGCCATCGGGCGCGTTGGACTACAATGCCACCTACGTCGGGCAAGTATATGAGATTACCGGCTTCATTGAAGATATCCTGCAAATTGCACCCGCGACGAAACATATCGAGGTGATAGTGGGTGCGACGCCGCTCGAACATCTTTGGCAGGAGGCCTTCAAGAAGGCAGTCGAGCCGCTCGCGCCCCAAATTAAGTTTACGTACTACAGCGATCTTTCCTTCGAACAAATGAAGGAGCGGGTCTCGACGTTGCCGCCAAATTCCTACATCTTTTTTCTTTTGCTCCTGCGCGATGCCGCAGGTGTTACCTTCAATGCTGACGAGGCACTGCAACGGCTCCATGCAGTGGCGCAGGCTCCGATCAACTCCATCTTCAATCACCAACTCGGCCTCGGGATCGTTGGTGGGCGCCTTCACCAGAGCGACCTTGTCGGGAAGGAAGCTGCGCAGGTCGCAATTCGTATTTTGCACGGTGAACCGGCTTCCAGTTTTCCTCCAAAAGTCATCGAGTCTCTCGCTCCGCGTTATGACTGGCGTGAGCTACAACGGTGGAACATTAACGAGAAACTCCTGCCACCAGGAAGCACCATCCTGTATCGGAGGCCGACACTCTGGCAACAGCATCGCGCCTTGATCATCGGTGTCATTATGGTTTGTGGATTGCAAGCCCTGCTCATCACGCGTTTGCTGGCCAATCTCGCGAAACGCCGCCGGGCGGAGCGTTCCTTAACGCAGGCTCAAGAGGAGACACACCGTCATCGCGAACAAATTAATCGGCTTAGCCGCGTTAGCTTACTGGGTGAGATGACTGCCTCGCTCGCCCATGAACTAAACCAGCCGCTCTCGGCTATTATCACCAACGCGAATGCTGGAATGCGGTCTATCGACAAGGGTAAGGAGGACCCTGGAATGTTGCGCGAAATTCTTGTCGACGTGGAGGCAGACGGACGCCGCGCGCACGATATCATCCGCAACGTGCGTAACACAATTAAGAAAAGTCACCCTGCGCTGCGCCGAATTGATCTGAATGAGCTGGTCGCTAAAGTAGCGCACATCGTTAGGCCTGATGCAGTAGCCCATTCGTGCGAGCTGAAAACGTCCCTAGCCACCAACCTGCCACTGATCGAAGGAGATCCGGTCCAGATTCAGCAGGTGCTTGTGAACCTGGTTAGTAATGCCCTTGATGCCATGCGGCAGACACCACCGGACAGACGCAAGGTAGAGGTTAGCACGGCTGCGAATGGGGACAATGAAGTGCACGTGAGCGTTCGCGATCATGGCACAGGCATTCGCACTGAAGTGCACGAACGCTTGTTCGACCGGTTCTTTACCACCAAGGAACAGGGGCTGGGAATGGGATTGGCGATTGTGCGCTCCATCGTAGAATCTCATGGCGGTGACATTCAGGCGGAGAATGTCCGCGGCGGCGGCGCGCGCTTCTATTTCACGTTACCGGTAAAGAAGAAAACGTAATTGTGCCAGATATCGGTCCTCGGGACCCAAGGTGCCATCGACTGCGGGCATAAGACCAAAGTCTCATTTCCATTTGCCTGACTAACGCTGTCCAATTCAGCAGCGTTCTTCCCATCTATGAGCCAGACAATTGGAATACAGCCGGCGCCTGACTCTTCTCGAACTGCCTCCGGGGAGATATGCTACGTCGTTGACGACGATCCATCGATGCGCAAATCCATCAGTCGCCTTCTCAACTTGGAGGGATTCAAGGTACGTGCCTTTGGCGATCCAAAGGATTTTCTCAATGAAATGGCGACAAATCACGTGCGACTTGTTGTCCTGGATATTTGGATGGAACGGATGACGGGAATGGAATTACTGGCACACCTATGCGCCAGATCGCCCGAGACTCGTGTGATTTTCATCACGGGTCATGAGGATCACGCTGCCGAAGCCACCGTAATGCGGGCCGGCGCCGCTGGTTTTTTTCTCAAACCCTTCGATAACGAAAAATTTATCGCTGCCGTTCGAGACGCCCTTAAGCAGCCCTAGAAATTACCGTGAAAGAGAATCCACTCTGCCTGCGCCCATGTGCAGGTTCAGATAGCCGTTATGCCTAACGATCCAACTGATGATTCGGAAGGTTTGCCGGCTTCCACGACTATCCCTGGGCCGCTTCACGTGCAGCGATATCCCGCTCATGATCTGATTGTCTGGCAACCACAAGGCGTGCTGGATGATCGTCTGCTGGACGACATTGGTGAATGGCTCTGTGCTATCGAAGAAACGTCACCGCCGTCGAAGAGGTTCGTTGATTTGAATGGATTAATGATGGTGGCAGTTCGCACCAGTCATGTTTTTAACTTTGCACGAAGGCGAGCGGAGCAATTCACGGGTGTTACGCCGGTGAAGTCGGCGTTGTTCAGCGAAGACTGGGTCGGGTTTGGCGTTGCCCGCCTATACGAAAGTCTGATGAAAGAGACGCCGATCGAGGCCCGCGCATTTCGTGAACGCGCAAAGGCAGCCGTGTGGCTAGGTGTGCCGGCGGACATTTTGAAACTGGAAAAGAGATCGGCCGCTCCTCATTAGAGTCTCTCGCAAGTATGGCGGTCACATTAAGCATAATAATGTTTCTGCTAATCATCGCATGGGACGAAAGTCTTATTGAGCATCCGCCAGCTTCTGCTCTAATCGCAGCTCACGTTTCTGATCTTTATGAAAATCCTG
>JBJMXF010000038.1:0-7670 GCA_045809725.1 Candidatus Udaeobacter sp. | reverse complement strand
GCTGCCGTTCAAGCACCCCGCGGAAGAACCACATCTCTGGATTCTGAGGATCCAAGTCCGTTGCCATGCGAGCACGCAACAGCGCCTCCTTTTGCCGGTTCAGGCGGTCCAGGTCTCGTGCGGCTTCGAAATGTGCGGCTGCCGATTTATCATTGACCGCCAGCGCGGCATTCGCATCTGCGAGGGCGAGCGTGAACTGACGCAGCTCTCTCAAAATTTTGGCGCGCTCTACCAGCGCGTCAGCATCCTTCGGATTCGCTGATAGACGAGCGTCCAGCATGCCAAGCTCGCGCAGCGCCTCACCGCTAACTTGTTTGTCTTCTCCGCGACGAAGATACCTGTCGACCTGCAGCTTCGCGGCGTCCTCGGGTCGACCTGCATCCAGGAAAGCTTCGGCGAGTTCAATGCGCGCGCGCATCGATGCGGTTTGAAGTTTGAATGCGCGCTCGGCGTCATCGATGGCAAGCAACGGCCGGCCGGCGAGAATGAAGACGCGGGCACGTTCAAGCAACAGCGCGATATCGTCTGGCGACTTTGCAATCTGCGCATCGAGCGGTTTGATTTGCGGCAGGAATTTTTGTAACTGCTCGAATTGCGGGAGCCACTCCTTCACTTGTGGATTGGTGGCGTCCATCTTGTTCGCTTTCGTCATATCGGCATAAGCAGCGTCCCAGTTACGCAGCCGTAAGAAAGCGGTCGCACGCAAAACGCGCCGCGCGGCAGTGTCCTGCGCCGCGATTGCTTTGCTTCGGTATGCCGCATGCTCAGTCCAACGCGCCTGCTCTGCGCATACTTCCGCGAGGTTGTCGTAACCGGTCGCCATGTCAGATCGCGGCGGTTTGGTGGCAAGAAATGCGAGCCAGTGCTGCTCGGCACATTGATAATCCTTGCGTTTGAAACAGATTTCGGCGCGAAAATCTTCTATCGGTGCACTCGGTCGCTTGGTTATTTTCTGCCACGCATCGAGCGTGCGCTCCAAGTCATCGAGTTCCTCGCTTTCGAATTGCGTCTGCGCAAGCGTGTTCCAGGTCCCGGAATCTTTCGGAGTGATGGCGACAATGCGCCGGCTCAATTCAATGATCGCGGGTTTGTCTTCGGCGTTCTGGGCTTTCTTCAGTTGGTCTCGCAACTGCTGAAGCTGCGGGGTTTCAGCGGCGGCGAAAACGCTGGCGGTCAGCAGAATAAGAATGGACGTAGCGAACGATCTCAAGAGGGTCGCGATCTTGGCTATCGCGACGCGACGGTTCAAGCACTTTCCGCAGGCTTTAATGCTTTACCAGTGCGCAGGAAGATCTTGCCGCTGGGACACAGCTTGAATACTTCGCACCGGCTGCAGTCGGGCTTACGGGCGTAGCAACGGCGGCGCCCGTGCCAGATGAGCCAGTGACTCCAGTCCGTCCAATGCTCGCGCGGCACAAGTTTGATCAAATCTAGCTCAATCTTTACGGGATCTGTTTGTTTCGTTAGGCAAAGGCGCTGTGACAGGCGAATCACGTGTGTGTCCACCACGATGCCCTCGTCTATGTGAAAGGCGTTGCCCAGTACTACGTTCGCAGTCTTACGCCCGACGCCCGGCAGCGCGCATAAGTCCGCCATTGTTTCAGGCACTTTTCCGCCGTGTTTCTCGACGATTTCTCGCGTCGCGCCGCGAATGCTCTTCGCTTTATTGCGATAAAACCCCGTGGATCTGATCGCGTTTTCCAGCTCAGGCAGCGGAGCGTCCGCAAAATCTTTCGCCGTGCGATATTTTCGAAAGAGAGCGGGCGTGACCATGTTGACGCGTTTGTCTGTGGATTGCGCGGAAAGAATGGTCGCTACGAGCAGCTGGAGCGGATTTCGAAAGTCCAGCTCGCAATGCGCGTCTGGATAAATTTTTGGCCACGCCTTCAGAAGCTGCGCCACGCGCTCGCGAGCCGTCATCCGACGATTATTCTACAAACCGGCTGAAGATTCCAATCCGCCTTCGGAATTAGCGGCCCCGGAATGCTCTCTTCGCATGGAGTTGCGAGCACCGGATCAATTTACTAGGGAGCGGGCGAGGGAGACGGCGAACCGGGCTGCGTATCGGATGAGTCTGGGTTAGGAGTTGCGGTGGCTTTTCCAGCTGTCCGGGCATCTAACAACGAGCGATCACGAACGAGTGCCTGAAGTTCGGGTGGAAGCTGCTGTATTCTTTTTTCCCGTTCAGCTTTCGCCTGCTCGGGATCGGACGTCTGGCCCTGAACCGCAGTTTCACGTTGTCTTCGAAGCCTTGCTGCGCTCATCTGTTCGCGGTCGGGAATCAGCGCACGAACCTCCGGAGGAACCTGTTGCAACCGTTTTTCTTTTTCCGCTTCTATCTCTGCAGGGTTGCGAGCCTGCCGCCGGGACGGAATGATACGGTGATTCCCCATGGCGTTTTCCTTTTCAACGATTGCTTTCTCTCTTTCATCCAGTGCCTTCTCTCGCGCGTCCAATTCTGTTTTTCGTTGAGCAAGTTGTGCTTCAGCTGCCGAATCCTGTTTTTGGCAGGCGCAAATCATTGCAAAACAAATAAACGTCGAAAGTACAAACAACCTCTTCATATCAGGAGCAAACCATAATTCTGTCGTTGTGATAAACAACATCTAAGGTTGTTCACCACCACTTTGGCCGCTGGCTTACTGTTCTCGAACTGCGCCCTGACTGTTTGGATTTGCGCCTGCCTGTTCTTACCTGCACCAGGTGCGTCGATCGCGAAGCAGTTAATGACGCGCGCTCCCAACCCCGTGCCGTCCTCGTCACCGACACAGAAATTTGCGCTGCCATTTACAACCAAGCTACAGGCATTATCGGTTGATGGCTGTGTTACTCGTGCCTGACACGATGCCTTAAGGTTACGTCACTGAACGCATCATTTTCGCTGATGGTACTGTTCACACTCGGCTAGCCGGGCGACACTACCGCCCCGACTTATTGCGGCGTAGGAGATGGAGTCAGCAAAGTATCCTCTGCTGTAGGAGACATTACCGCGCCAGACGTCTTCGCTTCATCCAACTTACGCTGCCATTCGCGTTGTAAGTCTTCGGGGCTAAGCTGTCTTTGGTTAGACAGGGTGCTCCTGTCTGTTTTCGCTCGCGCCTGCCTTGGATCGGATGATCTTTGTTTGTCCCCGCCGCTTTCGGCTTTCACTTGCGAAGTATCCGGAATCAGCGCCCGAAACTCGGGCGGCAGCTGTTGTATTCTCCTGTCTCTTTCTGTTTTGGCTTCAGCTGCGTTGGGAATCTGTCTTGGCGACTGAAGTTCAGGCCGAATCGTGCTGGTGTTCACGGTAGCCTTCTCCCTTTCAGCCAATGCCCTCTCCCTGATGTCTAACGCTTTCTCTCTTTCGCCCAAGGCTGTCTCGCGCGCGTCCAGCTCGCTCTTTCGCTGAGCAAGTTGCGCGTCAGCGGCCGAATCTTGCCTTTGGCACGAGCAAATCATCGCGAAGGAGGCCAGCGTCGAAAGAAAAAACATTTTTTTCATGTGAGCAGCACAGAGTCTACTGGATGGACAATTCATAGCAAGAAAGGCGTTCGCCGTGAGGGCGAACGCCTTCTCGATTCGCCTCGGTGCTTTTAACACGCAAGGCCACACTTTCGGAGTACTACGGCTTGTTCGCGACGACTTGTGGCGCAGTTTTGCTGACTTCAATCTGCGCGCTCACCTTCTGGATTTGCGCGGCCTGCTCTTTGAGTTGTGCAACCATCGTCTGCATTTCGCTCTTTAACTGGGTGATACTCGCCTGCTGTTCTTCGACTTTCTTGTGTTCTTTGAGGAACTCGTTAAGCAACAGTACGGGGATCGTCTCATAGCGCACTCCGGTGACCTCCCCTTGGGGATTACGCGTTATCCAGTCCAGGTTTACCTGGGCGACTTCTTCCGCGACCAGGCCAAATTCGGGCTCGTTAGTCTTATCGTTCTTCCAGTGAAACGTCACGGGTTTGAGAGCCAGGATGCCTTCGCTGAGCTTATCGATCGGTGCAATGTCCTTTTTGAATCGCCGTGAGGACAGAGTGCCATCGGCGAGCTGATTATTGGGGCCAACCACTACAGCATGGGACCCAGCGACCGGTGTCTGGTTGAAGATGCCACCGACAAAACAGGTTGAAGCTCCATTGGTGGTTTGGAGGCCATTGGCGATCGCAACGCTGCCAAAGCCTAGCAGCGTCAGTATGCTGATGCCCTCGGTGCTCAACCCAGCGCCGATGGCGATGGCGTTGGCCAGCGGGCCGTTGGTGACGACGTCAATGCCACCCGATGTTGAGGCGTCGCCAATGCGGATGGCGTTGCTCTCTCCCGCAGTGCCCTCCGTACCGGAACCGATGCAAACATTGTTACTTTCGTTGCCAGTATAGTTAATGCCGGCTAGCTCCCCAATGGCGGTGTTGTCGTTGCCGCCCGTTGTATCTTCAAGCGCACCAGAACCAACGGCGGTGTTTCTGGTGCCATTAACATTAGCCTTGAATGCAAAGCCGCCGACAGCTGTATTGAAAGTGGCGGTTCCGTTTCCGCTCGAGTCATTATTCTGGCCGGCGAAAGCACCCACAGCAACGTTCGTAAACGCTGCGACGTTGGAGTTGAGCGCCTCAAAACCGACCGCGGTGTTGTCGTCGGCGTTATTAAAAACGAGAGCGGCGCCTCCAACGGCCACGCTTTGTGTACCGATGCTATTGAGCAACAACGCAGCAGCGCCCACTGCGGTATTCGAATTGGCGGTATTGAGAACAAGCGCCCCAGCGCCAACGGCAGTATTAAAGCTACCGTCGGTTACGCTAAAGAGCGAGCGCCAACCAAGCGCTGTGTTTGCACTACCGCCGGTGAGGGATCGCAGTGCTTGACAGCCTTCAGCCGTGGTGAAGCCGGGGTAGCACCCGTCTGGCGGCGGAACTATGTCCGGAGCTGCGTTTGTTTGCGGCAAAAACCCAAAGCAGGCAAGCAAGCCGGTTGCGAGCATCATGACTATATTTCGATTTTTCATTGGTCTAAGTGTTCTTTCATTTTTTGGCCTTCTCTGATTCTCCCGGTCGCGTAGCCCGGCACTCGCAGGGGAAAGCGGCACTATCCTTTATCATTTCTAGCCGTTACTAATTTCCGTCTCAGAGCGTTTTGCCAAAAACGCCACTCGGTGTCAAAGCAAAAAACAGGGCGACAGGTGATCTCCACGGACTAATTCCGAACTCGCAAAAACCTTTTCGTGTTTTTCTGATTGGCCTAGTGTCGTGTCGTGCAAATGATGAAGGCTGTTGTAAAAGCAAAAGCAGAGCCCGGACTTTGGCTGGAGGATGTTCCTGTTCCAAAAGTAGGAGGCGATGACGTTCTAATCCGGGTGTTAAAGGCGTCGATCTGCGGGACTGACGTGCACATCTACAACTGGGATGACTGGGCGCAAAAGACTATCGCAGTGCCTATGACGATAGGTCATGAGTTTGCCGGTGTCGTTGATGCTGTTGGTGAGCACGTCAAAGGATTTGCGCGCGGCGACCTCGTCGTCGGCGAAGGACACATCACCTGTGGACACTGCCGCAATTGTCTAGCCGGGCGGCGGCATCTTTGCCCTAACACACAAGGCGTAGGTGTGAATCGTCCCGGCGCATGGGCTGAGTTTGTTAGCATTCCCCAGAGCAACTGCTGGCATGCGGACCCGTCGATTCCACTGGATGTGCTTTCCTGTTTCGATCCGTTAGGCAATGCGGTGCACACGGCGCTCTCGTTCGACCTCGTCGGAGAAGACGTGCTCATTACTGGCGCGGGCCCGATCGGTTGCATGGCGATTCCGATTTGCAAACGGGCAGGCGCGCGTCACGTGGTTGTCACCGACGTAAATCCGTATCGTTTAAATCTTGCGCATACAATGGGCGCCGATCTCGCACTTGACGTGCGCACGGAGAAAGTTGCCGATGCGATGCAGAAGCTCGGGATGAAGGAGGGGTTCGATGTCGCGCTCGAAATGTCCGGCAACCCGAAAGCGTTCGCGGACATTTTGCCTAACATGTTTCACGGCGGAAAAATTGCCTTGTTAGGCATTATGCCTGGCAGCGCTGCCATCGATTGGAACACTGTCGTGTTCAGCGCGCTAACCATCAAAGGCGTTTACGGTCGCGAAATGTACGAAACTTGGTACAAAATGACTGCGATGATCCAAAGTGGTCTGGATATTTCTCCGGTCATAACGCATCACTTTCCGTACACGGAGTTCAAGCAAGCGATCGAATTGATGAAATCCGGTAACTCCGGCAAAGTGGTGCTCAACTGGAGTGAGCTGTAAACAGCGACTGTCATTGTCGCAGCCCATCATTGTCATCCTGGGCGAATTACGCGAGAGCGCTGCGCGAAAACGAATTTGCGTATCGTGGGATGTTACTCGGCCGCGAAATGGCAAAAGTCGCGCCAATGTAGAGCGTCATCGCAGTGACGCAGCTTCTTTCTCGCGGCCTTCGAGCTCAAGCACCATCCGTTTGATGTGCCTGTAATCCTGATGCCGACGCAAGAATTGCAGACTCTCTTCCGGATCGCCCCATTTTAGAACTTCGATCATCTCTGCGCGCGCGCCCCAGCTATTCATTTCACGCTGGTTCGCCATGTAAAGATCGATGGTATTGCGCCCTGAAAGCGCCCAACCGTAGTCTTCCACGCGGTAGTTTTGTCCGGTCGACGGCAGACGAAAGACTGTGCCTGCCGGCCAGCGCGACCAATCGGCCGCCGCGCTGCCGATCTGCGCCGGCGCTGACACGACTACAGCGCGTTTGACGGCGCGGGTTGTTCTCGGCGCACGTTTCGGACCGGGTGTGACGGTTTCACTGTCATCCATGGAGAATCGTTGCAGCCGCGGCGAGTATGAGGTGCTCTCACTCACTGGGATTGCGCGCGGAACTTCGTAGGCCAGCGTTGCGCGACTTACAACTTCGGCGCGGTGAACCGCCGGACCCGCAGCGTGCAATTCTCCACCGAGGGCGTTGTGATTACTGTACTGGCGATGGTCAGATTCAGTATGCGTGTAAGCAGTGGTGCGCACCTGCTGGAAATTCGTCTTTGCCAGCGGCGGCTCGTAAGCCGGCAACGCGGTATGGTGTGTGGTGCCGCAGCCGGTAAGGACAATGAGGGCGATGAAAACCGCCAGCAGGATTAAGGCTAGGTTACGACGCTCAGCGTAGGTCAAGGCGTATCACCAAGGCGAGTTATTAACAGTTATTCACAATTTGGCAAGAACTTCGTTAGGAAAATTGTGTCGGCCTAGTCGTAGCCATTCACGTAGCACGAAGGTGGAACCGATTGTCCCCAATCGGTTGGCACGGGACCAATGTCATCGGCTTGGGGACAAGCCGATCCACCTTATGGTTTCAACAAGTGCATATTGGCCGCTCCGCGCCCGTTGCCGGCACGAAGGGATCGAGGCGGCATCAGTTCTCTCCAGAACGCACGCTTTCCACGGCGCAATAGGCCGAGCGACGCGAGTCCCGCCGCCGCGGAAAAATCAGAGCCCGAAAACGTCTGGCGCAGGAAAGGGGCGCTAATGGAAGGGACAGCCCCGACAGTTTAGGGGAAACTTTGAGAGCTTCCTTGGGGAAACCTTTGGAGGTTTCTGCCGGGGCTGTAAGACGCGAATAGTGCTCAGCGCATGCCGTGTTTGTCAATGCTTATTCAGCTCGCTTTTGTGAAGTGCACAGGCCTCT
>JBJMXF010000037.1:0-3676 GCA_045809725.1 Candidatus Udaeobacter sp. | reverse complement strand
GACTGGAAAACTTTTTTTGTGGCGACGTACTTTGGATAAATAACCGGGCTTGCGTTTTTGCCGATGCCAGGGTCAGCAGTTATTACGGGAAGAATACCATCCTTGTCGTTGAGGTAACTCTGCATTAAGGCACCGATCTGGCGAAGATTGCTCAAGTCTTTTGTGGCTTTCGCGGCCTCAAGAGCACTCTTGAGGCTCGGAATGAGGATCGCGGCGAGTATGGCTATGATGGCGATTACAACCACCACCTCGATGAGGGTGAAGGCGCGCCTAACATGGAGAGGGGAACTTTTGGTCATGGATTCTGGGGTTAGCAGCGGATCATATTGCCGTTCAGCCGCGAGCGAAAGCGAAAAGGACATGCTAAAGCAAGATTGCTTGACAAGGGATTTTGCATTCGGTGTATGTAGATTATGCCCGACCAAGAGCCTATCCCACCTCCGCCGGCGTCAGGTCCGGGCCCTGAGCTCGGGCCAAAATCAACCTCGACCGGTCTACCTTCGAACGTGGCAGCGGCACTCGCCTGCGTACCATTAATTGGCGGCATCATTTTTTATATTGTCGAAAAGCACGACAGCTTTGTGCGCTTCTACGCGATGCAGTCCATTATCTTTGGGGGCGCGTGGTTGTTGTTTAACATCGTCTCTAAAATCCTGTTCATGATCCTCTGGTCGATTCCGGCGATTGGTGGAATTCTTGTATTTTTTTGGGGAATTATTCAGGCGCTCGTTCACATAGCATTTTTAGTTGTGTGGATTGTCGCGACGGTGAAAGCATTCACGGGGGTGCGGTGGGACATTCCGTACATTGGGCCGGTAGCGCGGCGGCAAGAAGGCACTGTTTGAACCCAGTCATTGCGAGCGAAGTCGAGGAATGCCGTGGCCAAACTTCAAAGGGATTCCGCGGGATCCTTTGACTCCGCTCAGGATGACCGGTCTTGAAGTATTTTCACCACAACTTCCGTCAGGATCAGCTCGTGATCTAGCTGCGTGGTTACCAGTTTGACATTCGCTTCAAGGCAGGCGCGCATTGCCTCGATTAATTCATCGGTATTAAACTGATTCGCGTTTTGCGCGGCGATGGCCAAAGTGTAGGCGTTAATGGAACCATCTTTTTTGCGTGGCAAATGCTCCGTTGCTTTTGCGGGCAACCGGTTCATGGCAGCAATGAATTGAAACGGCGACTGCGAACGTCGGATCCCATGCTGCTCCATCAGATCTTTTGCCAGTAACAGATTGCGAATTGTCGGAACGATTGCGGCCAGCAAAATACCGACGGCGCTTTCACCTTGCTCGAGCAAACGTCGCACGAGCGTCAGCGCCAGTCCCAGATCCCGGGCGCTCAGCGCGTTGCTCAATTCGAAAATTACTCCGGCACGGGATAGCGGCACCAACTCTCGAACAAGCTCGACTCGCACGGCGCGATCCTTTCCGAGGAACGTGTCAATCTTTTCCAACTCGTTATCGATCTGTCGCGTATCACCTCCGGTCAGCAAAACAAACAGTTCAAGCGCAAGATCATCGAATTGCAATTTTCGCTTTTTTGCACGCAGCAGAACGATCTCAATTGCTGCTTCTTCCCATCCGGCCCGTCCCGAATCGAGCCGGTCGAAAACCTGAAGCTCCGCGCGTTTGACCAGCGTCTTGTAAAATGAACGCCGCTTGTCCACTTCTGTGGCACTAATCAAGAGCGTGACTGCGTCGCCAACACCGCAGTCGATCAGTGCGGATAATTGTTCCAACGCAGTTTGCACCACGGTTGAGCGCGCCTTTATGTCGTCGCCGAGGAAGTTCGCGTTTTTCAACCAGACTACTTTTGTGCTGCCGAAGAAAGGCAGGGTTTGCAAAGCTTCGATCGTCGATCGAATTCGCCCGGCGGCTTGGTCGGCGTTATCCGCGACGCCATCGATTACTTCCAAGCCGAAGTCGCCAGCATCCGCAGGCGCCAGTTTCTGCGCCAGCTCCATGGCTACATGTTTCACTTCAGCCTCATCCGAGCCGACCACCGCATATATGCTTGCGGTTTCCGATTTGGTTCTCATCTTCGGCATCGGCGATTTCTCGCATGCGAGATGAAAATCGACAAGGTGGATCGTCTTGTCCTCAAGACGATGGCTGAAGTATCGCCGAAGGCGCGAATATCAGGCGCCAGGCCGCGACTGCTAACGCGTTCCACCTACACGCGTGAGCGACGCCGGCCAGAGTTGCGTGTGTATTTTATCGGCCGGCGCTTCGGTTCAATTTTCGCCAGACCCGTGCCGCTTTTTACTTCCATAATCTGGTCGCGCAGCAGGGCGGCCCGTTCGAATTCGAGATTTGCCGACGCCTCCTGCATTTCCTGCTCCAATTCGCGCAGCAGTTCGGACAGATTGAAATCGCCACCGGTTTCGCGGATCACTGACGCCTCGAGTTCGCGTCCGCGCAAAATTGTATGCAAACTTTCCTGAACGGCGCGCCGGACAGTTTGCGGCGTGATGCCGTGCGTTTCGTTGTACTCCATTTGCTTGGCTCGCCGGTATTCGGAAATCGAAATGAGTGCTTCCATGCTTTGCGTGATCGTGTCAGCGAAAAGCACCACTTCGCCATTGATATGGCGCGCCGCGCGACCGGCGGTCTGGATGAGTGAAGTCTGGCTGCGCAAAAATCCTTCCTTGTCGGCATCGAGAATGCACACCAGGGAAACCTCCGGTAAATCGAGCCCTTCGCGCAGAAGATTGATGCCGACGAGAATGTCGAATTCCGCCGCGCGCAATCCGCGCAAAATTTCCACCCGCTCGATCGCATCAATATCGCTATGCAGATAGCGCACCTTCAATCCCACATCCCGCAGATAGTCCGCCAAATCTTCCGCGGTTCGCTTGGTCAATGTTGTCACCAGAACGCGCTCCGCTTTTTCCACGCGCTGACGGCAAAGCTCCATCGTCTCATCGATCTGATTCTTAAGCGGCTTCATCGTGATTTTCGGATCGAGAAGTCCGGTGGGCCGAATGATTTGCTCGACTACGAGCGGCGCGCCTGGAGTATGCGTATCAAATTTTTCGGGCGGCTCGTCGGTTCGGGAAACTGGTACCGCGCGCTCGCCGAGCGCTGGCCCCGGCGCCCGCGGCGGTCGCGCCCTACCGGCAACTTCGAATGGAATTAATTCTGCCTCGCCAATCCGCTGTCGCTTGTGCGGAAAGTATCCTTTGTTGCCGACGATGCTGTTTTGAATTTCAAATTCTGCCGGCGTAGCGCTCACATAAATCGTTTGGTCCGTCAACTTCATGAATTCATCGAAATCAAGCGGGCGATTGTCGAGCGCGCTCGGTAGACGAAATCCGTAATTTACGAGTACGGTTTTGCGCGATCGATCGCCCTCATACATCCCGCCGATCTGCGGAATACTGGCGTGCGATTCATCGATGACCGTAAGGAAATCATCCGGAAAAAAATCGATGATTGTGTAAGGCCTGGAGCCGGGAGGCCGCCCGGACAAATGACGCGAATAATTTTCAATCCCGTTGCAGAAACCCATTTCCTGCAGCATCTCCAAATCGTATTCAGTGCGCATTCGCAGCCGTTGCGCCTCGAGGAGTTTGTTTTGGGATTCCAGTTCGATGATGCGTTGCTCAAGCTCGGCACGAATTGTGCGCAACGCACGATTCAATTTGTCCGCCGGCGTGACGAACTGTTTCGCT
>JBJMXF010000036.1:0-5847 GCA_045809725.1 Candidatus Udaeobacter sp. | reverse complement strand
CATTTTAAAAAGAACACCATAGCCGATCACGGCCGCTATCGCAGAGTGAACCCCAATGTGGTGCTCGAGGTGGCTTTCAATTCAATTCAACCGAGCACTCGCCACGCAAGTGGACTCGCACTGCGTTTTCCCAGAATTAAGGCGATTCGACACGACAAGAACGTCGATTCCATCGACACCCTTCAGTATGCGCGCGAGCTTGCCATGCAGTCGGCAAATTCACCGATCTCTTCGGGAAAGCGCACCTGATCAGCTCTCGAATTATTCTGGCGTAGGCGACGCACTCGGCGAACCTGCTTGGTCTGTGACAGGAGCCGTTGCCTGACGGCGTACTCCAGGAACTCTCTTTCTTTGTAGTTCCAGTGCAAAAGGAATGAGTAAGAACAGAGCGTGCGTTGTGTTCATGTCACCGGGTGGAGTTCTTGCTTGTGGCGCCGAACAAGTCGGAGCGGGTTTTGATGTCAAAGGAATGTTAACGCTCTTGGGGCGTAGGCGAAGTTGTCGATCTAACTGTGACTACTTCGATCGCGTTGCGCCGGGAACGCTGGACGTTGGCAAAAACTGCCAGCATCGCCAGACAAATCACAATCACCGCCATCAACAACACCGCAGTTTTTCGAGCTCGAGGTGTTTGCGATTTTTCGTTACTTTCGTCTGGCAGATTCACTACCCAGTATCGAAGTGCAGATCGCAAGCGCAAGCGGGCCATGCATCACTCCATGCGCAAAGCAGAGATGGCGTTCATAACGCGGCCGCTTAGCTCGGCGTAGAGATTTTTCCCTGACCGCTGAAGATCGGCTGCGCTAAAAAAAATTGGTTCCCCAATCACGATCGTAATTGGCACAAGCCGAACCCGGCCGCCGCCGCGTGGCAGCGCTTCGCGAGCGCCGAAGATTCGCATCGGCACGACTGGCGCGAGCGTTTTGGCGATTATCAAACCCAATCCCGGTTCCGCTGCTTGAAGGTTGCCATCGACGGTGCGCGAGCCTTCCGGAAACACCAGAACGCCGTTACCAGCCAGTAAAACCCGGATCACAGCTTTAATAGCGCTGCGATCAACCCCTTCCTGATTCACCGGGATTACATTTAGCTTTGGCAAAACAGGCCCCAACAGCGGTACGTCCAGAAGCGTGCGGCGGGCCAGAAAATAAATCGGTCTATCGCATGTGCTTCCGGCTAGCGGCGGATCGAGATAGCTCTGATGGTTCATCGCCAGAATCACTGGCCCGCTTTGAATCATGCGCTCCCGATGGATGACGCGAAACCGAAACAACAATCGGCCCGCCAGGCGGCTTAGATGATAGCCAACCCAATAATAGAAATTCATTCGCCGAGAGCGCGATTTGTTGTCTGAACATCGCCCATCGGCAAACCCGCTTGCTCAAGCCGTCCAATTATCTCCGTCACCACCTGTTCCACCGTCACATGCGAAGTGTCGATCAGGTGCGCGTCTTTCGCTTGTATGAGTGGTGAGACGGCGCGTGAGACATCATCGCGATCGCGAATAGTGATTTCGTCGCGCTCACCTTGTGCGGCACGACGTTGCAGCCGCACGTCAGGGGAAGCATCAATATAGAATTTGTACGGAGTGCGGGGAAAAACGACGGACCCAATATCCCTGCCTTCGATTACGACGTCATGCCCCTCAGCACAGTCATGAAGTCTCTCTGAAACGATTTCGCGAACTCGCGGTAATTTGCTGACCCGAGAAACACTTTCGTTCACACGGTCTTCACGCAAATGCTCGGCGGGATCGACGTCATCTACGACGATGCGCGCCTCGCCATCTCGAACAACACATGCAAGAGCTGCTGGATCCAGCGCCTTAGAAATGCGTTCATCCTCATCAGGCCGAATCCTCTTTTGAAGAAGATGCCAGGTGATCGCTCGGTAGATTGCACCAGAGTTGACGTAGATAAATCCGAGTTGCCGGGCGAGCTTCCGCGCGACGCTGCTCTTGCCCGAGGCAGCGGGACCATCAATAGCAATCACACGGTGTTCGGAAGCGTATGATCCCATGTGTAGTTCTGCCTAACGAAACTACTCCTGTGCGGGCACAGGAGCCAGTGAACCGATGACCGGTGTGCTGACCTGCATCCGCTTGGGGTTGGTAAATTCTTCAAGAACGGCTTCGAACCCGGGATACGATTCACGAATACATTCGGCGTCCTGAATAATCGTCTCACCTTCCGCAAACAAGCCCGCTACGGCAAAGGCCATGGCGATGCGATGATCGCCAAAGCTCTGCAGACGCGCTCCGTGCAACGGCGCTGGTCCATAAATTTCAAGCCCATCACTCAATTCGGCGACTTGCCCGCCCATGGTGCGCAGATTGTGCGCGATCGCCGCAATCCGATCGGTTTCCTTAACGCGCAGTTCCTCTGCATTCCGAATGGTTGTTTTGCCGCTTGCCAGGACCGCTGCTATGGATAAAACCGGCAACTCGTCGATAAGCTGTGGCACTTCTTTGCCTTGAATGACGGTGGCTTTTAGCGGCACTCCGGTGACTTCCACCACCCCGCGCGGTTCAACGTGCTCGATGTCCTCGACGGCTTCTCGAACATGCGCACCCATTCGGAGTAGCACACCCAGCATCGCCGTTCGCGTGTCGTTTAATCCAACGTCGCGAATCAGCAGATGTCCACGATTCTGTGCCGCGGCGGCAACCAGCCAAAACGCTGCTGAAGAGATGTCGCCGGGAATGTCGAAATCTCGTGATTCGGGAACCTGCTCGCCGAAAACACTAACGCTGCCGTCATCTTCGGTTGTGGATCGCACAAGGAAATAGTTGAGCATCTTCTCCATGTGATTTCGCGTGGGCGATGGTTCTTCAACGGTGGTCTTGCCTTTCGCAAAGAGACCTGCCAGAAGCAGTGCGCCTTTCACCTGTGCACTAGCTACCGATGGGCGGTATTGAATTCCACGAAGAGATCCGCCATGAATCCGCAATGGCGGCGTGCCGTCAGGACCTTGCGCAACAATGCTCGCGCCCATCTCGCAAAGCGGTGCGATCACACGGTCCATGGGCCGTTTGGATAAGCCGGGATCCGCTACAAGCCGGCTCTCAAATTTTTGTCCCGCCAGCAGACCCGTGAGAAGCCGCATGGTCGTGCCCGAATTCCCGCAATTGATTTCCTGGTTCGGCGCGGTGAGAACCCGTTTCTTTCCATGAACGAGTAACGTGGTCGGCTCAGGCTGTTCGATCTTGATTCCGAGTGCGCGCATTGCGTTCACCGTATGCATGCAATCGTCGCTCGGCAGAAATCCGCGCAGCGTGCACACGCCGTTGGAAAGAGCGGCGAGGATCACCGCGCGATGCGAAATGCTCTTGTCGCCGGGAACAGTGATTTCGAGATCGATCCGAGGCGCGCGTTTTACCCGCAGTTCCATAGAATAAATCTAAACGTTCTGATCTTCAGGCCGGATGGTTCCATAAAAGCCGTGCAGCGTTAACCGGGCATTCACGCCGCGCATCAGCGGAACTCCGGAACCGGTCGCGTTACGGCACAAGGAAGATCTTGTCGGTGTAAGGATCCTTCACTTCGGTGCCGGGAGGGAATCCTTCGACATCGATATATTTTCCGGGCGAATACGGACTCTCCACCAGATGCGGTTTGCCGGGGACAGGGATTCCGTAGGGATAATCTCCCTTTGCCACCTTTGTCGGCGGCGCGGCCGCGGGCGGAGGTGAAGTTGCGACCACCGGCGGCGGTGTAGGCTGAACCGGTCCATTCGGGTTAAAAGGCTGCTGCGGCGGTGGGTATTCTTGCGGTTGGGGCGGAGCGTAAGCCGACGGCCGATGGTGCTGTGGTGGTGGTGGCGGCTCCTCGGCGCATGAGGCCAAAAAGAAAACCGCGAGGAGAGCAAGCGGGATGGAAAATTTCATAACGAAAATTTTGCTAATCGTATCCAGAGTCAGACTCGTTGCCAATGATTAAATCACGCTTTGTTCCAGCTGCTTCGATTGTTGACAAAGAGAACCACAAATACAATACGCCGGTGTGCGTAATCCGAATCCGGATATAGATGCGAAACAATTCACATCCAGAGATTTTAGTCGTCGATGATGACGCGATGAGCCGAAGGGTATTGGCCCAACTACTCAGATCTGCTGGTTACGATTGCCGCGTCTCAAATGATGGTTCTCAAGCACTGGAGGCAATTCACGCGCGGCCACCTTCGCTTTTGCTGCTGGACTTCGACATGCCCGGTCTAAACGGCGCCGAGGTGCTTAAGCGCCTTCGGTCCGACGAGGATGCAATGGTGGCCCAAATCCCGGCGATCATGTTGACGGCACATGGCAGCGAGCAAAGTGAGGTATCCTGTCTCCAGGCAGGTGCGGATGATTTTGTGACAAAGCCTGTGAATGCGTCGGTGTTGCGGGCGCGAATCCAGACACAACTTCGGCTTCGCTCAATGCGCCGACAGCTGGAGCATCAAAATGATGAACTGGAGAAATGGCGCAGCGAACTGGAGCGCGATCTCGCAGCCGCCCGCCTAACGCAACAATCATTGATACCACAAAAACCGCTGTCGTTACCGGGTTGGCAGATTGCAACCTGTTACCATCCTGTCATTCAGGTCGGCGGCGACATCTATGGCTGGCTCCGAATGAAAGACGGCCGCGTGTTATTCTGGATTGCAGATGGCACAGGCCATGGCGCGGCTGCCGCCTTGCTAACAACGCTGGCAAAACTTCTGTTTCAATACGGCAGCATGGATCATGATTCGCCAGCGACGTTGATGGAAGGAGTAGATAATGATTTCCGCAGCATCTTCGGCGCGACCTCATTCATGACTGCGATGTGTGTTGCCCTTGATCCGGCAAGCGGACGAGCCCAGGTCGTTGGCGCAGGGCACCCATCGCTCCTGATTGTTCATCACGACGGCACAACAGAATCCGTCGCTTCGGTCGCGCCGCCACTCGGCTTAATCAAACGAACGGAATTCACTGAAACAGTGATCGAACTAGGACCCGGCGACGCTTTCCTGCTCTACACGGATGGCTTGTTGCGCTGGGAGAAAGACGAGCGCCATCGGGTGAGTCCCGGGCAACTCGAGAAACTACTGGATCCTTCCGCCCCCACCGCGGAGGCGTTACTCGACGGGATCCTAGCGCAAACAGCTTCCAAGAATTCTGCGAAGACTGCTCCCGATGATGTGGCGGCAATCGCCGTCCGCCGGGAGAACCACGAATAAAAATTTTTAATTTAGCTCAAATTTAGTCTTGCTCTCCCGCAGGCGAAACGTTAGTCAGCGTCCATGCCGAAAACCAAAAAAACTTCCAAGCGCAAACCCAATCCCGCCTTCATGAAACCGGTTCAACCGGACGATAAGCTTTCTGCTGTCGTCGGTTCGCAGCCGCTATCACGGCCAGAGCTTACCAAAAAGCTTTGGGCATACATCAAGAGGCGCGGTCTGCAGGACAAAAAGAAAAGAATCATGATCAACGCCGACGACGCGCTCAGGCCGGTATTTAATGGCAAGAGCCAGGTGAGCATGTTCGAGATGACCAAACTCGTCTCGAAGCATCTGCGCTAGATCAGGATTTCCTACAACAGTCCGGCGTTGCCGCGTCGGGCTATTGCAGCGCTAAAAATAACAGCTGCCCCCGGGCAGTGCGTTGTATCGCTCTTGCGTCGGGCTGCAACTGCATCGAATATGGTCGAGTGAAAACGCGTCGATTATTTCTCTTCGCAGCCGCGGTCTCGTTAGTTTTCGCTGCCTTCGCGCGGGCGGAATCCGACTGGCAGCATGATTACAGCAAGGCTCAGGAAGAGGCTAAGACGAACCACAAACTTCTGTTCCTCAATTTTACGGGATCTGACTGGTGCGGATGGTGCATCA
>JBJMXF010000035.1:0-12351 GCA_045809725.1 Candidatus Udaeobacter sp. | reverse complement strand
TGGACAGATGCGGGGAGCGACTTTAGGTCGACCTTTTCGCCAGGATGTTTTCCTGGTTCAGCGGCCGCCGCTAAAGTAAGCCCCATGCCAATTCCTATCGCCACGAGTGCTTTCGTCGTTTTCATAGTTTTGACGGTACGGCCCAACCAAAGGAGCGTCTAAAATTTTAGTATTACATTAGCGTAATCGGAGGATCACCCCGTCGGGGAGTTGATGTTAGAACGCGTGAACGAATCAGTTGTTTCGACCAAAAACTTTGTGCTTGCCAATTATTACAAACTTGTAATCAATGGCGGGATCCTTCAGGAATGGTTAGGCCCGCGTTAACCGCGGTTTCTATGAATGGATGAAGTGGATGCGCCGCAGCCTGGTGGAGCGGGCTGCGGCTGCTCTTTCAATCTGAGCAGACGCTGTGTTTGGCGGACCAATAAATCACCGCCGAAATTCTCCGCCCGTGGATCGGCTTCTCCCGAAGATGATGGCTGGTAATTGGCGGTACGCGCAAGTATCCAGCGGCGAAAGGCGCATTTGTTTGCAACGCGTTGAGGACAACGCGTTCCACCTAAGCAGTGTGCGTGTGCTCCGACTATTTTGTCGGTGTTATCTGTGGTGTGTCTCCCATACGGTACGACTATTCAAGGGCGGTGAAGCCATTCGTGTCTATTCGTGTTAAACGAAAAGATCGTTTCGGCGAGGCCGCCGAAACCAACACGCGAGCCGCGTGTGCTCCCCAGATTCCCGGCATCCGTGAAGCCCGTCGTTTGTCTTCAATACGGTTCAACGATTTAACGGGCGCTAAGCAATTCGTGTTCATTCGTGTGTATTCGTGGTTAACATTCGCCGATGGCTGCGGCTGACGACCGGCGAATGAGCACCCGCGCGACGGGTGTGGTCGGCATCGCTATTCTGTCGAGCCGCCTGTTGGGTTTGGTTCGCGAGATGGTGTTTGCCGGGCTATTCGGCGCCGGAAGAAATCTTGATGCGTTTCTCATGGCGTTTCGGTTGCCGAATCTTTTGCGCGATCTCTTCGCCGAAGGCGCGCTTTCGACGGCGTTCATCACTACCTTCTCGAAAAAGATCGCGGTCGAAGGCGATCAATCGGCGTGGCGCCTGGCGAACAAAGTTGCCACGCTCACGGCCGTGTTCATGAGTGCGATCACGTTGCTAGGCATCGTGTTCGCGCCGCAACTGGTGGATCTGTTGACGTGGGGAAGTTGGTCGCCGGATAAAACCGAGCTCACGATCCAGCTCACCCGGATCATGTGGCCGTTCATGCTGATGGTTTCGCTCGCAGCGCTGGTGATGGGAATGCTGAACGCGAAATATGTGTTCGGTCCGCCGGCCATGGCGTCGAGTTATTTCAACCTCGGCTCCATCATTGGCGGCGTGGCGATCGGTTACTGGATCGATCCACATTTCGGCGCCCGTTCGCTCGTGGGCCTGGCGATCGGCACGTTGATCGGCGGAGCGTGGCAATTGGCGGGACAATTTCCGTCGCTGTGGAAAGTCGGCTACAGGTTTCACCCCGATTTTCATTGGCGCGATCAAGGCGTGCGCGCCGTGCTGACGTTGATGGGACCGGCCGTTGTCGCGGCGAGCGCGGTGCAGGTAAACGTGCTGATCAACAGCGGATTCGCGGCAAGCCTCGGCAATGGCCCCGTCAGCTGGCTCAACATTGCGTTTCGTCTGATGCAATTGCCGCTGGGAATCTTCGGCGTAGCCATTGGCACTGTGACGTTGCCGCTGGTATCGAAGAGCGCCGCGCTCGGGAACACGGCTGAATTTCGCGCAACGCTCGCGCGCGGGATGCGGCTGGCCTTCTTGTTGACGGTTCCGTCGGCGATTGGACTGGCGATGCTGGCGTCACCGATTATCAGCGTGATTTATCAGCACGGACGTTTCACTGCTGAGATGACGCGGCAAACTGCGGGCGCGCTACAATATTATGCGATCGGGTTGGTGGCGTACGCCGCGTTGAAAGTGTTGACGCCGGCGTTTTACGCCATCGGCAAACGCAACACGCCAATGATTGTGAGCTTTCTCGCAATCGGCGCGAATTTGTTTCTCAACTGGCTGTTCACGTTTCGGCTTGGATGGGGACATCGCGGCCTTGCGTTTTCAACGGGGCTCGTTGCTACTATCAACTTTCTTTTGCTCTACACACTGATGCGCAGGTACACGCGCCGGCTTGAAACGCGCCAGATGTTGATCGCGCTTGGAAAAATTTGTATCGCCGGTGCGCTACTGGGGGTGATCTGTTGGGCGGCGAATTACCTCTGGCTCGATGCGTGGTCGGATATGCGGTTCTTCGAAAAAGTGGCAATACTGCTCGCGACGATTGCAGTTGCCGGAGCGGGATTTTTTGGCGCCGCGTTTCTTCTGCGCATCAGCGAAGTGCAAGACATTATAGATGTTTTTCGGAGGCGAGTGGGCAAGTTGTAGATGCGTTTGGTGCGGCGAACGTCTGAGTTTCAGGTTAGCGCCAAAGGCGCGCTGTCACTGCTAGCCTGGGGCAACGCCCCAGGATTCATGGGAACGCAAAAAAACCCAGAGCGCTGAAAGCGCGATTCACTTCCGGTCCAAATCTGATGAGGATGTACGTCATGCCGCAATCCCTCAGCAAAGTCATTCTTCACATCATCTTTAGCACTAAGGTTCGTGAACCTTTGCTCGATTCAGAGGTGCGGCCACGCATGCATGCTTATCTCGCAACGATATGCCGCGACCTCGGCGCCGAGCTTGCGCATGTCGGCGGCGTGGCTGATCACGTTCATATCGTCACCACGCTGCCGCGGACTCTTTCTCAGGCGCAGCTCGTTGAGGAGATTAAGAAAACGTCGTCGAAATGGATCAAAGCGCTCGATGCCAGATATCGCGGCTTTTTTTGGCAGCGGGGCTATAGCGCATTCTCGGTAAGCTCAAGTCAGCTCGAAGCTGTTCTACGATACATTACGGACCAGTCAGAGCACCATCGCACACGCACATTTCAGGAAGAATATCGGGAGCTGTTGCGTAAACACGGCATCGATTTCGACGAGCGATACGTTTGGGATTGAACTAGGACCTCAGGAGTGAATCGCGCTTTCAGCGCTGATATTTTTTCATTCTCGGATCCTGGGGCTTTGCCCCAGGCTAGTGATGAGGTCGCGCCTATGGCGCTAATTTCCAAACCCTGCGCCCCCTACATCCCGATCGCCTGGTCGAGATCTTCGATCAGGTCGTCGGCGTTTTCGAGGCCGATGGATAGGCGCAACAAGCCTGCGGGCGAAGTTGTGCCTGGGCCTTCAATGGATGCGCGATGCTCGATCAAACTCTCCACGCCACCGAGGCTCGTCGCGCGAATAAAAATTTTCGTTTTCGCCGCTACCGACATCGCTGCTTCGGAGCCGTCCTTCACTTCAAGCGACAGCATTCCACCGAATTCCGACATTTGTCCGGCCGCGACTTTGTGCGCCGGGTGCGATTGCAAACCGGGATAATGCACCCGCGCGACTTTTGGATGTTGTGCAAGGAACTCCGCAACTTTCATTGCGTTGTCCGAGTGCGCGCGCATGCGCCAGGGCAACGTGCGCATGCCGCGCAGGATCAGCCAGCAATCGAAAGGCGAGGGGACCGCGCCGCCCTCATATTGGATGCTGCGAATCCGCTGAAAGAATTCATCGTCCTTTTTCGCAACGACAATTCCTCCGAGAACATCGCAATGGCCGCCAAAATATTTTGTCGTGGAGTGCAGGATCAGATCGGCGCCAAGATCGAATGGTCTTTGCAGCACCGGCGCCCAGGTGTTGTCACAAACGAAAATCGCGTTGGCGTTATGTGCGATTTCAGCGAGCGCAGTGAGATCGACAACTTTCAGCAGCGGATTGGACGGTGTTTCGGCCCAGGCAAGTTTTGTATTTGGGCGCAATGCTTTCCTGACCGCAGCGAGATCGGCCATGTCCACGAAATCTGCTTCCAGTCCCCAGCGCACAAAAATTTCGCGGATTAATCGTGATGTGCCGTAATACGCGTCGATATGCGCGAGGACATGATCGCCAGGCGATAGTGCCTGCAAGATCGACATGGCTGCGCCGGTTCCAGAAGCGAAAGCAGCGGCCGCTTCGCCCCCTTCGAGCATGCTCACGCCACGCTCCAGCGTTTTCCGATTTGGATTGTCGTTACGCGAGTACATGAACCCGCGCGAGTACGTCCCCTCGATATCGCGCTCAAACGTGGTGGACAGATAAATCGGGGCGGCTACGGCCCCGGTTGCCGGATCCACCTCGTGTCCTGCGTGAACGGCTACAGTTTCGATTTTCATTTGCGGACATTAGCCAGCTTCACGCGCTCTTGTCGAACTTTGGAGTGTAGCGTGCAGTTGTAACGGGAGCGCACGCGGCCCGCGTGCTGGTTTCGGCGGCCGCGCCGAAACGATCTTTTTATAGACCTCCGATCAAACAGTGTGCCTATGCAGTAAAAAGTTCGCGATCGCGAAACGCGCTCGCCAGCACGCGTGGGCGCGTGCGCTACCCAGACCTGCGAATATCGCTAAAGTTTCGCAGTTGACGACGCCTCGTGCTCAGCGCAAATAGCAGCTTCCCATGGACGCCGAGTCTTGCGCTGACACAGCAGCACACACGATTTACGACGACGAAGTTTTCCAGATGGCTTGCGAACAGTTTCGCGTCATCGCGGATTATCTGAACATCGATAAGAGCGATCGCGAATGGGCGACGTACCCCAAACGCGCCGTCGCCGTGACGCTGCCGGTGCACATGGACGACGGGAGCACCAGAGCTTTCCAGGGTTACCGAGTCCAACATCACATCGCGCTGGGGCCGACCAAAGGCGGCACACGCTTCGCCCTTTCGCTTTCGATGGGCGAAACCGCGGCGCTGGCGATGTGGATGAGCTGGAAATGCGCGCTGGCTCAGTTGCCGTATGGCGGAGCGAAGGGCGGCGTGGCTGTTGATCCAACGAAGCTATCGCGCAGGGAACTTGAGTCCGTATCGCGCCGTTACATGCAGGAAATGATTCCATTTGTCGGTCCGCACACCGACATCATGGGGCCCGACATGGGCACCAACGAACAGATTATGGCGTGGTTCATGGACACCTACTCGGTCTACATGGGCTACGCCGTGAACGAAATCGTTACCGGCAAGCCGGTCGCAATTGGCGGGACTGAGGGACGGCGTGAAGCGACTGGTCGCGGCGTTGTGTATCTCGTCGAGCGCGCCATGAACATGCTGAAGATGGATCCGGAAAAATGCACCGCGATCATTCAAGGATTCGGCAACGTCGGCTCCGTCGCAGCTTTGTCGCTGGCTTACAAAAGCGGCGTCAAAGTTGTCGGGATCAGCGATCACACCGCAGCGATTTACAATCCGAAAGGCATCGACGTTAAAGCAGCCGAGCAACACATGATGAAAAAGGGCAACCTGCGGGCGTTCGCTCAAGATGATCATGTAAATCCTAACGAGTTTCTCACGCTGCCGTGCGATATTCTTGCGCCGTGCGCGGTTGACCGCGTGATTACGGCGAAAAATGCCGGCCAACTGAAGTGCCGCATTCTTGCCGAAGGTGCGAACGGTCCGACCACGCCCGATGCGGATCTGCTTCTCGACGAACGCTGGGACGAAGTCTTCGTGATCCCGGACATTCTCTGCAATGCTGGCGGCGTGATCGTTTCATACTTCGAGTGGGTGCAAGGGCTGCAGGCTTTTTTATGGTCGGAGTCAGAAGTGACCGACAAACTTTTCCGCATTCTCGAGCATTCGTTTGTGCAAGTAATCAGACGCGCGAAAGACCACAGGGTGTCGCATCGCACAGCCGCAATGGCGATCGGTGTTGAGCGCGTCATCAAGGCCAAACAAGTGCGCGGCTTGTTCCCATGAGCGGCGGGAATATGCCCGCGCGTTCAAAATTACTGTAGGGCGTCTGTGGCAGACGCGAGGACGTTGGCGTTTCACAGAAACGCCCTACAATTGCCCACACCGCTACGATGAAGTTTTCGCACTCAGAAGAAAACCGTGACGGTCGCCTTCTGGATGTCCTGACGGACCAAGAAAACGGCCTTCGCATCATCGTGTCGCGTCTCGGTGCGGAACTGATCAGCATGTCGCGGATCAATGAAGCCGGCGAATGGATTGGTTTTCTTTACCGGGACAATGATTTAACGGCGCCCTCTGAAGGCTGGGCAAATCATGCCACGGTAATGGGTTATTATCTCCATCGACTGAAGAATGGCAGCAGTCTGTATCGTGGGCGCGAAATTAAAGGCGGCACTCACGGTTTTCTTCGCGGGAAGACATGGCATCTCGTGGGATGCTTAACCAATGAGAGCAGCGCTTGCCTAAAGTATCGGATCGCGGCAGACGATTTTTCACCGATTGAATATCCGCTGAAGGTGAGTGTGGATCTCACTTATCACATTGACGCTAATGGCGTGAGTACGGCTTTTGCGTTTCGGAATCATGAATCAGAATTGACCGCGCACGTGTCGTTCGGATTGCATCCAGGCTTCGGTGCGACCTCGTTCGAAACCTTTCATTTACAAATGCCGCGCGGATTGTACCGACGATATTTTTCGCCGGGCAATTATTTGTCGGGCGAAACGCGTGAGATTGAATTTCGCGGTGGCGAAATGCCCTTCCCCAGAGACGAGCTCCCCCGATCGGTGATTCTCGAACTGGCGGATGTGCCGCGCCGACTGTTTTCCTACGTTGATCCACCAAGTGGCCGATGGGTCACTCTGGAGCTGACCGGTGTGCCGTACGTGACGTTGTGGTCGGACGGAGGCCCATTTCTGTGCATCGAGCCGTGCTGGGGATTGACCGATCATCACGAGCAGCGTGCATTCGAGAAGAAACAAGGAATCCAAGTGATTCCGCCCGGCAGCGAATTGCGCGCTTCATTTAGCATGACGCCGCAATTTGCGTCGTGCGATTAGCTGGTCGCGTTATCACCGTACGTCTTTGCTGTAGCCACGGCGCTGTGCGCCGTCGTCGCTGAATACGGAACGTTAAATCCGGGCCGCGGCTAAACATTTCTTCGTGTCCATTCGTGTGCATTCGTGGTTAGCTCTCCCGGTCATGGCTGTTTCTGCTTCGGTTCGCGCTCTTCTTGACCAGGCAATTGATTACGCCGGAATGTTCCCGCCATGCGCCCTGGCACTCGAGCCGGCGATGCGGAATCAAGCGAGCTATGTGCGTTCGCCAGAAGCATGGATGCTAAATGGGTTTGTTCTGCCGGTCGGACAATTCAATGCCGCAGCAAAATTTGTTTCACAATTCGATGCTTCGAATCCGCTCCGCGTCGCGGCGCTTGGACCGAAGACCTCAAACATTGAGGCCTTTCTTGAGGCGCTCACGGAAGCGAGCGCGGCGGTTCGCTCACTCTCACGATCCAACGGCAGCCTGATTTCGGTCAGCCACCTTGAAATGTTTTTACCTGATGATGTCGATTCTGCTTCTCTCAAAAAAGCAACGGAGATTGTGGATGAGTTGGCGGTGTTCTGGGAAGCGCCGCCTGAGAAAGCAGAGCAAACCATCCTAATGATTGCTGCACATAACTCCGACGAGCAGACGGCAACATTCGGTTATAAATTGCGAACCGGCGGAGTGACGACTGATGCTTTCCCAACTTCCGCTGAGATTGCACGCGCTCTGGTGACGGCAGCGACCCATCAACTCCCGATCAAGTTTACGGCTGGTCTGCATCATCCAATCCGCCAATTTCGAGACGAAGTGGCCACAAAGATGCACGGATTTCTCAATGTGCTGGGAGCCGCAGTGCTGGCGGCGGAACATCACTGGAACCCCGATCAAGCGGTGACCATGCTCGAGGATGAAGATGCACGCTCGTTTTCGTTTACTGACGAGTCCTTCGCATGGCGCGACTGGAAAATCGATACGGAACGTCTGCGATACCGGCGGAACTTCGTGAACTCTTTCGGCAGTTGCAGCTTTGATGAGCCGCGGGACGATTTGCGGGCTTTGAATTTGTTGTAGGGTAGGGACGCCGCACTGCGGCGTCCGGACGGCGCAGCGCGCCGTCCCGACCATTTATGCCTCTCAAATCCTTCATCGACGTTTCACCGGATTCACATTTTCCATTGGAGAATCTTCCCTTCGGCGTTTTCCAACCACGACAAGGCAACCCGCGTGTTGGTGTTGCGATTGGAGATTTGATTCTTGATCTCTCCGCACTGGAAGAACTCGGGCATTTTCGCTCGCCGGAATTTCAGAACCAAAAAGTGTTCTCTGAGGCTTCGCTGAATTCATTTCTTGCGCTGGGGCGATCCGCGTGGCGGAAGACGCGCGACATTCTTCAACATCTGCTCTCGGCGGATACGCCAACGTTGCGGGATGATGCCCGACTGCGTAAAAACCTTTTTCATGCGCAAACGGATGTGGCGATGAAATTGCCGGCGCGTATCGGCAACTACACTGATTTCTATTCGTCGTATCATCACGCGCATAACGTCGGCACCATGTTGCGCGGTCCTGAGAACGCGCTGATGCCCAATTGGAAATGGTTGCCAGTCGCATACCACGGACGCGCGAGTTCGGTCGTTGTCAGTGGGACCGATGTGCGGCGGCCGAGCGGACAAACGAAACCACCGGAGGCGACCGCGCCTGTATTCGGCCCAAGCAAGAGCTTCGATTACGAATTGGAAACGGCGTTCCTCATCGGGCCGGGCAACTCGTTAGGCGAACCCCTTTCCATCGATCGCGCCACCGATCACATTTTTGGACTGGTCCTGATGAACGACTGGAGCGCGCGCGACATTCAGGCCTGGGAATATCAGCCGTTGGGCCCGTTCCTGGCGAAGAACTTCGCGACTACCATTTCACCATGGGTGGTGACGCTCGACGCGCTGGAACCATTCAGGAAGCCGCTCCCGCCACAGGATCCCCAGCCGCTTCCGTATCTACGCGCGAAAAACGATTTCACCTTCGACATCCAGCTCGAAGCGCAACTTCAAACATCATCGATGAATACGCCGCATGTCATCACCCGCACGAATTTCGAAAACCTTTACTGGAGCATTTCGCAGCAGCTTGCCCATCATACGGTTAACGGCTGCAATCTTGAACCAGGCGATTTATTGGCAAGCGGCACAATCAGCGGAGCGATTGAAGAATCGCGTGGCTGCATGCTGGAGTTGACCTGGCGCGGAGCGAATCCGCTCAAGCTGCCGAATGGCGAAACCCGCAAGTGGCTTGAAGATGGCGACCGCCTAACGATCAACGGCTGGTGCCAGGGCGATGGTTATCGTGTCGGTTTCGGCGAAGTGAGCGGCCGCATTGTGCCGGCATCGTGATTTCGGCGGCGAAGCTGCGTCGATCTGCATGCAATGAGCGGCGTGAATCGGCCCGCCGCGGCGGGACGATGCCCGTTTGCTCGCCGAAGGCGCAGATATCCGCCGGCAAAGCCGCATCTTCTTAGCCAACGCGTTGAGGACAACGCGTTCCACCTATTTGCTGCCGGGCTTAACGGCGGGAATGTCGGCTAGATCTGACGGGAGATTGTCTGCGGCGAACGTCTCGACGTTCATTTCGATCAAGCTCACAAACGGGCAGCCAAAGTGCGGCTTGGCTGCACCGCTTCGATCCACAATCACGCCGACTGCCGAGACGATGCCGCCATGCCCGCGTACGATATCGATTGTCTCCTGCACGCGGCCTCCGCGGGTGACGACATCTTCGACTACAACAAACCTCTCGTTAGGCGAAATTTGAAAACCGCGGCGCAAAACGAGTTTGCCTTCTTCTTTCTCCGCAAAAATGTGGCGCTTGCCTAACGATCTTCCGACTTCCTGGCCGACAACGATTCCGCCAAGAGCGGGGGAGATCACTGCGTCGCACTCGAACTGGCTCACTTTATCTGCAAGCCAGCCACACACGAGTGCGGCGATGTCAGTGTGCTGTAGAAGCAGCGCGCATTGGAAATACTCGCGGCTGTGCAGACCCGACCGCAACACGAAATGGCCGTCCAGCAGCGCCCGGGTCTTGCGGAAAAGTGCAAGAAGCTCGTTGCTCATCTGGGGAGCGCACGCCGCTGGCGTGCTCCGTTCGACGGCTCGTCGAACGGTTCCTCATGGATATGCCGCACAATCATTTCTTCTCGTGGCTTTCCGTGCTCATGAGCATGCCGAGACCTTTTCGGCGGCCGGGCGAAAACAGCACGCCAGCGGCGTGCGCTCCCCAGAACCGAGACTGTCTTACCCAGATGTATCATAAGCGGTTTGGTCAGTACCTGCTGCGGCGGCAATTACCTCGATCTCTATATTCGCTCCCTTGGGCAGCGCAGAAACCTCGACCGTGGAACGGGCAGGGGGGTCTTGTTTGAAATACGAGCCGTATATTTCGTTTACCGTCTGAAAATCGCCGAGGCTCGTGAGGAAAATGGTTGTCTTAACGATGTGCTCGAAAGTAAGACTTTCGGCTCCTAGAAGGGCGGCGATGTTTTCCATTACTCGGCGCGTCTGCGTCGCAATATCACTCGAAACTATTTCGCCAGACTTCGGATCCAGCGGGATTTGGCCGCTGCAAAACAGAAAACGTCCGCTGCGCATCCCTTGCGAATACGGGCCAATCGCCGCCGGCGCTTCGCTGGTGAAAATGGGCTTCTTCATGTGGGCGATTGTAACTGGAAAGCGCGATCCAACAATTAGAGAATCAGCCAGCGAGCGCGTAATCGTGCGGTTTCGCCGGCGGCAAGCGCGCCGCTTGCCCTACAAAGGGATTGTTGCATAGTGAAAATCCCACGGCGCCACAGGATCGGCGCCATCACGGCTGGGTAGCTCAGTCGGTAGAGCAGTGGACTGAAAATCCACGTGTCGGCGGTTCGATTCCGCCCCCAGCCATTCTACAAATGAAGTACGATTGGAAAGAGGCGGGCGAGGAATGGTCGCAACCGTGGGGCAGCTCTGCCGCGCAATGGGCTGGCACAATTTTCCCGCGAATTCGCGAATGTTTGCCGGTGGGAACGATTCTGGAAATCGCGCCCGGTTTTGGGCGGTGGACGCATTATCTGAAGGATTACTGCGACGAATTATGGGCCGTTGATAAATCGAACGAATGTATCGAAGCGTGTCAGCAGCGTTTCGCGAGTCAGCCGCATGTGCGCTGTGTCCTAAATGATGGCCGCTCGTTATCGATGGTTCCAGACGGTTCAGTAGATTTTGTTTTCAGCTTCGATTCATTTGTGCATCCGGATCGGGACGTGGTCGAAGAATACCTGCGTCAACTTCGGACCAAGCTGACAATCGGCGGCAAAGGTTTCATTCATCATTCGAACTTTGGGAAATACGTTAATTCGCCGCGCGAGAGGCTTCCAGACGCGCTCGCGAAGCCCTTGATCAAAGCGAAGATTCTCGATTGGGCGCATCACCGAAATCCCGGTATGACCGCAGAGTTATTTCGCACCTTGTGCGAGCAAAATGGGCTGCAATGTCTGAGTCAGGAGTTGGTAAACTGGCGTGGTAGACGGTTGATCGATTGCCTTTCGCTGTTCGTGCGAACTGATTCAGCGCCTCAAAATCCAACGAAAATAATCCGGAACCCGAACTTCATGCGCGAGGCAGCTCGAATTCGCAGGCAGTGGCAAACCAGGCGATAGCGATCTGGACGGTTGCACGGTGCACCTTTAGAAATGATGTAATCTGCGGGCGAGAATACGCGCGTGTGACAATTACGCTTCGTGGAGCAATCATCGCTGTGTTGGCAGTTGCGCTGTGCATCGGCCTCTATGTGCTGTGGCTTTGGCGACCTGAGCATCAGGTTCGCCTTCACACAGAACATTTCTTCCACTCAATCGATGGCAAAAATTGGGAGAGTGTTGCCGATTTCATCGGCGAACACTATCGCGACCAGTGGGACCAAGATCGGACGCGGCTCCTTGCGCGGATGCGGGAAGGTTTTCGATGGGTGCGCGGGTCAAGAATTACTGCGCCCGACGCCGCAGTGCGAATTGAAACGCCGCGTGCGACTTGGGTTGGCAAAATCAATGTCTATAGCAGTGACGACGGCGTGATGCAGTTCCTGGACGAACGCGTCAACAGATTACCCACGCCTTTCGAATTGGAGTGGCGCCATGTCTCAGGAAAGCCGTGGGATTGGAAGCTCGTGCGCGTGAGTAATCCGGCGTTCCAAATCCCGGCGGACGTGTATTAAGTCGACCTATACATTGTCTGTCATCTTGAGCGGAGCGAAACATCTCTGGCTATTTCCGCTAAGATCCAGCCAAAGTTAACCAGAGATTGAACTCGTTCGTCTCCCGACACACTCGCCGCTACCCTGCGCGGCTTAGCAATCCGTGCCGCTCGCCCCGCTCGCTCCATTCTTCGCTTCGCTCAGAATGACG
>JBJMXF010000034.1:0-5589 GCA_045809725.1 Candidatus Udaeobacter sp. | reverse complement strand
GCCTTATCGGAACACAGCCACAGAACAGCTTCCGCAACTTCCTCCACCCGCCCGAGGCGTCCGATGGGATGAAACGTAGTCAGGTCGTCCTTTTTCACGTTCATGCCATCGGCGAGACGATCGACCATCTCTGTATCGATCACTGCGGGATTGACTGCGTTGATGCGAATGCCTTGCACCGAAAATTCCAACGCAGCGGCTTTCGTTAATCCGATCACTGCGTGTTTCGATGCACTGTAAATCCCAATTCCCGGAAACCCAATTACGCCTGCGACCGACGAACAGTTTACAATGGCGCCGCCACCGGTCTTCAGCATCTGCGGGATCTCGTATTTCATCGAAAGCCAGACGCCTTTGACATTAACGTTCATCACCGCATCGAAGTTGGCTTCAGTGTGATCGATAACCGTCGGCTTCACGTCACCTTCGATGCCGGCGTTGTTGAAAGCGACGTCGAGCCGGCCGCACGTCTTCATAGCATGCTCGATCAACGCCTCAACCTCCGCCGCAATCATGACATCCGTGCGCTGGAAGCTGGCCTTTCCACCATTCTCCCGAATCGTCGATACTGTTTCCTCGCCACGTTCAACGTTGCGATTACCGATCACCACGTGCGCTCCTTCGCGGGCAAACGCCACCGCCGTCGCGCGACCAATTCCTGACCCGCCACCGGTTACCAGTGCCACCTTTCCTTCAAATTCTTTCATGAACCGGATCTTTTAGGTCGCCCGCTCAGCTAGCAATCCAAATCGCACTATTCCAGCGCTATTTGAGCGCCGCTCGTTGCCTGCCGTGATACAAAGACGAATGACCATGACCTCCTGCCGTTCTCTCGCGATGATCACCGGCGCGCTTCTCATCTTTGCCACGCTGAAGACAAACGGCTGTGCCTGTTGTACCGAACCAGGCCAATACCGGCTCGGCGTTAACCAGCCCCTCTCGGACTATCAACGCGCGCAGCTAGACGAGATGAAGTTCGCGTTCACCGCGCGCTTGTTTCTCACCGATGTCGGCGAAGATGCGGTGAAAGGCTTGGGCAGCATATCAGAGCAGAACAGTGTGAGAGCAGTACGGGAGCCGAAGCGCTGGCGTCTCACCTTCCGCGCTGAGGATGGACAGACAGGAGTCCTGACAATCCTGGTGCCCACGAGAATGACTGCGTTCGCAGCAGATATTCACGATGGAGCACCCGGAAAATCTCCTGCCCTTTACAAGGAGTGGCGTTTCGAAGGTGTCGCCAGCGGCGATGGTATCTTCAAGTCCGGCTTCATCGCGCCAGCCCGGTATACACTGGTTTTTCAGGGCCGCGGAAATAGCTGCGACAACGCCGCGGACTTTACCCACTGGCGGCTCGAGATTGCTGGACGGAAAGCAAGCTACGCGTTCTTCGGCGATTTGGTGTCGGACGCAGCCCCGCCGGAGAGCGACTCCTAAGTTCCCCGAGCCGACGTGCCTGACGCACGATTGACGACGCAATGCAAAACTAACTAATCTTAACGGCAAGACGCGCGGTGTTCGTACGTCGATCAAATTCTCATGAAACGAATCATCTCATGTTGGCTCGCCGTGCCTTGCCTCCTGCTCGGAGAGATCGCCTCCGCCCGGGAGACCAACGAAGTGGTGAAAGCTATCATGCAGCGCTACACCGAGGTGGAAGCGCAACTAGATGATGCGGTTCATTATGTGAAAAAAGAGGAGACCGCGCCGCACCTCACGGTGCAGCAGGCCTGGTTCAACAAATTCGGCGGATTGCTCAAGGTGGCGACGGAGCGCACCAGCGCTGCGGCCAGGGAGCTGAAAGAATTTTTTCCGTTCGATCCCGATGAAGATCCTGCGGCCAGAAGGATGTTCGTCCTTATCCGGCGTGAACATCCGCTGCCCAACGGCGCCACGCGGGTCGACGAAGAGCGGCTCTATTTGCAGAGGAAAGCTTCGACTCCGCTTGTAACCGTACGCAAGCTGACTAAGACCGCAGAGTTCAAGGCCGGACAAGCGCTCGATATGGAGCACGTGCGGAACGTGGTGAGCACGCCCTCGCAAGGTCCTGCACCAGATAGCGCGGAGGCGGCACAGTTCGATTGGGAGCTCATGGAGCAACCGGTGAACATCGCGCGGGCACTGCGTGACGCGGGCGCTCAGGAGAGTGAAGCTCCGGCGGCAAACAAGGAAGTCGACCCGGCGAAAAAAGAAAAGGGCTGGGCGGTGAATGCTGTTTCCCCGGATGGACAATGGGCATTACGTCTCATCCCCGCCGCAGAAGGGAAAGAAGCCGCGTTCGTAATAGTGAAACGCCAGACTCAGCAGACTGCTGTAACGCTCTCTGAAGAAGCCGCTGGCACTTTCGCCGACACGGCGCGAATTGTCTGGGCGCCGGACTCGAAGCGGTTCGCCTTCCACTACAAGCCGGGCTTGCGTGTCCAACACCTGCAATTGTTCCAGCTCGACGGCGGGGAATGGCGTGAGTTGGATGCGCCACACGAAGACGACGTCACGGATGCTCCGATCCGGCGTTCCATGGCAGCCCAGAGGAAGAAGCTGAAACTGCCACCGGATGAGTCGGGACGCCCAATCTCCGCGCGGTGCGAAGTTCGCCGATGGCTCGATCCCAGCACGGCGCTGCTCTTCGTCTCACAACAGGAGACCTTCGAGATCAAAGACGAGCTCGAACAGGTGGGAGACGGTTGTTTTTTGACGCTCAAATTCGAAGCGAATGGCGAGTGGAAGATCACAAGGACCCACTCGCTGTCAGAGCAAAAGCGGACGGCTTTGAACAAGGCAGAACAGGACGAGCTCGCCAAAATGGCAAAGGAATCTGAGGAAGAAAATTGAGGATCCAACACATCAGTGAGTGACTTCGACATTGGGCGTTGGACGTTAAACGTCAGTGCGGCTCGCGCCGTTCGGCGTTTGCTGTTAATTTTCCAGCCCGATTAACCGTCCGCGCGAGTGGACGCCGACTTGATATCCACCACCGGCGTGCCATCGAACGCCTCGATCGGTCCGATCTTCACGCGCACGCCGTCAATCTCGCGCACGGTCACTGGATGCAGCCCGAGTGGATTCGGGCGCGCAGGTGAGCGCGTGTAAAACACGCCTGTAAGCGGACGTTTCGGATCGTTGCGCGGATGACCTTGTAGCCCGTCGCGTTTCGCTTCGTGTAACCACGTGATCACAATCAGTTCATGACCCACTTCCATTCCCAACAATGCATCGGCGAAACGCGGTTCGATCTCGAGCCACGCATCGGGCGCGCCTTCGGATCCCTGCCTCGGCGCGTCCTCTCGACCCTTGACTGTCGATCGAATAAAGCCAATCGGCTCGAGTGTGTAAGAGTTCATGTCTCTACTGTTCTTCGGATCTCACGAATCTGTTCAGCCATCGCGTATTCTCCGAGCGCTTCAACACTGCGGGATGCGATCGCGGTAATTACGAATGGGTTTCGTTTTCATTCTCCAGGTCGAAGCGAAGCATGTATCTCGCGTTTTTAGATGTCCGTACCGGCTTCGGACTAACGACCGGCATTTTGTCGAGATAATCGATCTGGCGCGACAGAGTCAGGGCATGATCGAGCGCTTGCTTGGCATGAATTTCGAGCTGAGAGGCGATGTCCATGTATTCGGCGCCCTTGAGCACCTTGGGATAGACGACGTAGGCGATGAGCTGAGTTACTTTTCTCTCATTGCGGCAGCTCAGTGCCGGCCTGTTCGGCTACCATGTACTTCGCGTACCAATCGGGCCAGTTCGCGTCTCTTTCGCCGGTGCGTTTCTCGTGCTCACCATGCGCCGCCTCGGCACGCCGAAGCGCGCTCGCCAGACCGGTTGCCGAAGGGAACGTTGTCGCCGCAGAATCGATTCGGCCGGGAAGTCGCGTCGTGATTTCCTGGAGCAGCCAGCGATTACCGTCTGGATCCTCGAACGAAGCAAACGAGAAGTAGGAACGACCTTCTGGGTCGCGCCCAGCGACGCGCGGGTTCTCCACAGCGTTATTAAATGGGCCGCCGGCGTAGTGGAAGACCTTGCTCACCTCGACGCCGCTGCCGACCAATTCATCCCGGGCAGCATCGACATTATCCACGGCTAAAACTACCTCGGCCGGGCTAGCACTGGCCCGCGTGACTCCTTTGCCGAAGATGATCGAGGTTTGTGAACCAGGAGGAGTGAATTGTACACCGCGAAAGTTTTCATTCGTGATGTCGATATCTAATCTGAAGCCAAGTCTTTCGTAAAATGCTTTGGCGCGATCGACATCTGAGACAGGGACGATTACCACTTCTAGTTTCTTGTTCATGATTGCTGCTCCTTTGTTTCTTCTTGGTCCTGAACTTTAAGTGGTGGCGCTGATCACGACAGCTGCAACAGAAGAATCGCGACGACGAATTCAACGCTGTTAGGCAGGTCTGATGCTGTCCGATCTTCATCCACCGCTAACGATGTCGTCGATAAGATCTGCGCCGCGGACGGTTGTTCGATGATGCATTGCGGAAACTCCACCCGATTTGGCCCTGTGGGGCGTTGCCACTTCCACGCGGAGAACTTCCCGTTCCTCGCGCCTCGCTCGTTCGCTGACGAACTTGCGCTCCTCTGCCCCGCTCGTCGCGTGGTGGCGCAGCCTGGTTGTAATCGAAACCTTCTGCCTTTTTCCGTACGATCCCGCGGCCGATGAAACGCTCGAGTGAACGCAACGCCCCCTGATCTTCCGGCGTAACAAAGCTGATCGCGTCACCGATGGCGTGCGCCCGGCCGGTGCGTCCGATGCGATGGACATAATCCTCCGAGTGCATTGGGAAATCGTAGTTCACCACATGCGAGATCCCATCGACATCGATGCCTCGCGCCGCAATGTCCGTAGCCACCAGCACGCGCACCGCGCCCGACTTGAAATCTTTTAAAGCGCGCAACCGCTGGTTCTGGGAGCGATTGGAATGGATTGTCCCGGTTTTGATTCCGCTGCTCTCCAGCCGACGCGCGATTTTGTCCGCGCCATGCTTGGTCCGCGAGAAAACCAGAACCGTGTCGAAGTCGCGATCCCGCAGTAAATGAAGCAGTAATGCCGGTTTCAAATGCGCAGGGACTTCGTAAACAAACTGCGTCACAGCCTCTGCCGGATTCGCTCGTCGTCCAATCTCAACCATCTTCGGCGACTGCTGAAACTGATGAGTCAAAGCTTCGATCTCCCGTGAGAGCGAAGCCGAAAACATGAGAGTCTGCCGTTTGTGCGGCAATGCCTTCATGATCCGCCGAATGGGAGGAAGAAATCCCATGTCGAGCATTCGATCGGCCTCGTCCAGCACCACGAATTCGACCCCGGAAAGATTAGCCACGCGCTGCTCCATCAAATCAATCAAACGCCCAGGCGTAGCTACAACCATATCAACCCCGGAGCGCAGCGCTTCAATTTGGGGGCGTTCACTCACTCCGCCGAAGACGGTAGCCACCCGCAGGGAAAGGTGTTTCCCGTATGCGCGCACGTTCTCCTCGATCTGGACGACGAGCTCACGGGTCGGCGCCAACACCAGCGCGCGCAGACGGTGCACGTTATGTTTGTGGCGGTTCGCAGTTGACTCGCCTTGGCGAGCAACGCTCTGTCCC
>JBJMXF010000033.1:0-15183 GCA_045809725.1 Candidatus Udaeobacter sp. | reverse complement strand
ACGTTGCCAATCAGGCCAGCCGCTGCCGCACGCACTTGCGGATCCGACATTCGATACACGCTTCGATCGAGTAAATAATGAATAAATCCGGTCGCGAAGCCCAAAGCTAGCAACGCAGGCAACCACGTTGAGGTTCGCAGTTGTACTGCGAGCGAACCAAAGATCCGGTCCCCATAATAAGTTCCGGTCTCGCGATTTGCTTCCACCTCAAAAACCGGGAGGAACACGAGCGACAACAACATGAGGAAAAGCACGACAGCCCATGGCCGCACATTCAGCCTGTGCAGAAACCGGCGCACTACGCCTGCTGTTGGAGCTGACTCAGCTGACGGCGTTTGCGATGCCAGCCCCGTAGCGAGTATCCAGTGTTGCGATGTCCAGATCACAAGAAAGAGAAACAAACTCCGCGGCCGAAGTGCCAACCCGACCATCACCGCAAGTCCAACAATGTACAAGATGCGCGGCAGCGACCATCGCGGCGTGCGCAGTTCGGCAACTAACATGATTGCGGTGATAGCAAAAAGCGCCACCATCGCGCCGCCGCGGATTGCATTCTCAGCTGACACAATCCACGCAGGAAACCAGCGATCGACCCACTGGTCTTGGTACGCCACTGCTCCAGCCAGGATATCTGCGACAAACACAAACACGCCGCCAGCGGTCAGCGCGAAAAAACGATCCCACCGCCTCGTCTGAATGCAAAAGCCGCGATCAGCTCGCGACCGATAGAGTGAAAGCGCGCCGAAATGTTGCGCAGCGAAATGATACGTCACGCAAGCATAATCGACAATTGCCAATGCAATCAGTCGTTCCTCGCGCGTCCATGGCAACGTTGAGTCTGCCGGAAGAAACAGCGCGAAACATCCTGCTGTTATCAGTAGCGGAAGGATAATGAACCGGATCGGCTGTTCGCGCAGGAGCGGACGATACGCCTCCGTGCAATACGCGAGATAAGTGCTCGATAACCGGTGACCGATCCAAAACAGCGCAGTTAAACCGAAATAAAGCAAATCGAGTGGACTCGACTCGGGATTAGAATACCCATGGACGAGCAACAGCACGAGGGGCGCGAGCCAGAGCGCGCTGAGCATCCAGAAGCCATCCCAAACAGGTCCACGTACCCATGCCGACGAAGTCTTCCGCACCCATGGCGCTACCGTTCCGATTTCAAGTACGGCGGCGGGTGGAGAAAGCTCGGCCATTCGAGCATGACTGAGTACGCCGATGAGCGCACACTCAGCTTGGTTTGTTAGGCAAACACGTTATTGGAGTTGCAGGTCAACGCCACCGCCAGTCGCATTGACCGCAATGCCGTTTTGTGTGGAGGAAACGCGGACGATCACGCCCGCCTGATTTGACATGATGGTGCCAGTTTTCCCAGCGCCAAGAGTCACCCCCCGCGTTCCCGCGCCGCCCACGTTATAATGACCGTTGAAATCCTGAAGATGCTTTAGGTTAAAAACCTCACCATAAGCGGACGAGCTGGTCGCCCCGACCCTGCCTACCGACAGTCCTTTCACTTTAACCGGATAGTTTTTGCCTTTGTAGGTGAGCGTGCCTGACCCCCAGTTGACACCGATTCCAAGAGCGAAGCCACCGGTGCTCAGTCGTAAAGTTGCGTCTGGCCCCGAATGATTTTTGGCCGCCTGAGTAAACCCCGTCATCGCTGCGATTACGAGTACTAGAACTGCGATTTTCTTGACATTATTCATGTGAATTTTTTTCATTTGGTTTGCTGAAACTACCGTTTATATCCGACGGCTCTATTGGACCAAGGTCCCATATACCGATCACACAAGTCCTGTATCCTCCCGGGCAGGGATCGAAAAGCAAAAAACTTATGAAGTCACCAAGCCGCACATTAATTCATGGCGTGATAGCCATCGTTGGACTCGCGTTGAACTCGAGTGCGTTGGCGCAGCAAGCGCAATCGCAAGAGATGACGACCACAACGAATGATCAACAGACAACAACACTGGCACCGCAGGAGTTGGATTCTCTCGTCGCGCCGATCGGGTTGTATCCGGACCCCCTTCTGGCGCAAACCCTGGCGGCTTCGACCTATCCACTGGAAGTAATTCAGCTTCAACAGTGGATGAACAATAATAAGAATTTGCAAGGCAAAGCGCTGGCGGATGCTGTGGCAAAGCAACCGTGGGATCCGAGCGTTCAGTCACTGGTAGAGTTTCCAGATGTGGTGCAGCGGATGGCGGGCAATATCCAGTGGACGACGGACCTGGGAAATGCATTTCTGGCGCAGCAATCGGATGTGATGGATGCAGTCCAGCGCATGCGCGCGAAGGCTCAAGGCACAGGAAACTTAAAAACCAGTGCTCAATCGGTAGTGAAGACCGAGACAGTGTCCAGCGGCAAACAGGTAATCGAAATTCAGCAAGCCAACCCGGACGTGGTTTACGTGCCCTCTTATGATCCGACTGTGGTGTACGGACCTGCTCCTGTTGAATACCCTTACTATCCGTACACTTATCCCGGCTACGTTCCCGGAACAGCCTTAGCATGGGGAGCTGGAATCGCGCTGGGAGCCGCCGCCTGGGGCGCCTGGGGTGGCCACTGGGGCAATTGCGATTGGAACGGCGGCAACGTTAACATCAACAACAATAATAATTTTAATAAGAACAACAATTTCAACCGCAATGTCAATCGCCAGGGACAAGGTAATTGGCAGCACAATCCGCAACACCGCGGAAACGCTCCGTATGGAAACAGGCAAACGGCGAATCAATTCGGCGGACGTGGCCCCGGTGGCGCCGGTCGTCCTGGTGGTGCGGGTGGCGTTGGTGGTGCCGGAAGACCCGGCGGTGCGGGCGGCGTTGGTGGTGCCGGAAGACCCGGCGGTGCCGGTGGCGTAGGTGGTGCCGGAAGACCCGGCGGTGCGGGCGGCGTTGGCGGTGCCGGAAGACCCGGTGGTGCCGGTGGCGTAGGCGGTGCCGGAAAACCCGGCGGTGCAGGTGGCGTTGGCGGTGCCGGAAGACCCGGTGGTGCGGGTGGTGCAGGAAAGCCCGGCGGTGGCGCTGGAGCTGGCAATCGTTCTGGTGGCGGTGGAGCTGGCACGCGGCCAAGTGGAGGCAGTGCCGGAGCGCGACCCGGTGGCGGTACCGCCAAGAATCAAGTTGGTAATCGCAGTGCGTCATCGCGACCTAGTTCGGCGTCTCGCAGCGGTGGAGGACTTAGCGGCGGCAGTGGAAACTACGCGCGATCCAGCAGCAACAGAGGCGGCCACAGCATGGGTGGCGGCGGTATGAGCCGTGGCGGCGGTTCTTCAATGAGCCGTGGTGGCGGTAGTCGCGGTGGTGGTGGAATGAGCCGCGGCGGTGGTGGCGGTCGCGGCGGCGGCGGCGGCGGCAGAGGAGGAGGCGGTGGAGGCCGCAGAAGATAGGGCAACTGTCTATCCGGAGAAAACCAATGAAATCAAAAATGAATATTATGACTTCCTCGAAATTTTCGCAGATCGCTTCTGCGATTGCTACCTTTTGCTTGTTAGGCGTAGGCTTGCATGCCGCACCGCCGTCGAAATCCGACGCAGCTTCGGGGGCGCAGCCAGCACAAAAACAATTCGATACACCGCAACAGGCGGCCGATGCGCTTATTCAGGTCGCGGCGAATTTTGACATTGCCGCGGCGAAGGAAATTCTGGGGCCGGATAGCGGCGATATAGTCGCTTCCGAAGACCCGGTTCAGGACAAGAACCGTGCAGCGGAACTTGCAGCCAAGGCAAAAGAAAAAATGTCGGTCCAGACAGACAAGAAAAATCCGAACCAAGCCATTGTTTTGGTAGGTAACGATGACTTTCCGCTTCCAATTCCGCTAGTGAAACAAAAAGGGAAATGGTTTTTTGATACGAAAGTCGGTCGCGAGGAAATATTAAATCGCCGGATCGGCGCTAACGAGCTGAACGCCATTGAGATTTGTCGTGGTTTCGACGAGGCACAACACGAGTATGCGGCGGAGAAACACGATGGTTCGAAGGTGAACCAATACGCTCAGCGCGTCATCAGCACGCCCGGGAAGCATGACGGTCTGACGTGGCAAAACCCGGATGGGACATGGGCAGGTCCGGTTGGCGAAGAAGTGGCCAAAGCGCTTCAGGAAGGTTATTCCGCCGAGGGAGGCAAACCTTATCACGGTTACTACTTCAAGGTGCTGAAGGGGCAGGGACCCGCAGCGCCACTGGGAGAGATGGACTTTATGATTGGCGGCGCAATGATCGGCGGGTTCGCCCTCGCCGCTGCGCCTGCTGAGTATCGTGTGACTGGAGTCATGACATTTGTCGTTGGCCCAGACGGAGTCGTGTACGAAAAGGATCTCGGACCCGATACGCTGAAGACGTTCCAGAGCATGGACAAATACAACCCGGACAAGACTTGGAAAGTGACCGAGGACGACGTGGAAGAGGACCAGGGCTCTGAATCGCAAGCACAATAAGCGTAACGGCTCATCGCTCCGTTAGCCGAGCGGCAAGAACCTGCCTGACGAACGCCGCGCGCGGCGGATCGGGGTGCGAATTTCTCGCGCATCACCCGGAATGGTTTACCCCGAAAAGCGATTAACCTGCAAAACCGACGACACATGTTGAAGCTTCACATCTCATCGGCGGTTTAGTATCGCCATCAAAACGATGGATCGGAACCTCTGCCTGGCGCTTATGCTCAGCGCGACTTTTCAATGTCTCGCGCAAACACCGGAGCCGATGGAAGTGCGTCGCGCGGAACCCGTGTTTGAAGAGCTGCCTGAACTCAAAGCGAGTGAGATTCTCAAACCGGAATTGCTCAAGGGACCGCATTTTGCTGTGCGCGATCCTGTGCCGACGGCCTCAGGCATGAATCACTTCACGATTGATTCGGACTTTGGTGTTTTCGAAGCGGACGGAAACGAGATGTTGCTCCAACGCCTGAAGGAGATCGACGCGATCGCACGGCTGCAGGACGTCTCACGTACCGACGAGTTCAAGACATCACTAGTGGCTGCGGCAAAAAGCCCGCTCAACTCGGCGAAAAACATCGCCAGAGATCCAGCGCAGGCGATTTCCAATGTTCCAAAGGGAATTATGAAATTTTTGGGGCGTGCTAAGGACACCGTCGAGAATGTCGGGAAAGGCAGGGGCGGAAACGGCGGCGACGGCAATCGGATGAAGGATGCCATCGGCTACTCTGACAAAAAACGAAAGATCGCGCTCCAAATGGGGATCGATCCATACAGCACCAACACCGTCCTGCAAAAGGAGCTGGACGACGTGGCGTGGGCTTCGTGGGCCGGTGGATTCACCTTTAACGTCGCTACTTTTCCAATCAGCGGCCCAATCGGAGCGGCACTCACGGTGACGAATCTAAACAGCACCGTCCAGCAACTGTTGAGTGAAAAATCACCGTCCGAGCTTGAGCAAATCAATCGCTCTACCTTCCGCGCGATGGGCGCGAGCGCGGATGACATCGAACGGATCCTTCACGGAGGCGCGTTTACACCCACACAGTCCACGACTTTCGCGGTCCATCTCAAAGCACTTAAAGGCGTCGCAAATCGCGGCGCCTTCGTCAAAGTTGCGGCGCAAAAAAGCACGACAGAGGCTGACGCTCTCTTTTGTGTTTACACTGCCGCCTTGATGAATCAGATCGACCAAAAAACGCCAATTGCTCGGTTCGTCATGCTTCGCGACTTTCCGATCTGCGTCGCCAAAGACGGAACAATAATCGTCGCGTTACAGTGGGACTACGCCGCCTGGACGTCAGGCGCAGCCAGTTTCACTGATGAAGTGCAAAAGCTCGCTGGGAAATCTGGGCAGAGCGCCCACGTGTCTGTCGGTCTTTCTGGAGAAGCTTCCCCTCGTTTGCATCAAGAGTTGGAAGAGCGCGGAATAACGCTACAGGACCGACTCGTCCCTGGCCCACTAAGGTGAGGATAACGCGAGGGGTGTAGCCGCCAGCGCGAACATTTACTTTAATGCTCGATCAAATCTTCGGCCGGTTCTTTTCAAGCCAATGGATCGTATTTGCGAGCCTCGTCATTTTGCTGGTTGGCCTTTCCGGGTTGGCATGGCGCATGGGGTTTTCGAGCAATCGGAAAAATTCAGACGCGGACAAGGACAGCGGCACCGTGAGATCTGCAGTGCTGGCTCTGTTGGGATTGCTGCTTGGGTTCAGCTTCGCCATTGCCGCCGCACGACACGAGACGCGCCGCGAACTTCTGGTTGAGGAGGCAAACTCAATCGGCACGACTGCGCGCCGAGCGCTGTTGTTGCCCGAAGCGCACGCAGCTAATGTCGTGCAGTTGCTTCGGGAATACGTTCCACTTCGAATCGAAGCCCATCGCGAGGCGCAATTTTCCGATCAATTCGCAACTACGCGCAAACGCAGCGCTGAACTTCAGGACCGAATGTGGAGTGAGGCGGTCGCCGCTGCCGCAGAACGCCCGTCGTCAATCACCGCCACTTTTATTACAAGTCTCAACCAAACGATTGATTTGGAAGCGAGGCGCATCTCTGCGAAGCGAAACCATGTGCCCGGCGCTGTCTGGCTGCTTCTGTTATGCGTGGCGGGTTGCGGCTTGTGGCTGGTCAGTTATCAGTCAGGAACTTCCGGACGACACTCAATTCTTGAGCGATTCGTTTTTCCAGTGCTCGTCGCCATAGTCATCACGCTAATTACCGACATCGATACGCCGCGGGGCGGCCTTATCTCGCTGGATGAACGCCCGCTGCTGGAATTGAACGAGACGCTGCGTGGTTCTTCTACGTCGATCACGCCGTGATATTTCTACAGGCACGGCGCTACGGCGGATTTCAGTGGCCGAAATAGAAAATGTGTTTATTTGTTAGATCATGAAGATGCTCGCAGTGCGATGTCTCGTGGCCCTCACATTGTTGGGTGCAGTAACAGTTGCTTTCGCCAATCCTTTCAAAAGCAAGATTATCTCCGGCGAGGATCCGGTTCTCGAAATCATAGTGCCTGGCGATCATTTTATGAAGATTGCGAATTTTACGCAGGACGGAGGCACAGATCGGGCGGTTGTTGAGGTGACCCTGCCGGGGGACATGGAAAACGGCGGAACGACCAATGTTCTCACAGCGACCCGAATTGATTTTAGCACTGGCAGCAACGCGGTGAACTTCCCTGAAATTAGTAATCGAGTTACAATTGCAGGACCGGCTAGGGTGAGAATCAGGCCGGTAGTCGGCGCAAAGCTCTTCATCACTTACAAAAAAGATCGTGACGAGGGCAGTGGAGGAGGAGGAGGAGGAGGAGGAGGAGGAGGAGGTACCCCATCGCCGGTTCCAATAACGCCGATTCCAATCGTCACCCCGAGTCCTACTCCGACCTGCTTTCCAGATCCTTTCGGAACACCGTGCCCCCCTTGATTTTCAATCAGTTGCTGGCCTCAGCTACGGATGGCGTCAATCGCCTTCCATTCTTCCGGCGTTAACTTCAGTTTCGCGGCGGCAACGTTTTCTTCCAGGTGCGCCAGAGATGACGTGCCGGGAATGGGAAGCATTACCGGCGACCGCTCCAACAGCCAAGCTAGCGCCACTTGAAATACACTCACGCCATGGGCCTTTGCAGCGGTGTTCAGCGGACTTTCCGCTTTTAATCCTCTACCTCCTCCAATCGGGAACCACGGCAGAAACCCAAGCTTTTCCTTCTCGCAATACGCGAGAACGTCTTCGGAGTCGCGGTCTTCAATGTTGTAACGGTTCTGCACGCTAACGATCGCAACGATCTTGCGTGCGCGATCGATCTCTTTCCGGTCAACATTCGATAATCCAATGTGCCGAATTTTTCCTGCGTCCTGCATTTGCTTCAGCGCCCCGACGGATTCTTCGATTGGCACTTTCGAATCGACTGTGTGCAGTTGATACAAATCGATGCGATCGAGGCGCAGCCGTTTGAGACTTCCATCGAGCGCTTGCTTGAGGTGGTCAGGTCGACAGTTTGGCACCCATTGACCGGGACCGGGACGAGTCAGGCCGCCCTTCGTCGCAATCACGAGCCCTTTCGGATAAGGGTAAAGCGCTTCGGCAATGAGCAGTTCGCTTGTGTCCGGACCGTATGCGTCGGCGGTGTCGATCAAATTCACTCCAAGTTCCACCGCGCGTTTGAGAACTTTCAGCGCGTTCTGTCGGTCGGGCGGCCAACCCCAGATGCCTTGGCCTGTGACCCGCATCGCGCCAAAACCAAGTCGATTGATAGTGAAGTCGCCACCCAAATTAAACGTCGAATTTGTAGCCATATTTGATGATGCTGCCGTGCCAGCTCCAAGAACCACATCGGATTTGCCCGCCAAAAGCGCGGCGCCACTTGCCAAACTAATTCCGATGAACTTACGGCGCGAGACGCAGCGCTGTTGGTTCCGGGCAGCAAGTTCATCCGTCATGACGCGATCAGACAAGTTCATGAAGTCTGTTTTCAAATGCAAGGCGATGATGCGCTTCGCTCGCGCATCACGACATCGAATGCGTCTCCGAGATTTTTCCCAAAAGTGACAACGCCCGCTTCGTGCCCCGCCATCACGAAGATCTTTTTGCTTCGCACATCGCTTTCTTTGAAAAGGCGAATGATTTCGTACGCCATTTCCGGCGTGCCGTAAGGAACAGCCCTCGAAGTTGTCGGAACGCGATCGAGAAGCGTTGTCCACAAACTGAAGTCGTGACAATGAATGACCGCAGAACTCGATGGATCGGATTCGTAAATCGCAGCATGTGTCAGCGATTCCGATGAAGGAATCGCAGCGCCTTCATAGCGGAGCCAATTCATGGCGAAATCGTACGCCACGACTCGTACGCAATCTGTCGCCGTTAATTGCGGGAGACCACCCGTCGCCGAACCTGTGATGGAAAAGTTTTTGCTGGCGCCGTCCCGGATGCTCACGTTGCCGAACCCGACTCCGTTTGAGTCCAGACCAATGAGACGCAAACCCAGAAGTTTCCGTCTGCATAAATTCAATTCAGCCAGCGCATCGAAGTGCGCCATGTCGGCAGATGCGCGCTCGTATGTGAATTTTACGTAATGGCTCACTGCGATTGTTCGGGAAAAAGCGAGCGGATACTCTTCTCGTTTGCTTCGCAAATGCCCCGCTCGGTGATCAGACCCGTCACTAAGTTTCTCGGCGTCACGTCGAAGCCGTAGTTCGCGGCGGGACTTTCATCTGGCGCGATTCGAACCGCGATCTGTTTTCCATCGCGCCAGCCGTCAGCGTTTTTTACTTCATCCGCGCCACGTTGTTCGATCGGAATTTCCTTCAATCCGTCGCGCATTTTCCAATCGATGGAGGACGAAGGCAGCGCAACGTAAAATGGCACGTCGTTCGCCTTCGCAGCCAATGCTTCCAGATATGTACCTATTTTGTTTGCCACATCGCCCGTGCAGGTAGTTCGGTCGGTGCCCACAATTATCAAATCGACTTCGCCGCGTTGCATTAAGTGGCCGGCTGCGCTGTCTGCGATGACCGTGTGCGCCACACCATGCTGGCCCAGTTCCCACGCAGTGAGTTTTGATCCCTGATTTCTCGGACGAGTTTCAGTTACCCACACATGCAGTGGCAAACCGCTGTCGTGCGCTGCGTAGATGGGTGCAGTCGCCGAGCCGTAATCAACAAATGCGAGCCAACCTGCATTGCAGTGGGTAAGCACATTGATTGCCTTGTCGCGCTTCGTTTTCGCGATCTGCTGAATGAGCTGCAGGCCGTGTTGCCCGATTATGCGGCAATGCTCCCCATCTTCATCTGCAATCAGATCGGCGGTGTGCAGTGCCAGCGCGACCTTTTCATCGACAGTTTTTCCCAAGGCGACATTTTGTAACTGCCGCTGGATTGCCCAGGAAAGATTCACCGCCGTCGGCCTCGTTGCCCTGAGCTGAGCTGCAGCGTCAGTCATATGCTTATCGAATGAATCTCGCCGCGTAGCCTCGAGCGCCGCGAGATACATGCCGTATCCTGCGCTCGCACCGATCAATCCGGCTCCGCGCACGTGCATCTCGCGGATCGCCGTCGCCATTTGGTCGACGGTGCGAACTTCTTCGATCACAAACTCGTGCGGCAAAAATCGCTGATCGATCAGCTGCACGACGCGTTCGTCGTCCGGCTTACGCCAGATGGTCCGGAAATGTTTGCCGGCGACTTTCACAAACGAGACGACGGCCTGACGGCAGGCCGTCTCCAATGCTGGCCATCGATCAATCGTCTAAACATCGATTCCCATCGGCACCGCACCGGGAATGTCCTCCCAGCCAGCGCGCTTCCAGAATTCAGCTCCGCCGAGATTGTAATCGGCCACCAGAATAATAACCCGCGTGATGCCAACCTGTCGTAAGCCGTCCAGGCATTCTTGAACCAACCGCTTACCAAGTCCGTATCGACGATAGCCTGGATCGACCGCCACGTGGTAAATGTGTCCGCGGCGTCCGTCGTGACCGCACATTGCGACGCCGACAACTTTCGAGCCGTCAATTGCTACTTTGCTCAGACCCGGATTGCGCGCTACAAATCGATCCACTCCTTTTTTGTCATCTCCCTCCGCAACCTCCAAACCTTCGACGCGTTGCCAGAGCTGAAGCACTGCTTCATAATCGGCGATCGAAAAATCTCGCATTTGAATCTCGCGATCCATGTGATCTGCGTCTGCTTTCATCCTGGCCCCCAACATTCTAAAAGCCCATGCCGTAAATGTCATTCTGAGCGAAGCGAAGAATCTCGGATCAAATTCGGACGGATCACCAACGGACATAGACAGAGATGTTTCGCTTCGCTCAACATGACAGCGATATTTCTGAGATGAGTTCTAGCGAACAATCGTTTCCGAATGCGTGGGGTAATCATGAAATACAAACTTAGGATCTACTTTTTGTCACTTGTGATCGGCATGTATGCCAGTGCGCAGCCGAAACCTTCGGCGACGTTGATCGTAACCAATGCCGCCGTCTACACGGTGGACAAACAGCAGCCAAAAGCCGAGGCCGTCGCTGTTATCGGAGATCGCATCGTCGCCGTCGGCTCGCGCGCCGACGTTGATTTGTGGCGGGGCCCGAAAACCATGGTAATCGACGCTGGGGGCAAATTGTTGCTGCCCGGATTTAACGACGCGCACGTCCATTTCACACAAGGCGGCGCACAGCTCGACCAAGTTCAGCTTACCGATGCCGCAACGCCGGAGGAATTCGCGGCACGTATCGCAGCGCAGGTGAAAAGGACGCCGAAAGGCGAGTGGATTTTAGGCGGCCGATGGGATGAAACCAAATGGCCGAAGCCGGACCTTCCGACGAAGGACCTGGTGGATTCAGTTACGGGTAACATTCCAGTGTTTGTTGATCGCTACGATGGTCACGAGGCGCTTGCCAACTCGGCCGCGATGAAGCTCGCCGGCGTTGACGCGAAAACTCCCGACGTTCCCGGCGGAGTCATCGTGCGCGATGCAAATGGAAACCCCACCGGAGTTTTCAAGGACGCCGCAATGCCACTGATCTACAAAGCCATTGCTCCCATGACCCATGAACAGCGGCTTCGTGCTGCTCGCGGCGCATTGAAACATGCGGCGTTGCTCGGCGTCACCAGCGTGCAGCACATGAATCCGGAATTTGCAGACGTTGCCGCGTATTCCGAGCTCGCGGAGAAAGGCGAGCTCACCACGCGCATCTACGCCGTGCCGATGGAAACGGACTGGCGCGATCAGGCCAAGGTTGGGATTCGTCGGGCCTGGGGGTCCAGCCTTCTACGACTCGGCGGGGTCAAAGGTTACGCCGATGGCTCGTTAGGCTCGCGAACCGCTTACATGTTTGAGCCGTTTTCCGATGATCCCGGCAACCGCGGATTATTGAGCGATGAAATGCATCCGCCCAGCGCGATGCGCGATCGGTTGATGCAAGCCGACGCGGCCGGATTACAACTGCGCGTTCACGCAATTGGAGACCGCGCGATTTCGATGATGCTCGATATCTTCGCCGATATCGAGAAGGAGCATGGCTACCACGACCAGCGTTTCGCCGTCGAGCACGCGCAGCACATGGCGCAAAAAGATTTCGAGCGTTTCGCGAAACTCCACGTCATTGCTTCAATGCAGCCTTACCACGCGATTGATGACGGTCGTTGGGCCGAAAGCCGCCTCGGTCACGAGCGCGCACGCTACAGCTACGCATGGCGCAGTTTTCTCGATCACGGCGTCACGCTGGCGTTCGGCACCGACTGGCCCGTCGCTCCGCTCGATCCGATACTGGGCCTTTACGCCGCCGTCACCCGCGCCACGCTGGACGGCAAAAATTCCAACGGGTGGATTCCAGAGGAAAAAATCACGCTACCGGAGGCGATCGAAGCCTACACCATGGGCGCGGCATTCGCGGAGTTTCAGGAACGCGAGAAAGGCTCCATTACCCCCGGCAAGCTCGCGGACATGGTAATCCTCAGTGACAACATCTTTGGTCTGAAACCGCAAGCCCTTCGAAACGTGAAAGTGAAAACCACGATCGTTGGCGGCAAAGTGGTTTATGCCGACCGGTGAACCGGCGGTCTGACGATTCCGTAAACTACGGAGCGGTTGAAGTCGGCGGCGGAATCGGAGGAGGCACTCCGGCAGAAGTCCTTCTTCGCCAACTGCCACGATGGAGAATCAGAAAAGCCAGCCAGCCGGCGAAAGCGAATAAACCGCACGGAATAGTAACAAGCATGAACCAGCCCATAACGCCGAGTGAATACAACAACTCGCCATAATCCTGACCGTTGATAATGCAGGGATGCACCGAGCCTTCGTCCACTTTGCACCCGTACGCATGCGCAATCGCGGCGCATAACATGACCGATCCTACGGGCGCAAACGCGAACGCACCAATCACCAGAAGCGCCAGTAAGTACCAAATCCACGGAAATCTTTTGTGTGGCTTGCCATTCATAACCGCGATTCCAAATCATAGGTTATAAGTCAACGGTATCGCCAAGCGCGTGGGTATTGTTTGTTTCTGCGGAGCGATCGCGACGTGATAGGGCCGGTAAATGCGCCTGTGGGTAGCGCACTCATTCTGAGTGCTGGTGATCGCATCTTGCGATCACGGACTTCATATCAGCGCACCGATCAAACGTCGGAACAGAGTCAGGCAAAAGTTCGTCGCCGCAGGATGCGGCGACCAGCACGCTACAAGCGTGCGCTCCCTGAACATGAGCGCAACCACATCCGCAACAGCCATGTGATCGATCTTGCGAATACGCAAGATGAAGTTGCCGATCTTTACATCGCTGACGGAAAAACAGTCACGTCCTAGCTCGCTTGCTCCAATGTCTGACTTACTGGATGTGCTGGATGATCCGGTGTTGCTCGGCCCAGTCCCACAGCGCGACGAACGCAGTTGGGAACGATCTGAAGGTTTTCTGAAAATACGCACGATGATCCGTCAGTATTTTGCTAAACGTCATTCCATCTGCCCCCGCGTGATTTGGATCGGCGCCGCGCTCGAGTAAAAGCAGCGCATCTGAATACGCGAGCTTGTCGTCGAGTCCCATTGCCGTTCTGTAAAGCAGCAACGAATAACCCGCCGTATCTGATGTGTCGTTAGGCATGGTGGAATTGACGTCAGCGCCGTGATCAAGCAGCAGTTCAAGTCGAGATCGCGCCTGATCTTTATAATACCCAAGATACCAGGTCATCAGAACGATCGGGCGGCCAAACTCATCGCGAGTGTTCGCGTCGCCGCCGGCGTCAAGCATCGCACGCAGAACCGATGCCGATGAATGCCCCGCATCTGCCATGGCCAGAGAGTTCGGCTTGCCATTCGTGTAGTTCGGATCCGCGCCCAAGGAAAGTAACGTTCTGATCGCGTCGAGTGATTCGGGACGCTGCCAGGATTGCCTGACCGCGAAGTTGAGCAGTGTTCTGCCGTCTTTTCCGGGCGCTTGCAAATCCGGCACGCTTTTTGCCGCGACACGAATCGCCTCTGAATCGTTCTTCACGATACCTTGCGCGACAGCGAACAGCGCCGGTTCCTGGCCAAAATCCCATCTTCCAGAGTCCAGCTCTGCCTGGAATTGACGGCGATGCTTCTCGCTTTTTTCCAACGACATGAAACCGACTACGAAAAGCAAAACCAGTGCGCCAACGCCGGTTAGAATCACAACGGCCATTACACCGGTCGTCCATTTGAATACGGTTCGTCCTTTCATTCGTTAGCTCGAGATGAACACAGATCGAACAGGTATTACAAGCCTGCCTGTGGCGCTTGCGTGTGGAAGGGCGACTCGATGGCGTGGCACACAGGGCGACGGCTACAGCAATCCCAGACAAAGGTTCAGTGTTCTCGCACGAACTTCTCAATGTCGCGTACGACACGATCGACTTCGTCGATAAGATCTGAATGATCGCCGTGTTGCCGAAACGCGGTCACAAGGGTTCGATAATACCAAATAGTTCCATCCTTTTTGCCACTGAAGCGCTCGAACACTTGAAGACCGTGTCGTCGAAGCTCAGCCAGTATTGCACGGGTGTTATGCAACTTATCCGAGGCTGATACCAGCCGCGTTGAAGAATCGGACTCTTTGAGATGCTCGACGTAAGAGCGTTTTCGTTCCAACCACGGCGGTTTTGGCGTTTTGTATGTGTCAGTACATCCATCAACGATCCTGGCGACGTCATCACCAAATTTTTCGCGGATATCGCGCAATCGCTCGACGCCACCGCAATCTTCGGCCGTATCGTGCAGCAACGCGCCGATCGCTTCAGTCTCATTCGCGCCGTACTCAAGCGCGATGGCAGTCACGCCAAGAATATGCGCGACGAATGGAATTCCCGTTTTCTTGCGCGTCTGATCACCATGCGCGCGGGTCGCATAAATCAGCGCCTCTTCAAACTTCTCCGATAACTTCATTCAGGAACCGTAGGACAATCACTGTTACGGATGCGTCTTCTTAAACCCATCCTGGTACCCGTGTTCAAATGCCGGATCCCAATTCTGCTTGTTACCCGATCCGTGCTCCTCGAAATACTTCTGGGCTGTCGTGTTTAATCCAGCGGGAGTTGGCAATTTTGCGTCGCGTGGCGCGTCCTCTCCGGCTTTCTCTCCGATCCAATACGCCTGCCGTTCGTCCGGTGTGCGGCCATGCTCTGCGCGATGCGTATAGAACGCCGTGACGCCGCACACGATAAACGTCGCGACTGCCATCATCACAAAGAACCGCACCGGCTTAAATTCCCTAGCCACAAGTCTG
>JBJMXF010000032.1:0-3024 GCA_045809725.1 Candidatus Udaeobacter sp. | reverse complement strand
GCTAAAGGAAGATGTTGATCCTGACGTTCAAAAATCTCTGGCCGCGCACGCGCAATTGATTTCTACCGATCGTTTGCTCGAGCTGGTCGATCAGTTCGCTGCAGCGGAAGCCCGAATGAAATGGGCGCCTAACAAGAAGCTCCATTTCGAAGTTGCGATCATTAAGGCCATCCAGAGTCTCGGACAAGCGACGCTCGATGAGGTGATCGAGAAATTAGGCGAGCTTCGCGACGGTCGGGCTCAACCAGAGCCTGCTCGCCGCGATGACGGCACTCCGCCGACGCGAGCTGTAGCTGCGGATGCTTCGTCCGCCGCAGCTTCAGCGAAGGCGACTGACCGCGAGGAGACGAAACTATCACCGCAAACGGCCAAGGTCACCGCCCTCGGCGACAGCAAAACGCGCGTAGAAGAAAAAGCCACAACTGTCGATTCGGAAAAGGTTTGGCAAGCAGTTCTCGCCAAGATTCCAGTGCAGAAGGGGTTCGTCCGAAACTCAGCTTCAGCTGCCCACGTTCTTGGAGTCGAAGGGCGTAATTTTATACTCGGTTTCGCGCCCGGCGACAAACCAACGATGGATATTCTGGGGACACCAGCCAATCGGAAGTTCGTTGAAACGCTGCTTCGTGAAGTCAGCGAGAAGGAATGGACTTTGAAGCTGACCCTGAACGAAGAACTCACTTCCAAGAGCGCAGTAGCGCAAAAAGATTCCCCTTCTCCTGATTTCAACGATGAACCAGTAATCCAGGACGCTATCGAACTGTTCAACGCCCGGGTCACTCAAAAAACGTAAGGCGCGACGGCCGGGCGCGCTGCACAAACAAGCTTATGAATCTAAATAAACTGATGAAGCAGGCGCAGAAGATGCAGGAGCAAATGGCGCAGACTCAAGCCGAGCTCGAGCAGAAAACCGTCGACGTGAGCGCCGCCGGCGGGAAAGTGAAAGTGACGGCAAACGGCGCGGGCGACATTATTGCGATCAAGATCGACATAGAAGTTGTCGATCCGAACGACGTCGAATTTTTAGAGGAAATGGTGCTAAGCGCGGTGAAACAAGCGATCGAGCAGGGCAAGGCGCTCGCGCAATCCGAGATGACGAAAATCACCGGCGGCCTCGGCGGCATGGGAATACCGGGACTGCAGTAAACACTGCAAAGGTGGAGCGCGTTGTCGTCAACGCGTTTAAAAGACTGCGGCTTTGCCTGGTAATTGCACCTTCGGCGTCACACGCATCGTCTTCGGACAAGCCGATCCACCTACTTCATCCGCTGGAGACAGCGGACGCTACGACTCTCTGATTTCACTCGCGCCGAAGTAAGGCTGTAACTTTTCCGGAATACGCACGGAGCCATCCGGCTGCTGATAACTCTCGATCAACGCAGCGAACAATCTCGGCAGCGCCAGACCAGAACCATTCAACGTGTGACATAGACGGTTTTTGCCGTCGCGATCTTTAAATCGCAACTGCATCCGGCGCGCCTGGAAATCTTCAAAGTTCGAGCAGCTGGAAACTTCTAGAAAGGAGTTCTGCCCGGGTGACCACACTTCGATGTCGTAAGTTTTGGCCGAGCCGAAACCTAAATCAGCCGTGCACAACTCTATTACTCGATAATGCAATCCCAGCACTTGCAACACTCGTTCTGCATCCGCAGTGAGCGATTCCAGTTCTTCGTACGATTTTTCCGGCGCAACGATTTTCACCAATTCGACTTTGTCGAATTGATGCACACGAATGATGCCACGCGTGTCGCGTCCCGCGGCACCCGCTTCGCGCCGGAAACAGGGCGTGTAGGCGGTGAATTTCTTCGGAAGATCGTTAACAGTCAGGATCTCCTCTCGATGAAGATTTGTTAGTTGCACTTCTGCTGTTGGCGCGAGGAAAAGCTGATTCTCCTCCAAGCCGTACATGTCGTCCTCAAACTTTGGCAACTGCGTCGTGCCGACCATGCAATCGCGCCGAACCAGAAAAGGCGGACTAACTTGAAAATACCCATGCACGCCGGTGTGCAGGTCGAGCATGAAGTTGATCAACGCGCGTTCAAGCTTCGCGCCTGCGCCGGTGAAACAAATGAAACCGCTCCCGCTCAGTTTCGCCGCCCATTCGAGATTAAAAAGATTCAGTCTCGTGCCGATCGCAACATGATCAGCAGTAGTGATTATTTGCGGCTTCTCGCCCCAACTACGGACGACACGATTTGCGCTGGGATCTTTGCCAATTGGAACGCTCTCATGCGGGAGATTTGGAATATTCAAAAGTAGCTTGCGCTGCTCTTCGTCGAGCGTGCTGGCGCGCTGCGTTAAATCGGCGATTTGGTCCCCGATGTTTCGCACTTCGCCTTCGAGTTCTTCGCTCGGTTCCTTTCGCGAACGTCGCGCGCCGATCTCTTTGCTCAGACGGTTGCGGTCCGACTGTGATCGTTGCAGATCAGTCTCAGTTTTGCGCCGTTCAGCGTCGATTCGCAACACGTCGTCGATCTTTGCCTCGTCACCGCTGCCGCGCGTTGCCAGGCGCTCACGGACAAAATCTGGTTTGTCGCGAATGAGACGGACGTCGAGCATGGCGCCAGTATGAATGACGAATTCCGAATGTCTAATGACGAAGGAATGACGAAAATCCTGTAGCGTCCGCTGTCCTCAGCGGATAAACGAGCCGCGAAATGTTGATCGCATGCAGCAAACTGCGCTGAGGACAGCGCACTCTACAGCACTCGGGCTTCGTCATTCCTTCGTCATTAGACATTCGCGCTTTGGCACTGGCACCTTAGCCAAGCTCGCACGTGACTTTGATTGTTTCGCACCCGATGTTTGCACGTGGAAAGATTGCACCTCCTTAGCGTCGCGCTCGGCCTCGCCGCTCTCGCCGGTGTTAATCTTTACCTAACCGTTTTTGCCACTGGCCTGGCAATTCATTTTCACTGGATCACTCTCGGGCCGCAGTATCAGTCGCTCGAAGTGCTCGGCAACCCATGGATCATCAGCATTGCAGGTGTTCTCTATTTGCTCGAATTTTTCGCCGACAAAGTTCCA
>JBJMXF010000031.1:0-16586 GCA_045809725.1 Candidatus Udaeobacter sp. | reverse complement strand
ATGGGTTTATGAATCGGCGATTTCGGTTCCCGTCAGCCGCCGAAATGCCTCGACGTACTTTGCAGAGCTTTTTTCGATCACTTCGTTTGGCAGACGCGGGGCAGGGGGACTCTTGTCCCAGTCGAGAGTCTCCAAATAATCACGCACAAATTGCTTGTCGAAGCTCGGCGGACTCTGCCCGACCGAGTACTGGTCCTTTGGCCAAAAGCGCGACGAATCCGGTGTCAGACATTCGTCGATCAAAAGTAATCCTTCATCGACGGTGCCGAACTCAAATTTCGTGTCTGCCACGATAATCCCACACTGGTCGGCGTGTGCGCGGCCGCGCGAATAAATGTCCAGGCTAAGCTTTTTCACGCGCTCGGCTAATTCGTCGCCGAGAATCTCGGCGCATCGTTTCATGTCGATGTTTTCGTCATGACCGGTTTCGGCTTTCGTCGCCGGTGTGAAAATTGGTTCCGGCAATTGCGACGCCAGCTTGAGTCCTGCCGGTAGCTTAATTCCGCAAACACTCTGCGATTCCTGATATTCCTTCCAGCCAGAGCCAGCCAGATAACCGCGCACTACGCATTCCACCGGCAATGGCTTTGTCTTTTTTACGATCATTGAACGCCCGGCCAGTTGCTCACGAAACTGCTGCAATTCCTTGGGAAATTCGTCGAATGTTGCCGTGACAAAGTGATTCCGAACGTCGTCGAATCGATTGAACCAAAACGCCGAAATCTGATTCAACACTGCGCCTTTGTGCGGAATGGGATCGGGAAGGATCACGTCAAATGCGGAGATTCGATCCGTGACGACAAAGAGCAGTGTGTCGCCGAGATCGAACACTTCGCGCACCTTGCCGCTGCGCAGTTTCTTAATTCCGTGAAGATCAATTGAGGATTGCGGAGATGTTTGCATATGAGAGACAGCGAACGTTCAACGTTTGCTGCCGAGCGTCTAGTAAAAATGACGTGAACCGCAACGGCCCCTGCAAAAATCAGCCGCCCAAATCGAAGGCACGCTGCATATCGTAAACTCGATAGCCGTTGGACTCGAACGCGGGTCGATCTCGGAACTCAGGCGGCCAGACGTTGGAATCGTCTGGATGAGCGAGGTACCAACGGATCCCGGTTTCCCGAACGCTCTTCTGCAAATCCGAAATGGTTGTGGCCTGCTGCAATCTTTTCAGTTTCGCTAGCTGCTCCTGATAGCGTGATTCGCGGAACACTTTGCTTTGTCTCGTCCACTCATCAACCCTCGCCGCGAACGAGGGTCGATCGGTTAATCCTCCGACGATAAGAAATTTGTCCAGTTGCGAATCCTCCACAACGGCACGGGCAGGTGGCTGGTTTCTGATGTATCGAGCGCAATCAACGAGGCCACGATCCACGGGTATGCCTGAACGCAGGTTACCTACCGAGCCTTTACCACGCTGTAACCCCGAGCCATAACATAGGGGAACCACTGTTAAGACGATCGCGCCAGCGACTAAGCCTCGGATCCATAGTTGCCGGCGACGGGTTGCGAGTATTGAAAACAGCCGTCCTGCCGCAAGCGACCCTACCAGCCAGTAAGCCCACACAAAGGGACGATGTATAAATTCGTGCGCATTATCCGAGGTTCCGGTTCCGCCCATGCCAAAAGTCATTAACAACAAAATCGCGACCGCAGCCAATGAGAGGCTTTCCGACGCATGCCACAGTTTGCGAGAGGCGACGAAGAGCCAAACGAGCGGAGCAACGATCGCGAAAATTCCCAGAGCATTAACAAGAAGTAACGCGATAGCTTGTGGCAGATGTGAAGGAAATGGATGAGCAGCGTTAAAAACTCGATACCAACTCTCAACAGTTGTACCGACGGCCATCTTCGCCAGTACCTGCCAGTACCAAACACTGCCGGAGAGGTCGAAGCGAACGTTCGGTCCGATGTAAAAACGGTTCGCTAGCGGGAGCAAAGCCACGCCGACGGCAACGCAACCGCCAAGAATTAACCATTGCCACTGCTTGCGCGGCGGCCAGCCGACGATAGCAAAGGATACCAGCAGGGGAAAAGCCGCCGCGAAAATCTGAATCTTGAAAAAAACAACGAGCAGGCCTGTCACCACTCCCGATACGATCCATGATCGCCGTCCTTCAGTCACTCCGTTGGCGATTAGTATGAGAGCCATTCCAGCGACTGCTACTGCATACAAACCACCGGGAGCAACGTGCTGCAACCAGAAATAGCCATAGGTCGGATGAGCGATGTTTAACAAAGCGGCGTCAGGTATCAGAGAAGTAGCTACGAGCGCGACCAGTCCAGCGCCTTGACTCCAAAAGGCTCGGCCCAGGGCATAGCTGGCCAATCCTGTGAGAAACGATCCGAACGGCGCCCAAAAGCCTACAACGGTCGCGTAGCCTGAAAGAGAACCCGCTTTGGCCAAACATATCGGGATAGAGTAACTCGCGTAATGATAGAAAATTGCGGGAAAGCCCTTCCACTCGTAATTCCCGACGTGAAATAAAGTTTCGGATCGCAAACTGCGCGCCACAAAAGTTGCGTGGATAAAAAAATCCGACCACGGCTTGAAAACAATGGTTCCGTCAAGAGGAGTTGTGGGAAAAATCAGATCTTGAGACCAGCCCGTTGCTGCAACGAGAGAGACAATTACACCCAGCAGCCCTAAAGCGGAAAGCGGGTCGCGCGAGTGACGCGCAATTAGCTGGGGAATAATCGCGGCTGCAACCAAAAGGCCGATCAGGACAATCCACAGCGAGAGCGGTACGAAAAACGTCCAAGTCATCACTGCAACTGAGACGACAGTAGCTCCCAAAATGAAATCGAGCGCGAAAAAGGAGGGAAAACGAAGAGCGGCTGTGACGATTGCGCCGGCTCTAAGCAGAACCCACGGCAATGCGAACAAGAAAATTACAGAACCGAAGTTAAGAGTCTTAGCTGCAAGTGTTATCCAGACGATGAGGAAGACCGATATAACAAGACAAGCTGCTAACCCGTAGCTATCGAACTTGGGTGCGGCTCGCTGCTTTTGCTCGTCCGTGCTCGCCAACTGCTGAATCTGACTCATCGCGTCCGCTCAAGCATCGGCTGTTTAGCAGCGGAACGCCTGCACGGCGTCGATTACCTGGCGCTGCTCCGAACTGCTCATTCCGGTGAAAAAAGGGAGGCGTAATAGCCGGTCGGATAAATCTTCGGTAATGGGAAACTCTCCCTTGCGTCCACCAAAACGCACGCCCATTGGCGATAAATGGAGCGGCAGATAATGAAAAACCGCCAGGATGCCAAAGCCTGCGAGATGCGAGATCAACGCCTCCCTGCTCTTTAGTGAGGGGATGATCATGTAAAACATGTGGTAACTCTGTTCGCATACGAGTGGGATACTGGCCAGTCGCACGCCGTTTGCATCGGCCCACGCAGCCAGCTCGCGCGCGTAAGTTTCCCAGATTTGTCGTCGCCTCGCTTGAATCTGATCGCGGTGTTCGAGTTGTGCGCGCAGAAATGCGGCTAGCAGATCCGACGGCAGATAGCTCGAGCCGATGTCTACCCACGTATACTTGTCCACCTCACCTCGAAAAAATCGGCTGCGATCGGTTCCTTTTTCCCGAACAATTTCGGCGCGCTCGTTAAACCGCTCATCATTGATCAGCAGCGCGCCACCTTCTCCGCACGAAAAATTTTTCGTCTCGTGGAAGCTTAGGGTTGCCAGTTCCCCGAAGGTGCCGAGGTACTGGCCGCGGTATTTTCCATAAAGACCATGTGCGTTATCCTCGACCACTGCGATTCCACGCCGGCGCATGATCGGCATTACGGTGTCCATTTCGCATCCGACGCCTGCGTAATGCACCAAAAAAATGGCTTTGGTACGTTCGGTAATGCTGTGGTCGATCTGGGTCTCATCAATATTAAGCGTGTCCGCGCGAACATCTACAAAGACAGGTTTCGCGCCTCGCAAGACAAACGCGTTTAGCGCAGAAGGAAATGTGAAGGCGGGAACAATCACTTCATCTCCAGGCTCAAGATTCAGGAGTAGCGCAGCCATTTCCAAAGCGTGCGTGCAGGACGTCGTGAGCAGCGCCTTTTGGAGGCCTAACGAACGTTCCAGAAGACGATGGCACTCGGCGGTGAAGGGGCCGTCACCAGAAAACTTCGGTGCCGCGATCGCGGCCCCGACGTAATCGAGTTCCTTGCCGGTGGCGAACGGGCGATTGAAAGGAATCTGGATCACGACGGGCTCAAAGGTCTTCGACCGATCAACAAAAGCGATCCTCCTACGGGAAAAGAAACGCCTTTCTCTATCAGCAACCGCTCGAGCTTTAAAATGCTCTCCAACGTTTTATTAAGCGGTGGACTGATTTCCAATTCGCGCCAGCGGTGCAAATCCTGATCACGTTTTTGTCGCATACGCGACCAAACCATAAGCGGAAACAACAGCGAATTGAAAGAAGTGATTCGCTCGATTTGGAACCCGGCACTCTCGATTTTTCGACGCAATTCAGCGCGGCTGTAGCGCCGTTGATGCATTGCGTGTTCGTCGCTCGCGCTCCACAGGTAACGCTGTTGCGGCACAGTAACGAGCAATCCACCGCCTGGCTTTGCTGCATTGAACATTTGTGTCAGTGCCGTGTTGTCCTCGACGAGGTGCTCCAGCACATCGAACGCTCCAACGACGTCAAATTCAGCGTCAAACGGAATAGATCGGGCGTCCATCTGATACAAATCCACGCCCGGCAAACGTGCTTTGGCGAAGGAGAGTCCGTCTGTGAAAATGTCGCTGCCCACCAGCCGCGTCCCGGGAAACGTTTCGCGAATCCCCGCAAGGACGAAGCCGGTGCCGCAGCCAACCTCGAAAAAACCTTTCGCATCTGGAAAATAATTACCGAGCGCCCACTGAATCAGCTTGTTGCGCGCGCGAAACCAGAAGTGTGCTTGCTCTATGGCGGCAAGCCGCGGGAAATATTCCGGTTTGAAGCCAGCGTCCCCGGCCGGGTCCTGGGCAAATTGAAGTACCTCATCGCGCAAAGTCGGACGAAAACGGCACTTGGGGCATGTCCAATCCTCGCTTTGGAAGCGAGCTTCGCACGCGAGGCACCGTTTCATTCTTCGCTCAGGCGCAGAGCGTCACTTCTCGCATTCAAGGACGACAGTCACGTACGGAATGCGCAGTGGCTTAGTGTTCACCCAGGCATCCACTTTGTTAAAAAACTTCGCTGCAAGCTGGCGGTACTGTTCCTCCGTTCGAATATTGCGGCCCCGGTCGATTGACATTACGTATTTGGAAAGCGCCCCTTGGTTCGGGATCCAACACGCCTCATGACAAACAAATCGCCCTTTCGTTTGCAAGGCATCATACGCAAATTGAAGACACTGCATTGCCTCTTCATCGTCCAGGTGATGTAAAAGTCCGAACGCGATCGCTAAGTTCGCGTCTTTAAATCGCGGATCGCCTCGGAATGATTGCGTGTCGCCGACTAAGTAGGTCCCCTTGTTGCCATAAGTTCGCCTGGCAAACGCAATGTACTCTGGGCTGATGTCGATCCCTATGTACTCGACATTCGGAAGGTAACGGAGCACTTCCGCCGAGCCGCAGCCGATATCGATCACTTTATCGCCAGGTTTTGCACGAACATGATTCTGAACGAGACTGCGGCGCAGTACATTTCCACCAACGGCGGCAGAAAATGCGTTGTAGATCGACGGGATTTTCAACCAGCCTAACAACCCAGAATCGATTTGCATGTCGGTTTGCTAAAGCTGGTTCAATACTTTGGGTTTAGCAGACTAACCACGTGCTCGGCCCAGGCAGCATTCGAATCAGCGCGCGTTTACGGGTTGAGCCATTTATGAAAAGAATGTCGCGCGCCGGAAATCCTCCAACCAAGTTTTTGCAGCGTGTGCTGCACTGGATAATTGCAGACGTGTACCGGCCCAACCAGATATTGCGCGTAATTCTGGGCGATACCCATGCCATCGAACATAAGAGCCGTCCACAAACCACGGCCGACAAATTCAGGATCAATCGCGGCTAAATCATAATGGGCGACACGCAGCGAATTCCTCGCCTCAATTTCCAAGGGTTTTCTCCACAAACCATAACCCGCGATTCTTCCTTCCACCTCTGCCACCAGAATCCAATCCGCCCAGCCCTGAAACGCGGAACGAACCCATTCAGCATAAATTTTAGTGGCTGTGCCCGGCGGCATTCGAGGATCGGCATGGTACCGCCCGAAATACCCAGTAAATGCTTTCTCATTTATCGCCATGAGCGCTGACAGGTCGGCCGGTTCTGCATGACGAATCTGCAATTGTTTATCTCGCTTGGGAGGATTGATTTCTTCCAAGGACGTACGGGAAAAATCGAAAACGAAATCCAGCAAAGTATCCATAAGCAGAAAGCCGCGCTGTTCCAGCGCGTGAATCACCGGCAACTCGTTAGAATGAACCTTGCCAACAACGCATTGTGTTCCTCGATCGACGAGACTTCGCGTTAGCTCATCGAGTAACTCCTGCAGGATTTCCGTTCCGGAATCATCACCAGCAGCGACAGCAATATGCTCAACGGCTCCTACTCGGCATCCGGTTATTTCGCTGTCCCAAGGGGAATCATTATAGATGATGAATCCTTTGGTGGTTCCCGAAGCGACCCACTGAAAGGCGATCGGCGCTTCCTTCGCTAAACTCTGGCTGATTTCGTCGAGCCAGTAAGCCCGGCGTCGCTCGCAACTCAAATCATGTAAGTGAGCAAGCGGAAGGTGAGCAAAATGCGGCAACGCTTGGCTCAGGTCGCCGAGCATGCTCGAATCCAGTGGTGCGATCATTCCGGCAGTTAGTCTAAAGCCACTTGTGGAAGGAATGTCTCGCTCCGGCGATTCTCCAGCCGAGTTTCGCCGTCGCGCGATGCACGGGATAGTTGGCGATGTGGGTCGCGAGATCGAAATGTTTCGCGAAACTTTCTGCAATTCGCATCCCTGCAAGCTTGAGCGCCGCATAAACTCCCCGGCCACTGAATTTCGGGTGAATCGCTCCGAAATTACAATGCGCGATGTCCACGCAATGTTTGGTTTCCAGAGCAGACGCGTTCTTCCACATAGAGTAACCTACAATCTTACCCTCGATCTCGGCCACAACTGTCCAATCCACCCAGCCCTGAAAACCTGAACACACCCATTGATCATAAACCTTTGCGCCTGTCCCGGGCGGCATTTTGGGGTCTGAATGATAGCGGCCAAAATAGTTCGCGAATGCTTTGTGGGCGAGCGCGAGAATTTCAGGCGCGTCCTCAGATCTCGCCACGCGAGTGTGCAAACGCTCCGGGCGTTTGGGCAGCCTGATGTTTTCCAAAGGCGTACGCGATGAGTCGAACACAAGATCCAGTAACGTGTCCATCAGCAAAAAACCCTGCCGCTCCAGTGCACGCATCGTGGCGGAATCGAGAGCGTGGATTTTACATGTTAAACATTCCACGCCGCGACTAGCGGCGTGCACGATCATTTCGGTAAGAAGATCATCCAGCGCCTTCGAATCTGGGGCGTCGTCAGCGTGCGCAAGATGCTTCACTATGGCGATCCGGCGCTTCACTACCCGCGTGTCCCAAGGCGAATCAATACACAACGCTAGAGCTTCAATCCGTCCCGAGCATCGAGACACGAACACGTGCGCCGATTCATCTGCCAAGTCCTGAGCAAGCTCGTCCAGCCAGTACGCTTCGCGTTGGCCGGCTGTAAGATAAGACAAATGAGCCAGAGGCTTGTGCGTCAGACGCGACAGCGATCCCTTCAAATCTTCCAGTGACGCGACATGGAGTTCTGCAACCGTCGTTCCCGTCACGCGCTATTATTTTCCTTCGCCGCTGACACTTCGGACAACGTACAGCGGCCGGTTCATCATCCGGAAATGAATACGCGCGAGGTATTCGCCTATTACGCCGAGAGCGAAAAGCTGTGCGCCGGAAAAGATGGCAATCAGCGAGGCGACAAACGGAAATCCCGGGATACTCCCCTGAAACAGATAGCTGCCAATGACATAAATCAAAACGCCCATGCCAAACAATGTGCAGGCAAAACCAACCATGCTTGCAAGCTGCAACGGGAGCGTGCTAAAGCCGGTCATCACGTCAAGCGCATGGCGAACCAGCTTGGCAAGAGTGTAATTTGATGGCCCGGCATGACGTGGCCGGAAATCGACAGCTACCGCGCCGAAGCGACTCGTAGTCCAGCTCAGTAGCACATCGATGCTAACGAACGGGGAGTGATATTCAGCAAATGCTTCGCGCAATCGACTGCGGAAGACGCGGAAAGCGCTTACGTTTTTCCCCACATCTCTTCCGACGGCGGTGCTAAGCGCCAGGCGTGTAATGCGAGACGCGACAGCCCGCAGGAATCCGTTCTGCTCGGCTTTCGGGGTGCCGTAAACGACGTCAAATCCTTCATCAAGGCGCGCGAGGAGTTGCGCAATTTCTTCAGGTGGATGTTGCAGGTCGTCATCCATCGTCACGATTACGTCGTATTTTGCCGCGCGAATGCCACACAGCAGAGCATTATGCTGCCCGTAGTTGCGCATGAGATTGAAGCCACGCACCGCCGGGCAGCGCGAAGAGAGTTCGGAGATTACATCCCAGCTTCGGTCCCGGCTGCCGTCGTTCACCAGAATGATCTCGTGCTCGAGCGCGATGTGCGGCAACACTTCGCCTAGACGCCGGCACAATTCAGCTATGGAAGCCTCACCATTGTAAACTGGCGTGACTACGGAAATCGAACGCCGCTCGGCAGATTGCAACGCTGAGTCCATGTTCAGCAAAGGCTCCGATGGTATGAGACAACCGGCACTTCGTCAAAGCAACGCTCGTGATATCGCCATTTTGCCTTGCGTGACGCTTTGCTGGATGAGCTAGTCTGTTCCCGGTCAGGCGGTGCAAGTTTAATTCTGTGATGCAAATCTTCTTCGGCGCATGCCTCTTTTTTGTCGCCGTCATCATGCTGGCATATGTGCCAGGCAAACTTCTGCTAATCGCCCTTAAACGTACGTTGCGTCCCTTGGAAGACGTAACCTTGGCTTGTGTTCTCGGCTTGGTAGTGAGCGGACTCGTTTACTGGTTAATAACGTTTGCCCACCAGGAGCGTTTCTATCTTCTTTGGCCGCTGACCGCTGTCGGCGTTTGTGTTTGGCTCCTGACTAGCAAACGCAAATCGCTTTTAACCAATTCTTCAAGCGTTGAGGCACTTTCCCAACCCGCGATACCGTCCCGCGACAGGTCCATCCTTGTTTTAGCAGGAGTTCTGGCACTTGGCATTATCGCGTTGGCATTTTTGCCCCTGTATTACAACAATTTCACGTGGCAGCCGGATGGCACGATGCGGGTTTATCCGGTATCTGATGTGCTCTTTCACATCGCGATCGCCAACGAATTGACGCACACCGTACCGCCGCAAGCGCCAGTGTTTGCCGGGCACCCGCTCTCGTACCATTACGGGATGGATCTTGCGGTTGCGATGTTCGCCACGGTAACCGGCCTGAACCCCCGTGATCTTACAGTCCGTCTTGTCCCGACTCTGTTCGTCAGTCTATCGATGCTGAGTGTTTTCTGCTTCTCAAGAAACTGGCTGCGGTCGGGATACTTCGGCGCACTCGTCGTGTTTCTCGTTTTTTTCGGCGCCGACTTTTCCTTTGTTCCCGGTTTGCTACTGGGCGAAAAAGGAGATTGGTCTCTGCGTTACTTTAGTGCGCCGGCAGTTGTAACTCTCTTCTATTTCAATCCAATTCTGCCCGCGCTGGGAGTTCTCTTTGCGGGGTTATTTTGTTTTGATTCTTATATGCGCGAGCGCAGCCGAGCGTGGCTTTTGCTTACTGCGCTGCTGTTTGTCGCATTAATTGAAGTCAAGATGCTGATTGCGGCGCAGCTCATGTGCAGCCTGGCATTGGCTGCGATCGTTTATCTCATCATCTTTTCCAAAGCTGACGTATTCAAAGTCGCCGGATGCACTGCCATTGCTGCGATTCCCCTGGTTTGCTGGATGTTGCTAAAGAACAGGAGTAACGCGCAGATCGTCACGGTATTCGAGCCATGGCTTTATGTGTCGCATGCGATGCAGACGCTTGGATTGGCCAAGCGGTTGAGCGGCCCTCTTGCTTTCGCGGCTGTAGCCGTGCCAATTTTTCTCGTGGGCTGCCTTGGGCTTCGGATCATTGGCGTTCCCGCAATCCTCACTGCAATATTCCGGCCAAAACCAGAGGGCGCTCTCCGGTTCTTGCTTGGAATATTTGTGGTGGTCGGCGTGATCGTCGCGCTCACGTGCAGCTTTGCGCCCGCAGGATGGACTTTTCAATACAACCCGATCAGCAGCACGTTTCTGGTACAAAGCGAATACGTCGCATGGATTTTTGCCGTTGAAGTTTTTCAAACGTTCTACCAATGGGCTATCCGCCGAAAGATGTCTCCTGCAGTCGCCGCAGGAGGAATAATGATTACTGCGGCAGGACTCAGTTTACCTGCGACGGTGCAGCACTTCGTAGTCTGGCGCGATCCCCGTGACTTCTTCAGAGCTGGAAAACCTTTCGGCGAAGAGTTGTTAACTTACGATCAGCAAACCTTGGCGGCCATGCAGTTCCTGCAAACGGACGCGCACCCCGGCGAGGTCGTGTTGACTGCGAACAGCCTGATCGCACCTATTCTTGCACTGACGAAATGCCGGGTGCCGATTGGCTACTTCGCCCAGACAGCGGTAGCACGAAGCGACTACATGAGAAGGGAGGCTGCTGAAAAGAAATTTTGGGAAGCCTGGCATCAGGGAAACATCCGGGAAGAGTTTTTGCGCGAGGTCGGAATTCGCTACATCCTCGTGCGCAAGTTATCTGATCCGCTTCCGGCAGAAATTCCCGCTACTATTTCAAACGTTTTTGAGAACTCCGAGTTCGCGGTGTTAAAAGTAAATACCAAACCCTTGAGCGAAACAGTTCCCAAGTCCAACTAGTCCCGAACCGCGTCCTCTAAAGATTTCGCGAAGCATTCCTCTTTCATGGCAGGCATCGTCATCAAACCGCGAGCGCGAATTTTGCATGGACACGACTGGGTGTTTTCCAGCGAAGTGCTCAAAGTTTTCGGAAATCCTGTGGATGGCGATGTGATTTCGCTTAAAGACGGCAAAGATCATTTGGTCGGCAGCGCGATTTACAATTCGAAATCGCAAATCGTTGCGCGCCGTTTCTCACGACGACGACAGGATCTGGATGAGGATTTTTTCCGGCGCCGCATCGAACAGGCTTCCGAATACAGAGACCGCCGCAACATCGGCGCAAAGCTGCGCCGCGTCGTATGGAGCGAAAGCGACGGTCTTCCAGGCGTGACTATCGATCGTTATGGCGAGGATTTCGTCCTGCAAACGCTCACCCTGGCGATGGACATGCGAAAGGATTTGATTGTGAATGCGATGGTCGATCTCTTCGGCGACATCGCGATTGTCGAACGAAACGACGCACCTGTTCGCAAGGCAGAGGGCTTGGAATTACGCAGCGGCGTTCTGCGCGGAACGCCAGCGCAAGTCGCTATCAAAGTCGACGGCGTGGAGCTCGAAGTTGATTTTTTGCGCGGCCACAAAACCGGTTTGTATCTCGATCAAAAGCATAATTACGGAACCGTCGCGGATTACGCTCGCAACCGGCGCGTCCTGGATTGCTTTACAAATCAAGGCGCCTTTGCATTGACCTGTGCGCACGCCGGCGCCACCGAAGTAACCGGTATCGAAGAAAATTCGGAGAACATATCCGCCGCGAAACGAAACGCTGCGCGTAATGAGCTAAAGATCGCCTGGGTGCAGCAGGATGTATTTCAATTCTTGCGCGGAGCCGAAAAAGCAGGCGCACAGTATGACCTGATCGTCCTTGATCCGCCCTCGTTTACGAAGACGAAGAGCGGCCTGCGCGATGCGTTGCGCGGGTATCGGGAACTGCACATGCGTGCATTCAAGCTCTTATCGAAAGATGGTTTACTAGCGACGTTCTCCTGCTCGCATCACGTAGATCACGCATCATTTTCGCAAGTAATCACAGACGCGCTGGTGGACGCACGTCGTTCAGCGCGTCGCCTGCGCCGCTTCGAACAGGCGCCGGATCATCCCGTTCTGCCGACCATTCCTGAAACCGAATATTTCAGGGGTTTCCTGCTAGAGATGATGCCCGGGCGCTAACGCTTCGAAATGTCTACTCGGCAAAGACTTTGTAGCCGCCATTCACGGAAATGGCAGCGATTGCGCAATCTTTTGTAAATGGCGCGGAATCTCGCGCATAACCGGATCCTCAGCGCGGCAACGTTCGGCGAACAAGCGCCAATGATCTGCCGACTGACCAGAGGGTAGCTGTTCTTCCAGCAAGGCCAGTAGTTGATAGTCGCCCTGAAAAGATGGGTAAATACGCCCTGCCGTTCGGCGTAACAGATCTTCACGCGATTGCTGGAGCAACGCGCGCGCGGTGTCGCCACGATAAACTGCAACTTCTAGTCGTCCGAAATCTTGAACAAGTGCCTCACGGCCTCGGAACGAACCTGGCGCAGTATCATCCAAGGCGCCGATCACAAGCTCCTCGCGCGCAAAACGTCTGTTCATCTCAGCGGCCTCGGCAGGTGTAAACGGTGGTAGCAGGCGGGTTCGCCCTGTTACATAAAAGACCCTGCCCGGCGCAGGCGCATCAAGGTTGTTACTGACTTTGCTAACGTATTTGTTAGGGAGCAGAATGCGATCTTCAGGATGCTCGAAGAACTGCGAAAGTGTGAAGCCGACGTTCCATCCAGCAACGATCACATCGTCTTTCTGCATTTGCGCACGAAGAAATCTGGCCACCTCGGCATATGGCCATCGTGTCTGGTGGAGAAATTGCGCATGAATACAGGGCGTCCAACATGCAACAATCAGCACTGTGAGACCCCAGGCTGCAATTGCGGCCGATGGCAAGCGTAGGTGTGTCGCAACCCAGTCAACTCCCTCAGCTATGAGGATCAGAAGCAAAGGGAGAGAAAAGATCAGATAACGAGCGAACGCTCCGGCATCAACTTCAACGCCTTGCAAAGACATGAGAATCGGACCCACAATGATTGCGCCGCACAGCAGAAGAAGCGGTTGCTTGCCTCGTGCTGCCGACCAACAGCCCGCCAATAGCAATAGAACAGCCAAAAACGCAGCGTAACTATTACCCATGTACATGGTAAAGACCTGCGGAGTGTATCCCATGCTATATCCCAAAACGGTTGCCGGTGTATAGCCTCCTCCCCACTCTTTGTTACTCCTCGTCATATCGGGGAGAAGACGCCAATATGCCAGACAGACGATCATCGCCACCGCGGCCAACGGAATCAAAAGAGTCCTGGTCTCCCACAGAAAGCTTCTGATACCCGAAAGACTTTGAACGAGCAGCAATAAGATCAGGAACGCGACTATGTAAATGCCGTTCAAATGTGTGAGTAGCAAGAAGAGCACTGCAGCAGCACATCGCACCCCGTTCCACCAGCCCGGCCACTGTCGCCAATGAAAAAATTCATTGATTGCCAGCAGACTGAATGCCGCCAGAAGTGAATAGGCGCGAATCGTGGGACCAAGCATGACCAGGTAAGGGTTGAACGCCACCAGACCGGCAGCGAGCAGGGCTGTGCGGGTCGAGCCGGTCAGCTTAAGTGCTAGCGAGGCGGTTAGCGGAATTACTGCAATGGCTGCTCCTATCGGTAACAGAGTCAATCGCCAATCTGTTGCCCCACAAAGGGAGGCGACTCCTTTCTCGAATAAGATGAAATAATTCATGGTCAGCAACGGACGAAAATGCGTCAGGATATAAGTTGGCGTTTGTTTCAAAAACCTGAGCGTTCCGATTTCGTCGCCGAGAAACAATCGGCCGTGTTGAAGAGCAACAAACAGGATCAACGAACAGAGACATATCACTCCCAAAACGAGACGTTCGCCCCGTGACAGGTGCCGCGAAGTCAGCTTTGAGTAAAGGAAGTCCAACCACGTTCGGCGTTGATGTGTGCTGCTGGCGGTAGGTACAGAATCTAACATCACGCTGTAAGCACTTTAAATTGCTATTGTTTGGGTCAGCCGATGATTCGGTTTGCCTAAGCTACAGGCGGGTGGTTGTCGGCGTCTGAGTTTGGGGTTTTCTCTGGGCGCTTCAAGCTTGGTTTTTGTCTCCACCTGCAACGCAGCGGATGAAACATGCGAGGTTAAGATTTCAACCTTGCGATTAGCTTTGCATCAATCCGCAAAAGAACAGTCAGAATGTTTCGCTCCGCTCAACGCGACAGCGCCACAGCACCCCTGAGATTTACATTGCACGAAATTCTTCCTCGAGAGATTTTTGTGCGCCATAGATGGAAATCTCTGGAATTCTCGATTGAGCCACTTAATGTCCGCTACGACGCACCTGAACGGCGACGCGATTGTCATGGCAGAAAACCCTCGACCGCTTGAACAAATGCTCCACCTGAGTGAGGAAGAGCCGTCTTCCGAGCATCTGGATAATCAGGTGCAAAAAGCGCAGGAGCAACTGCTCCAACTGAAGCGCCAGCAGGAGCAGATCGAGAAACAAAAACGCGAACTGGAAGAGCTAAGCCGTCGGCAGGACGAATTGGAACAGGGCCGCGGTGAAATGACTGATAAACTGGCGCGCGCGCTGGTTGTGCTCGAACGCGAAGCGTACAACGCGCAAAGCAGGCTGGAGCAAATTCGTGTGGCCCGTGAAAGTTTCTCCCAACATTTGGAATTGGTCGAAGCGATCGATCCGAGGAATTGGAATCCATCGGATTTGCACAAAGAGCTGAGCCGCGCGTTGAGCACGGTCGATGACGCCCGCAGGGAGTACAACGAACACCGCAGCCGATTGCAAGCAGGCGGCAGCGGTAATGGCGAGCAGTCGCTGCCCGACGCCACTGCGGGGGCTTACGAAAACACCGATGGGCGCTCATTTTCCCAATGGTTGCAGATAGGCCTCGCGCTCACTTTGCCACTGATCATTTTTGCCGCGATTGCCATCGCCATCTTTGCCTGGCTGGCCAGTCGGTGATGGCAATGTTTGGCCGTTCGCGCAAATCGGTTCAGCCGCTTCGCCGCAAGCAACGAGAAATAGCGCAACAAGAGGCTGAGTTGCGTGAAAAAGTCGAAAGCCTGCAGCGTGTCGTCACGCAATCGCGGGCGCCTGTGCAGAAAAAACCTCCAGCGCGAAAGCCGGACCGCAGCGCAACTAGCAACGTAGCCGAAAAGCGATTTCACGTTTCAATCGCAATGGAAGCCCCGCAGATGTTAGACGCCGATCGCAGGAGCAGGCGCCCTCGTGCAATGCGCAAAGAGCGTCGGCAGGGGCGGTTCGTTTTTCTGATTCTTCTAGTCGCGTTAGCATTCGCGGTCATGTTGCTCATCAGCCATTTGCATCCCTGAGCGTCTCACATGGCCGGAACTTCGGATCTCGATGTTGCGTACGTCGCAAGACTGGCGCGGATCAATCTCACAGAAGACGAGGAGAAAACTTTTCAGAAACAACTCGATGACGTCCTGAGGTACGTCGAAAAACTCCGACAATTGGATGTCACTGGCATTGACGCCACCGCGCACGCGCTGCCGGTTTTTAACGTGTTCCGCGAGGATGCGCCGCGCGATTGGTTCACAGCGGAGCAGGCATTGGCGAATGCGCCACGGCAGGCAAATGGCCTTTTTGTCGTTCCGAAAGTGGTGGAATGATCGGGAACGAGTTGACGGCCCTGAGCATCGCCGATCTGCAGTTGTTGTTGCGTCGCCGCGAAGTTTTGCCGCGCGAAGTGATCGAGGCTTTGCGAACGCGCATTGAAGCGGTCGACGGAGATGTCGGTGCATATCTTTCACTCGATATCGAAGCTGCGATGAAAGAGGCGGAGCAGGCAAACGTCGATCTTCCTCTCGGCGGCGTTCCGATTGCGATCAAAGACATCATCAACGTGATGCATCAGCCGTGCACATGCGCGTCGAAAATCTTGAACGGCTATCACGCGCCGTACGATGCCACTGTGATTCAAAAATTGCGCGCCGTGGGCGCCATACCATTCGGCAAAACCAACCTGGACGAGTTCGCCATGGGCTCGTCCACGGAAAATTCGGCGCTGAAATCGACGCGGAATCCGTGGGACCTGTCGCGTGTGCCGGGAGGATCCAGTGGCGGTTCGGCAGCAGCCGTTGCCGCGGATGAAGCCTTTGGCGCGCTCGGATCCGATACCGGCGGTTCGATTCGGCAACCGGCTGCGCTATGCGGTGTAGTCGGGTTCAAGCCGACTTACGGGCGAATTTCTCGCTTTGGCCTTGTGGCGTTTGCGTCCTCACTCGATCAAGTTGGACCGGTAACAAAAACTGTCCGCGACGCTGCGCTGATCATGAACGTTATCGCGGGTCACGATCCGCAAGATTCTACATCGCTCAACGAGCCCGTGCCGGATTACGGAGCGAGGCTTGGAAATGATCTGCGTGGCGTTCGCTTCGGACTGCCGAAGGAATACATGATCGAAGGAATCGATTCGCAGGTGAGAGCGGCAATCGATGCAGCGATCAAACAGCTCAATTCCCTCGGAGCGGAAATTGTTGAGGTCTCGTTGCCCAGCACTGAATACGCCG
>JBJMXF010000030.1:0-17642 GCA_045809725.1 Candidatus Udaeobacter sp. | reverse complement strand
AGCTCGCCTTTGGGATTTTCGGCTCCGAAATAGACTTCGCCCGGCGGCGCATCGAGCCCTTCGGTTACCACAATGAAATGATGAATTAATTCTTCCATCTTCGTCATCACTCGCGATTTCGGAGGAGTCATGTTTTTCCAGTTCGAAACATTGATGGGACCGCTCGGGAGTTTATCGATGACCTGCCGCAAGATTCGCGCGCTCTGGCGCATCTCCTCGAGTCGCACCAAATAACGATCGTAACAATCGCCTGCGCTGCCGATGACCACGTCGAAATCGTACTGGTCGTAGTCGAGATACGAATGTTTCCGGCGCAAATCGTGTTCGATTCCGCTTCCCCGCAGGTTCGGCCCGGAAATCGCATACGCGATCGCGCGCTCCTTCGAGATGATGCCGACGTCTTTTGTGCGATCGACAAAAATCTTATTCCGGGTCAGCAAGCTATCGCATTCGTCGAGACTGGGGCCAAAGTCGTCGAGGAATCTTTTGAGTTGGGGGATAAAGCTTTCTGGAAGATCCCGAATTTGTCCACCCACTCGAGTGTAGGACGTGGTGAACCGGGCGCCGGTCAAGAGCTCAAACAGGTTGTAGAGTTTTTCCCGCTCCGTGAAGGTGTAAAGAAAGACCGACATCGCGCCGAGATCGAGCGCCATCGCGCCGATCCCGAGCAGATGCGAGGAAATGCGCGACGTTTCGCAGCAAATCGTGCGGATCGCTTTTCCGCGCGGCGGAATATCCCAGCCCATTAATTTTTCCACCGCGAGCGCGTAGGCCACATTATTCGAGAGCGGCGCGAGATAATCGAGCCGGTCGGTGTACGGCACGAACTGGTTGTATTGCATGTTCTCGGCGATCTTCTCGTCGCCGCGATGGAGAAAACCGATATCCGGCGTCGCTTTAGTGATGATCTCACCATCCAACTCCAGCACGAGCCGCAAAACGCCGTGCGTAGCTGGATGCGACGGCCCCATGTTGAGCACCATCTTTTCACCGATATCGTCCTGCCCCGACTCGCGGAGTGCCGCGTCAGCTGCGGCTACACGAGTAACCGGGTCCGGTGATTCGATCTCGCGTGTAGTGAATGGCATGGAAGAAGTTTAACGTTCCCGGTCGGATTTACGCTGGCGAGTAGAGCTTTCTTCCGCAAGCGATTTCTGGGGAGCGCACGCCTGTGGCGTGCTGGTTGCGGCATTCTGCCGCAACGAACTTTCCCTTGGCACGAGTTGAATTTGATTCGCGGCACAGTTCAAAAGTTCGCGATGGCAGAATGCCATCGCCCGCACGCTACAAGCGTGCGCTCCCCAGAACACGCTCGCAGTCGCGGCGAAACACGATTAACTAGCTGCCGATATGCCGAAAAAAATCGCACTACTTTTCGCCGGGCAGGGCGCGCAATGCGTCGGAATGGGACGCGATCTCGCCGAACAATACCCTGTCGCAGCGGATTTGTTTCGTCAGAGCGATGAAATCCTTGGGCGAAACCTGTGCGACATCGCCTGGAATGGACCGCTGGAGGAGTTGACCAAGACTTCAAATTGCCAGCCGGCGCTTTACGTTCACGCGTTGGCGGCGCTGGCAGCGTTGCGCGCGCTCGTCGGGGAGTTTGAAGTTGCCGGCGCCGCTGGCCTTTCGTTAGGGGAACTCACCGCACACGCAGCGGCGGGCACATTCGATTTTGCAACTGGTCTCAAGCTTGTGCAAAAGCGCGGCGAATTTATGGATGAAGCATGCGCAACAACGCAAGGCGGAATGGCCGCTATGATTGGCGGTTTGGAAAACGATGTGCGCCGGCTTGCTGCGGATGAAGATGTTGATATCGCGAATATCAATGCGCCAAATCAGATCGTCATTTCCGGCGAGTTAACCAATGTGGAAACCGCTGTCGGTGTTGCGAAGGAACACGGCATAGGCCGCGCGATGATGCTCAATGTTGCCGGCGCATATCATTCGCGGCTCATGGAAAGTGCGTATGTGAAATTGGAGAAAGTGCTGGCGGATGTGCCGATGCAAGCGCCGCGGTTCCCCGTGATCAGCAACGTAACGGGGGAAGAAGTAAAAACGCCTAAGGAAATCCGCGAGACTCTTCGCGATCAAGTCACTGGCACGGTGCGGTGGGCAGACTGCATGCAGCGCCTTATCGACCTCGGCTGCGATTTTTTTATTGAGCTTGGCCCAGGCAACGTGCTCGCAGGTTTATTGAAACGCACGAACCGTGACATCAACGTTATCTCCGTTGGTGACGCCGAATCGGTTCGCAAATGCGGTGAAGCGCTGTAGCCGCTTCGCTATACGAAGCCTCAATCGTCGTCCACAGGCCGACGGCTACAACATCGACAATTGCGTTGCGTCGTCGTAATTGTGCCGCATGACACTGCAACAGCGTGTGGACTCAGATTTGAAAGAGGCGATGCGCGCCAAAAACGCAACGAAACTGAACGTGCTGCGCATGCTTAAATCGGCATTGAAATACGCGGCGATCGCTAAATCCGACGCCGAGGCCGAACTCAATGACGCTGAAGCCGTTCAGGTCATTCGCAAGCAAGCGAAGCAGCGCCAGGATTCGATCGAAAGTTTCGAAAGAGGCGGGCGAGCTGAATTGGCTGAGAAGGAAAAAGAAGAGTTGGCGATTTTGAACACTTACTTGCCACAAGGGATGACCCCTGACGAGCTGGCGAAAGTGGTGCGCGAAACCATTGCTGAACTGGGGGCCACATCCAAAGCGCAAATGGGCGCCGTGATGAAAGTCTTACAGGCAAAGACAAGCGGTCGCGCTGATGGCAAAACGCTGAGCTCGGAAGTGCAAAAACAGTTAACGTGAGGAAAACGCTCAACGCCCAACGCTCAACGCCCAACGCCGAATGGCTGCATTCTGATTTCGAGATTGGACGTGGGATGTTGGGCGTTGGGCGTTTCTTTGTTGCGCCATGCTAAGCGCCATCATTGTGGCCGGCGGCAGCAGCCAGCGCATGGGGTTCGATAAATTGTTTGCCTCGATCGCGGCCGAACCGGTGATCACTCACGCAATCCGTGCGTTTGAACGGGCTACATCCATTAGCGAAATCGTAGTCGTGGCGCGTGAACAATGGCACGATGAAATCAGAAAAATCGCTTCCAGTGCAGGATTCAAAAAAATCCGCGCGATTGTTCCCGGCGGCGAGCGTCGGCAGGATTCTGTTCGAGCTGGCCTGCGTCGGATCGATCGCGACGCGAAATACGTGGCTGTGCACGACGCGGCGCGCCCATTGATTACTCCGGAACAAATTCAACGCGCGTTCGAACAGTGTCGCGTCCATGGAGCAGCCGCTTTGGCGCAACCACTCAACGACACGCTAAAACGCGCGAACGCAGATCTTCTAGTCGTCGATTCCGTGGATCGGCATCAGCTGTTCGCAATGCAAACGCCACAGATTTTCGAGCGGAAGTTGATTGAGGATGCCTACGACGATCTTTACGCGAAAAACGCTTCCGTTACCGACGAAGTCTCGGCAGTCGAGCGACTCGGCCACAAAATCGCGCTTGTCCTCAACGACGACTTCAATTTCAAGATCACTTACCCGCACGATTTGCCGATCGCAGAATTTATTCTCCGACAGCGATGAACGATTCTCGGTAGCGCCCGTCACTCCGTGCGCCCCGTCGTGAAACGGCAAACTGGGGCGCGCGTGCAGAGGACTGCGCGCCCTACCCGGCTCTTTTGGCTTCAGCGTCCCATTGCAAGGCGCTCGGCAAGGAGCCGCGGCAGACCAGCCTTCGCGATTTTCTTCTGGGTGGTAGAAAGATCATATTTTATTCGCAAAAGTTCGACGAGGTTGTTCTCGATGTCGTAAATACAATATCCGGCACGCCAGTTTCCGTCACGCGGCTGTCCCACGCTGCCAGGGTTGATGAAATATTTCTTGCCGAGCTCGATGCGAATGTGTTCAGAAGTCTCGCGTCGGACGCCCTCATCGCGCACGAATACCATCGGCACATGAGTGTGGCCGAAAAAACAGATCGTCGTCCGCTGATACGTAAAACTGGCAACGGCATCGAGATTATTGAACACATACCCCCATTGCCCGGGCGTATCGAGCGTGGCGTGCACGATCGTGAAATCGTGGACACGTTGCTGCAAGGGCAGGCTGCCCAACCACTTTATGTCCTGCTCATTCAAACGTTCACGCGTCCACTCGATCGCGCGTTCGGCGAGCTCGTTGAAGCGCTCCGATGACGCGGGAATTGTAGCCTGTTCGTCATGGTTGCCTTTCACGACCGGGGAGTTCAGCTCGCGGATAAGCTGGATGCACTCACCTGGATTTGCATTGTAACCAACGATATCGCCCAAACAGACGAAATCCGTGCATCTGCGTTGACGCGCGTCCGCCATCACGGCTTCGAGCGCTTCAAGATTGGAATGAATGTCACTGAAAATGGCGAACCGCATTACGACCCTGTTAAACCACCGAAAAGTCAGAACGTTACAACGGAAGAACGCGGACGCCTAACCTTTTGGTGAACGAAACGAATTTGCCGCCGCTACTACCGTTAGAAATTCAATAATTGAATCACTTAACGTTTCGTCAGCGTATCAGGAATTCGTTGCTCTTGCGGAATCGCGAGTTTGTCTTCGAGAAACTTCAGGCGCTTGATCAATGTCGGCAGCCGTTCCTTCTCGCCTTCATCATAGAGGCTCCGCAGCCGGTCATACGCTTCGCGCTCGCGACCTTCGCAATACGAAAGCTCGTACGCCGAGAAACGCCGGTCCCAAGGCGCTGCTTCCGGTAACGTTGCTGCCCTGGCGTAATATTCGGCGGCGCGCTCGTGGTCTTTGTATTTCTCCTTGTACAGTCGGGCGAGCGCTTCGTAGAGCTCCGGGCGATCGGGATTATTTTTTATTCCGCGCTCGAGGAAATCTTTGCCGAGCGCGAAATATTCGCGCTGCGCTTTGACTCGCAGCGCCTGACGCGGCTGGTTGGTATTGTTCATCGCCGCTACGCTGGCGTTCCATGCCATGTGCCAGGCGGCTGTGTCCCAAAACAAAAGCACCCGTGGTTGAAGCGTGGTGATTTGTCGAAACAACAACAGCATTCGACCCCACTGAGTGTCTTCCCACGCAGCATGCGCCTTGATGAACAGACCGTCGGCGACGATAGCTCGAAATCCGCTGAGCGCGGCGATGAATCCGAGTTGCCCAAGTTGCTCGCGAAGATTGAGGTTGAATTCGACGCCGCGAAAATGTTCCTGACGATGAAGGACTGCAAGATCGCGTTCAACCGGCAATTTGAGCAGGCCCATCACGATCAACACCGCCAGCGCGATCAGCCCTCGCGTCATAATTCCTTACCGTAAAAGACAAAAACCGCGAGCAACGTGTAGATCACGGTGTAGAAAATGCCAAGCACCGCAGTCTTCGTGAACACCGCCATTGAAATGACAGTGCCAGCGATGATGTCATCCACCAGATTGAATGCCTGCAGATCGGGAAAGAGCAGGGCCACGATCGCAAGACACACGCGTGTGACTAACCCGCTGCCGTGTACGGCGAGCCAATACTCACGCGCAGTAGCTTCCAAGTGTCCGATGAAATAAATAAAAACCATCACCACGATGGTGAAGATCGTTGAGGTGGCGAAGGTAGAAACAAACAGCGTTAGCGCGGTGAGCAGGCAAGCTTTGAGGAAAATGATAATGATTCCGGGAACAAGATTGATGTTGAACGCGGAAGCGCGAACGGTGCGCAGCGCATCGGCGAGCTGGTCCGGCGGCGCGCTGGCCATTTGTTTCGCGGTAGCCTGCAGCACTGCCTGTTCGCGCATGTAGAGCACGGCCAGGAACGCCGCGACCATTATCAGAGTGCTAATCGCCAGCAACAGAAGAACTCCGGCGATTTTACCGACGATGTATTCGAAACGCGGCACCGGCTTGGCGAGAATCGTATAAACCGTGCGGTCTTCGATGTCGCGTGGCAGCATTCTCGACGTAGCGACAATCGCCAGGAGCGAAGTAAACATTGAGATCGCGCCTAACGAGACGTCCTTCAGGATCTGGAATTCCTGTTGGAAAGAAAATTGCGCCATAAAAATCGAGCTGCCGATCAACAGCAGCCCGAAAACCAGCAGCACGTAAAAAACCTTTAGGCGCGTCAGCTCAGTCAACGTGTTGCTGGTGATTGCGAGAATGCGCGAAAGAGAGATAGCGCGGTGACGCTTCGGAAGCGACGCGTTGGATCGTTGAAGCGTTGAAGTTTCGACGTCTGTCATTTCGATTTTTTATCTCGTCACTCGCGAGTTGAGCTTTTGTCGTTCCCTCCGGTCGATTCCAGAAACAATCTTTCTAGCGTGGTGGTTGATTTTCGCCGCTCGAGCAATTTCGCGTCTGACCGGCTGATGAACGATTCGATCTCTCGCATCAGGTCGTCTGAGGCATCGGCGATCACAAGCTCAGTTTGGTTTTCGATTGCGATTAACTCTTGCAAACGGCCTTCGCGCACCATCACTCCATCGGCGAGAATTCCAATGCGATCGCAAATTTCCTGCGCTTGCGCGAGCAAATGCGACGAAAGCAAAACCGTGATTCCGCGGCGCTTCAGGTCCATGATCAAATCGCGAATTTCGCGCGAGCCTGCTGGATCGACCCCGGCCGTCGGTTCATCCAGGACTACCAGGCGTGGGTCATGAATCAACGCTTGAGCTAACCCGATACGTTGCAACATTCCCTTCGAATACGTTCCCAACGGGCGCTTGCGCCCCTTGTTTAGTCCAACAAGATCGAGCAGTTCGTTCACGCGGCGCTTCAGTGTTGCGCCTCCCATTCCGCAAAGGCGCCCGAAAAAGCGCAGCGTCTCTTCGCCCGTGAGAAATTTGTAGAAATAGGGATTCTCCGGCAGAAAACCAACTGCTTCGCGGCTTTCAACGAGCCGACTGTCTCGTCCGAAAATTTCGGTGCGGCCGCGTGTTGGCGATACCAGCCCGAGAATAATTTTCAGTGTGGTGCTCTTGCCGGAGCCGTTCGGTCCGAGTAATCCGTACACTTCGCCAGGTTCGATGCGGAGGCTGAGGTCCTTTACCGCCATAACTCTGCGGGTTGGATGAAACGGAACAGGAAAGATCTTGGTCAGTCCCTGAACAGCGATGGCTGGATCAGTCATGGCGAATCTCAAAACCGCGCGCTGCGACTGGTTCGTTCAACTTGTTCTCGATTTGTTTTCGAATCAGTGAGTGAAGTTCGCTTTGAGCGACCTGTTCCAGAAACGCGCGTACCTCCTCCTCATCACCTGCAACCTGAAGTTCTACGCGGCCGTCCGGCAGGTTGCGCACCCAACCCGTGACGTCGAAACCTTTGGCGATGTGGCGCACGGTGAAACGGAACCCGACGCCTTGGACGTGACCTTCGTAAAACACCTGAAGCGAGATCATCATCTGCTCCAAGATTGAACCGGGCATCGTCTATTTATACGAGTAGACGAGACAGAAGCTGCCTTCCTGGTCCTGCGAATCGACGGATACAAAGTACTGCCCGCTATTCTCCGGAGCGAACCCAGCGGCGGCTTTGTCCCCTTCGCTGAAATTTTCCGTGGTCATGTGATTTCCGGTTTCGTCGTAGAGGCTGACCGCAACTTTTTTTAGCGGCTCCGCAGTGCCCACAGAAAACCAATACTGATTTCCGGCATACAGGTTCACCGCGATCAGGGCGTGATCGTGTGCCCTAAGCACGCCGCACGAATGTCCGTCTCGAATCTTGAACCCGTCGTTTCCAAATGCTCCCGCAAGCTCGAGTGCGTCTCTGCGTGCGCTCACTTCAGCGTCTGTTTCTGCGCGGACAACAACGCTCGCGCTTAGCGCTAAAATCAAAATCAAAGACGACAGGCAATATTTCATTTGGGCGACTCCTTGCTCTCTATTTTTGTCATCAACTTGCCGACAGCGTCATTGAGTTTTTTCACGTCTTCCTCATTCGGCGCTTTTCCTTCTGGAAACGAAACGAGTTTTTGAATTGCCATCAGTTGTTCGCTTACGTCCTTAACCAGCGGTTCCTGACGTAATTCAGGCGAAATTGCATTCAGCTTCGACTGTATGAACTGAACCAAAGCCGGCTCTCGCAAAACCTTTGCGGCGGATTCATTATAATTTTTCATAATCGCGCCGGTAACCACCTGTGTTCCGCGGATCCAGCCGCCAAGAGTAACAAGAATAACCAGGTCCTGATCGGCATGCGATTGCATTGAGGATTTCACCTCGTTTTGCGTCGCTTCCAATTCCTCCTGGAGCCTGTCCCATTCATTGTGCTCGGCAAATTCATTGATGCTGTTCCCGCGGGCGAGCAGTTGCTCGCTTACTCCCAGCGCCTTTCCGAGCTTCATAATGTCTGAACCTATGTTCTTCACCTGCTGACCGTCCTTCGCCTCCACCGCGATAAAACCATCAGCTATCAAACCGCCGAGGTTGAGGGCGATCTGCGCCCGATTGCCGTAGGTCGTTGGAATTGGCGCGCGATATTGAGACGACCAGTTTACTTTGCCTGCTTTCCCAAGCGCAGCGAACAGCTCACCGGGTGTAGGGACAGTAATTGAATCGTTCTTGGCAGCTTTTGCCATCTGATCCGACGACAGATGTTGCCCCTCTTCGGCTGCCACTGCGGAGATAGTGGCAGCCAAGGCAAGCATGGACGATGCAAGCAAACGAATCATCGCGAAGATTATGCGTGGCTTAACGAAATTGCCAATCGGAATCTCTCATGGCTTCTCGGCCGTTCTCTTGGCCATCTTAATACACGAATTCGGCCGATACTGATTTGCTGCGTGAAGCCAAAGCTGTTTTACTCGACACGGTACTTATGGCGAGCACCAGTATTACGCATATTCACGCTCGCGAAATTTTGGATTCACGCGGCAATCCCACGATCGAAGCAGATGTTCGGGTCGAAAGCGGAGCGCTTGGGCGAGCGGCGGTTCCCAGCGGAGCGAGCACAGGCGAACATGAAGCATTGGAATTGCGCGACGGCGACAAAAGCCGCTTCGGCGGGAAAAGCGTGAGAAAAGCGGTTGCGAATGTTAACCACAAGATTGCACCGATTCTGAAAGGACTGGACTCGCGAGACCAGGTGAACATCGATAAGAAACTGATCGAACTTGACGGTACTCCGACCAAGAAAAATCTCGGCGCCAATGCCACTTTAGCTGTTTCTCTGGCAGTCGCGCGTGCGGCTTCGGCCGCTGAAAACCTGCCGTTGTTCCGATATCTCGGCGGGCCTGAAGCCCGAGTGCTTCCAGTGCCAATGATGAACATCCTGAACGGCGGCGCGCATTCGGATGCGCCGATCGATTTTCAGGAATTCATGGTAATGCCCAGCCGGGCGCCGAATTTCTCCGAAGCGTTGCGTTACGGAACGGAAGTTTATCATGCGCTCAAATCGGTTCTGAAAGCGCGGCATCTTTCAACGGCTATTGGCGACGAAGGCGGATTTGCGCCGCAGCTCGATTCCGCTGAAGACGCGTTGGAATCGATTTCCGCAGCCGTCGAGAAGGCCGGCTATAAACTGGGAGAACAGGTCTTCATCGCGCTCGACCCAGCAGCCTCCGAATTCTACGACAGCGAGAAAAACCTTTACGTTTTCAAAAAGTCCGGTGGCGAAGAAAGGACCGCTGAAGAATTGGTCGATTACTACTCCGACCTTTGCGCGCGATTTCCGATCGTTTCGATCGAGGACGGTTGCGCGGAACACGATTGGGACGGCTGGAAAAAATTGACGGAAAAACTCGGCTCCCGGATCCAGCTGGTCGGCGACGATCTTTTCGTCACGAACGTGAAATTTCTTCAGAAAGGAATTGCGGAGCACGTCGCGAATTCCATTCTCATCAAGGTAAATCAGATCGGCACGCTCACGGAGACGCTGGCAACCATCGACGTGGCAAAGAAAAATAATTACACCACGGTGATCAGTCATCGTTCGGGCGAAACCGAGGACACGACCATTGCGGACATCGCGGTAGGAACAAACGCCGGCCAAATCAAAACCGGTGCGCCATGCCGCAGCGACCGCGTTGCGAAGTACAATCAGCTGTTGCGGATAGAAGAAGAACTTGGTGACAAAGCCGTATACGGCGCTACACTCCGCTAAAGTGGAGCACGGTTACGCTGATTTCCGCGCGCGTCGCGACGCCACCGTCTGGCAGCGACTTAATCGCATTCTCCTCGTCCTGCTGATCATTGCCATCTGGCTTGTAATCGTCAGCCTGTTTGTGCCGCCCTACAAAAAGCTGATGCAGAGTCGCACTGAAATCGACAACCTCCTGCGACAGGTTAGCGAGCAACAGAATTTGCTGGCGCGCCAGACCCACGAGGTGACCCTGCTCAAGACAGACATGAGTTACCTCGAAACGATTGCTCGCGATCGCCTTGATTTAATGAAAGAAGGCGAAACGATTTTTCGGCTGGAAGCCCCGCGCGCCAAGGCGAAGCCAGTCGCTCCTGCGCGCAAGTAGGTCGCGCATGCGTCCCGCGTGCTGGCGAGCGCGTCCTCGCGACCGCGAACTTTGTTCTGGTTCATTCATCTTCATTGTTGCGGGTTGAGAGAAAAAGATTGCTTCGGCGCGACGCCGAAACCAGCAGGCGAGAGGCGTGCGCTACCCTTTGCGATTCGAAGCGAAATCAGGTATCCTCGCGTCATGCCAACGGAAATCTCCATTCCAGATGCTGAGGATCTGAAGTCGCGCGTGCGCGAGTTGCGGAGGTTTCTTTGACGTCGAACAGCTTCAGAAAAATCTAGCTGCAATCGAAGCGCGGATGGCTGCGCCGGATTTCTGGTCGAATCGGGAGCGCGCCCAGGCTGATGTCGAGGAAGTTTCGCGATTGCGTTCGTTGATCAATCCATTTCAAGAATTGGAACGCGAGATCGAAGATTTCAGCGCGCTGCAAGAACTTGCAGCGGAAGAAAGCGATCCGGCGCATCGCGCGCAGGCGGAAAAAGAAGTGGTGACCGAACATGACCGTCTGGCTCACAAGCTGGACGAGTTCGAGCTGCGGCAGTTCTTGTCTGGCGAGAACGATCGCGCGAATGCGTTTGTGACGATTCATTCCGGCGCCGGCGGGACCGAATCGTGCGATTGGGCGGATATGTTGCTTCGGATGTACCAGCGATGGATTGAGCGCAGCGGCTTCAAATCGCAAACAGTGGACATTCAGCAGGGCGAAGAAGTCGGAATCAAGTCGGCGACTTTGCTCGTGACAGGCGACTACGGCTATGGACATCTCCAAACCGAGCGCGGCGTGCACCGGCTTGTGCGCATCTCGCCGTTTGATGCGAACAAACGGCGGCATACATCATTCGCCAGCGTCGACGTTGTACCCGAAATCGCCGACACTGCGCCGATTGAAGTCAATCCGGCCGATCTCGAGATCGGCACGTTTCGCAGCGGCGGCAAAGGCGGACAGAACGTGAACAAGGTTGAAACCGCGGTGCGGATCTCGCACAAACCGAGCGGAATTGTCGTCGCCTGCCAGGCTGAGCGGAGCCAGGGGCGTAACCGCGAGCTGGCGATGAAAATGTTGAAAGCAAAACTTTATCAGCTCGAAGAAGATAAGAAACGAGCCGAGATAGAGCGGCAATACGGCGAAAAAGGCGAGATCGCGTGGGGAAATCAAATTCGTTCGTACGTGTTTCAGCCATATCAAATGGTGAAAGACCACCGCACCGGCGCCGAGACGAGCAACGTGCAAGCCGTGATGGACGGCGACATCGACGTGTTCATCCAGGCGAAACTGCGGGGCGAGAAAGCTGAGAAAGGCGAAAGCAATCCGGAAGTGTAATAACTCGTCATCTCGAGCGAAGTCGAGAGATCCCGCGAGGCATCCTTGAGCTAATAACTCGGGATTCCTCGACTCCGCTCGGAATGACTGGTGTTGCTGACCAGCTTCAAGCGGAAACGCACATCGAAATCGCCGCCGTTATACGCGCGGCAACAGGCGAGACAGGCCACTGTGCGTTTGATCTTGCGTACGCGAGGAAAACCACGCCGGCACTTCGGACAACGATAAATGTAACGCCGCGCGTAACGCTTCGCCGGAAACGGTAACGTATGACAGCGCTTCTCGTCTGCGATTCCCAAATCGCGACAAGCCTGCTGCCACTCGGGTCCGTGCGGTGAAATGCGGCGCCGACGTTTTTCTCGAAATTGCGCCAGGATGTGAGCGAGCTCGTGACGCAGCGTCCGGTCGATTTCCAGGGGATGCTCAACCAGTCGCGGGTTTAGCGAAATCAGTTTCTGGTGATAATCAGCGCGGCCGGCGGCGGTTTTTAGACGGGAATTCCATTCGACGCGAAGTTTTGTCGCGATTCGTTTTGCGCCTAACGAGCGTAAGAGTTGACGAGCTGTTCGCAGTAGCACAGCCGTCTCGGCTGTCTGGCTGGCAGGCATCTTGTCTGCCAGGGGACGCACGCGCTGCGGCGACCCTGCTGGTTCGGTTATCAATTCGCCAGGCGAGACGACCCGCGGCCCCACAGCCAAGGTGTCTGTGCTACGGAATGCAAATTCGAGCTGCCTAAGCGAGGGCATATTCGCGCGCGTCTTTGGTTCGCTTCGCGATTTGCTGGAGCGCATCGGTCGCATTGCCGATTTCTTCCGAGGTCGTCCGTCTGCCAAGCGAAAAACGAATGGCTGATCTGGCGCTCGCCATCGGCAATCCCATTGCGAGCAAAACATGCGACGCCCTCACTGAGCCAACCATGCAAGCCGAACCACTCGACGCGCAAACGCCTTCCAAATCCAGCGCCATTAGCATCGTTTCCGAATCAACGCCGAGAAAACTTACGTTAAGCGTGTTGGCGAGCCGATGGATTGGATCGCCATTTTGTTGCGCGTCTGGGAAAAGCTTTGCGATGCATGCCCAAAAATCGTCACGCAATTGCGTTTGGCGTTGCCTCTCCGCATCGGCGTCGCGCAACACCCACTCGGCAGCCGCAGCCATTCCCGCAACACCGGCGACATTTTCAGTCCCCGGTCGCCGCTGATTCTCGTGCGCGCCGCCAAACATGAGCGGCTGAATTGGCAAACCACTTCGCAAAAACAGAAACCCCGTCCCTTTTGGGCCGTAAAATTTGTGCGCGGCAAAACTGCCGGCATCGACTAACGAAACGTCGATTTCCAGTTTGCCGAATGCCTGGACGATGTCGCTGTGAAGCAACACGCCGCGCTCGCGGCATATCCGTGAAATTTCGCGCATCGGCTGGACGACACCGGTTTCATTGTTCGCAGTCATGATCGAGACGAGCTTGGTGTCCGGCCGAATTGAATCGGCGAGCTGATCGAGATCGACCATTCCGTCTCTGGAAACGTTGAGCCAGGTCACTTCAAAACCTTCGCGATCCTCAAGATGCTCCACTGCGTTCAGCACCGCATGATGTTCGGCTTTGTTCGAGATGATGTGACCACCGCGTGAAGGACCAGACCGCGCCAGGCCGAGCACACCGAGATTGCATGACTCAGTTGCGCCGCCGGTAAAAATGATTTCGCCGGGTTTCGCGCGCAGAAGCGCGGCGATCTTGTCGCGGGCATCGTCAATGGCTGCGCGCGCTTCGCGGCCCGCAGCGTGCACACTGGATGGATTGCCGTAAAGGCGATTGAGATATGGCAGCATCGCCTCGCGCGCTGCATCGCATAATGGTGTGGTGGCGTTGTAATCAAGATAGATCATCAGCTCTTCCTCCTGCTCTTAGTCGTGCTCGTGCTCCTGCTCGTGCTCGAAACGATTCGCCAGGCGAGACGCCCGGTTGCCCCACAGGCAGGATGCCTGTGCTCCGCTCAGTTCTGAAATTCATCGCGTGCGATCGCGGCCTCGTTTTTTTCGTTTCGGCACAACACGAACTTCCTTCTCTTCATAATACACGAGCGAATGTGGTGGAACGCTTTTCGTCATGAAAACGTTGGCACCGATCGTCGAATTCGCGCCAATCACGGTGTCGCCGCCCATGATTGTGGTTCCGGCGTAAATGCAGACGCCGTCTTCGATCGTCGGATGGCGTTTTTTCCCACGCAACGCCTGTCCGGCCCCGAGCGAGCGCGCGATAAACGAGACGCCCTGGTAAAGTTTGACGTGCGACCCGATTTGCGTCGTCTCGCCGACGACTACTCCTGTGCCGTGATCGATGAAAAAATGCGAGCCAATCTCCGCGCCGGGATGAATATCGATTCCGGTCCGGCTGTGCGCCCATTCGGTCATGATGCGCGGAATCAGCGGCACCTTTCCATAGAGAAGATGCGCCATTCGATAAATGGCGATCGCCTCCAGGGACGGATAAGCGAGGATAATTTCCTCATACGTCGTCGCGGCCGGGTCGCCTTCGTAAGCGGCATCGATATCTGTCCACAGCATTCGGCGAACCGCCGGTAAGTGCTTGAAAAACTCCGCCAATACTTCTTCGGCTTTCGATTCCGTTGCTTGATCGGGCGGAACTTTGCCGAGGCTTCTGCAAATTTCAGTTTTCAGTCGCGCGTGCAAATGTCTGACGCGAATGCGCGTGGTATCGGCGAGATCTTCAGAGCTCACCAGCGCTTCACTGCGAAACCCGGGAAACATCAGGCTCATCAGCTCGGTGCAAGCTGCTTCGATCGACAGACGCGAGGGGAGGGAAGCCGCGGCAGCGAGATAATTTATTCCGCCGGTCTCGCCATAAGTCTGAAGCAATTCCTCAATTGCCTGCCGCGTGGTGGTGCCCATCAAACGACTATGCGCCCGCTGAGCGCGAAAAAAAGCGAAAGTATGACGCGTCGGTGGGAAGCGGCGCAGTTTGGAGTTCCGCCTTCAGGCGGTACCGACTACGCTGAATCATGTCGGCGACCGGATATGTGTGGCGTCAACTCAATCAGAAGCAACGCGAGGAATTATTGGAATGGCGCAAGCTGCGCGGCTATCCGTGGCATTCACCTCCGCACCGCCCCAACTTTGGGCATCTGCGATTTCTCATATCGGCAGCTTGTTATGAACATCACCATTACATTGGTCACAGCCCCGCACGTATCGACAACTTCGTCCGCGACTTGCTGACGGTGTTAACAGCGCACGCGAACCAGACCTTCGCATGGGCCGTATTGCCGAATCACTACCACGCGCTGGTTGAGGCGGCAGACATTAAACGTTTGGTCTATCAACTTGGGCGGCTACACGGCCGGACTTCGCACGCGTGGAACGGCGAAGAACGCACCCGCGGACGAAAGGTTTTCTTCGGCGCTGTCGAGCGCGCAATGCGGTCGGATCGACACTACAGGGCGACGTTGAATTACATCCATCACAATCCGGTGCGGCACGGATATGTGAAACGCTGGACCGACTGGCCGTGGAGCAGCGCCGCGGACTATCTGGCGCAGACAAGTGCGAGCGAGGCGAAGCGTGCCTGGCGAGATTACCCGATCCACGAGTACGGCAAGAATTGGGACGAGCCCGAAATGTAGTTGGAGTTCCGCCTTTAGGCGGTCTGATGTTCGGAGAGCATCACCGCCTAAAGACGGGATTCCAAACTGCACGAGCCGCTTGAAGGCGCAAACTGCCCGAACCGCCTGAAGGCGGAACTCCAAACTTTACGCCCCTCGCGCCTGCAGCCATTGCAGCGCAAAGCGGGCGACTTCGCGCGAGTTCTTCAAATCGAGCTTGTCTTTGATGTGGGCCCGGTGCGTTTCCACGGTCTTTGGGCTGAGATTCAATAGCTTGGCGATCTGACGCACTTCGTTGCCTTTGCCGATCAGCTCGAGGATTTCCAGTTCGCGATCGCTCAGTCTTTCGACGGCGTCCACTTCGCCTTCGGCCTGGCGATGAGCAAATTTCGTGATGACCTGCGCGGCCATGGCCGGGCTGAGATAGGGGCGTCCGTTGAATACCTCGTGGATCGCCTGCACCACATTTGCCATTGCTTCGTGTTTCATCACGTAACCGTCGGCTCCGGCCCGCATCGCGCGTAAAGCATACAGCGATTCATCGTGCATCGAGAGCACCAGGATCGGCAGCTTCGGATATTCGGCGCGAATGTTCTTGATCAATTCAATGCCATTGGCGCCGGGCAAACTGAGATCCACAATTATCAGGTCGGGATGCAGCTTGCGGATTACCTCCATGCCTTCAGAAGCGCTCCCGGCCTCGCCGCATACCGCGAACGAGTCATCGGAATGAATCAGTTCCTGAAGTCCCTTCCGAAACAGCGGGTGATCATCAACGATCACGAGCCGTTTTGCTCCCGGGGTGTCGCATTTCGGGTTCTTATTTGTGGAGCGCGCGACGTTCATGCTTCGCGGTTAACTTGTTGCGACATAAGGGCCGACGAGAACCAGGAAACCTCTGATCTCTTCTACGCATTCGCGGCCCGCTGTCGCGCCAGATGTCGTAAAGTTAGATCGCTTGCGACCGAGGAGGTTGAATTTCCTTGCGTTCCTCCTGCTAATTGATCGGCATTTGCCACTTTAGACGTCACCGGCGGGCTAATCGGGAAATAGCAGGACACGCGCGTGCCCCCTGTCTGTGGAGAATCGATATCTATGCGGCCGCCCATCAACTGGGCGCGGTATTTCATGATGTGGTAGCCGAGGCCCTGGTTTGGCTTGAACTCTTTTGGAAATCCAACCCCGTCATCAATGACACGCAACACCATCTCCTTCCGAACTCGCTCCAGCCTCACCACGATGTGCCGTGCCTGCGCGTGTTTATTGGCGTTAATGACTGCTTCCCTCGCGATTCGGTATAGATGTGCCGCGACCGCGTCATCGTTGATTTGAAACGATGGTTTGATTTCCAGCCGGCAGGGGGTTCTCCAAATTTCCCGGTCAACCAGGTCTTGCAATGCGATAACAAGGGCGGCTGCGTCCACATCGACCCTGTGCAATGCCCGCGATAAATTGCGTGTGTCAACAGCTGCCTTGTTAACTAAGTCCGCGACTTTTTCGATGTCAGCTGCGTCGACAACCCGATGATCTCTTAACCGCAACGCTATCGAGCGTGTCATGAATGCCACCGCCGTCAGGTGCTGGCACAACCCGTCATGCAATTCCTGGCCCAGCCGTTGTTGCTCGCGATCGCTTACGGAGAGGATTTCCCCTTCCAGGCCTTTGCGCCGGTTCATTTCCGCTTGCAGCTTTTTGGTTGATTGATTCAACTCAAGTGTCCGCGCTCGAACACGCCTTTCCAACGATTGCTTTGATCGTCGTAAGGCAGCCTCGGCTTTCTTGCGCGCCGTAATATCGACAATCACGGAAACGGTTGATTGCGTTTTGCCGTCGGGCCCGAGCACGGCGCTCGCACTGACATCGGCCCACAGAACGGAACCGTCTTTGCGGACGTAGCGCTTTTCAATTTCGTAGGGTTTGCCTCCCCGAATCATTTGCGCAAACCGGCGCGCGGTCTCCTTCACGTCGTCAGGGTGGGTCACGTCAAACAAAGATTTCTCGACTATTTCCGAGCGGGTGTAACGAAGCATCTGGCAAAGCGTTTGGTTGGCAAAAAGGATCCGGCCGTTTACGTCACACCGGGCCATGCCGGCTGTAGCTTGCTCCACGGTTGCGCGCATGCGTGCCTCCGATTCGCGGAGCGCTTCTTCGTCTTGCCTGTGTTGAATCGCCTGCACGACTTGCCGGGCGATTGTTGTTCCAAGTCGCAGCTCGGTTTGGGTGAAGGAATGTGGCGCATTAA
>JBJMXF010000029.1:0-20284 GCA_045809725.1 Candidatus Udaeobacter sp. | reverse complement strand
GTGCGTGAGCGCGCCGCTGCCGGCCCTCACCAGAAGGGCGTCTGCATGCCCATGATAACACCCGTCGAACTTAACGATCTTGTCGCGCCCGGTGAACGCCCGCGCGAGGCGGATGCACGACATCGTCGCTTCCGTGCCGCTGTTCACCATTCGCACTTTGTCGATCGAAGGCACCCAATCGCAGATCAACTCCGCCATTTCCACTTCGAACGCATTCGGAATTCCAAAAGTCAGTCCGTGCGTCGCAGCGACGCGGACCGCTTCGACCACAACTTTCGGCGAGTGGCCGAGAATTGCCGGTCCCCAGCTGCCCACATAGTCAATGTATTCATTTCCATCGACGTCCCAGACCCTGGGGCCTTCCCCGCGAGCGGCAAAAAACGGCTGACTGTCAACATTGCGAAAAGCGCGGACCGGAGAATTCACGCCGCCGGGAATGCGTTTCCGCGCGCGAGCGAGTAGATCAGCGGAATGCGAGGTCATTTTGTAGAAGCGTTCGCCGCAGCGACGCCTATCTATCTACGTTCGGCGCTTGATACAAGCGCCGCGACAACGATATTGTCCGCTCTCGCAAGGTGGCGGGGTAGCCAAGTGGTAAGGTCGCGGTCTGCAAAACCGCTATTCGCGGGTTCGATTCCCGCCCCCGCCTCTCTCAATTGTAAGGCGCTCTCGGCTTGTCGTAGACATTGACAGCCGAATGCCAGCGCATCAGGATGCAATCGATTTACAAGGACGTACTGCAATGCCAACAACCGATGCGATTGGAGAGCAAGTTATAGAAGCAGTTATAGCCGGACCAGAGGGAGCCAACCGACTTTTCACTATTAGTGGGGCAGCCAACGTCTGTATCGAAGCCACGCGTCAACAGCGTACCACCGAGACATGGACTTTCCTCGTGGGACCACCTCTTACGCGGCTGCAGTTTCATCGGGCGATCGGCACGGCTTCAATAGCTTCGCAGATCGTGAGCGTACAAAACACGCCGCGGGAGTTCACAGTTAATATCCATTCCGTCGAAGCCGATTGGGACGATGAAAATCAAAGGGTCAACGTGCGTGTTGAAATCGGTATCATAGCAAATGGGGCGACCGTGACGATTACCCAAATTCGCTATTGGATCGCGATCCTTGCACAGATGTAATGCGGCATGTCCGCGTGAAGGCAAAGCGAAATTCTCCGCGCGCATCTACGACTCTGTGATTCGCGGGTGTGATGCGACGAGCAAAGTGCTTTAACGCACGAGCTCACGAGCCATTCAAACAGTTCGACAAAGTTACTCGCCATCCGGCCGGTGCCAGAAAATGCCGGCCAATTCACCGCGATACATCAAAGCTTTGATTTGTTAGGGCCCAGTAACGGAGGTGAGAATTCTCCCCTTACGCAGGCGAGTGCCTGCGTTTCGCGGCTGATGCAGCCCTTACTTTTGCGCTATGACAGGCGCCTGTTTTGCAGAGTGTTGGATCAGACTCTTTCCTATGGCAATCGCCTCGGTCCCAAACGGCGGACTGGTTTTCGCCGGAACGAGCGGTCGTAACACTGCGAACGTTTGCGATCCGAACGCAATGGAAAGGATCATGATCCACAATAGACATCGCATGGCCGGCGGTGTTATCAGGTTTTGACAGCACGGGCAAGTAAAACTTTTTCCTAGGTCAACATTTTATCCGACACGGCCACAGTTCGTGAGCGGAAATGATTTGTTGATGTTACCAGTTCGGCGTCGAATTCAGATTGCAGTTTGGCGATTCGAGGTTTCCGACTATTTTCCCCGCCGATGCCACAGTTTACTTATCGTGCGCGCAACGCGCAGGGCGGTTTAGTTGAGGGAGTCCTGGACTGCGCAGACCGCGCTATTGCAATTCGCCAGATTGAATCGCAACACTGCATTCCAATTCGAATTGATGTCGTAGAAGCGGCTAAGCCCGCAGAAGCAAAAGCAAGCAAGCCCGCCGCAACTCAAAGAAAATTGCGGCTGCTGAACTCGCCCGAAATCAGCACGCCCTCGCAAAGCCTGAAAATTCCGCACGGGCAATTGCTAATTTTCACTGAGCAGCTCGCGCATTTGCTGCAAGCCGGCATGACGTTGGACGAAGGATTGTCCGTTTTGGGGAAACGGTTGAAACATCCGCGTGTCCAACAAATGACGCACACGCTGCATCAGGCGCTGATCGATGGCCGCAGTTTTTCGCAGGCTCTGAGCGACATGCCTCGGATTTTTCCACCGCTGTATGTGAACCTCGTCGCTGCAGGCGAGGCCAGCGGTGCGTTACCCCAAATTCTGCTGCGGCTGGTAAAACATCTGATGCAGGCGAAGGATTTGCGCGACCGCGTGCAACAGGCGTTGATTTACCCCGCATTCCTCGCGCTGGCCGGCGCTATTCTCGTCACGATTTTTATCACCTTCATGGTGCCGCAGTTAACAGGATTCATGGCGCAAACCGGCGGCGCCATGCCGTTGCCGACGCGCATCTTGCTGCACGTCCACCATGCGATCACCGGCTATTGGTGGGTCGGCATACTGATACTAGTTGGCGGAATTCTCGGCTTCCGTGCCATGGTTCGAACTAAAGAAGGTCAAATTGGCTGGGACCGCTTCCGGTTGCTAATTCCCGGATACGGGCGCGTGATCCGCCACCGATATTACGCGCAGTTTGCGCGTACGCTGGGGACGTTGATGGAAAACGGCGTGCCTCTGCTGCGCTCACTTGATCTGGTGACTGAGATCGCGGGCAACCGTTTCCTCGAAGCGAAATTAGGCGAGGTACGCAGAGCTGTTATCGACGGCGCCACGTTGTCGGCCGCGTTACAGCAGCAGAAGCTCTTTCCGGATTTGTTCACTGACATGATGGCCGTAGGCGAACAGACCGGGCATTTCGCCGAAACCATGCAAGCCATCGCGGACGTATACGAGCGCGAGCTCGACCGATCCGTCAATGTGATCTCGCAACTTATTCCGCCGGTGATTATCGTGATGATCGCGGCGCTGGTTGGCTTAGTTGTGTTCAGTATTTTGTCGGCGGTTTTCGAGATGACGCACAGCTTGAGTATCAGGCCGCGTTAAACTCAGAGCTTGCAAAGCAGGCTGGGTCTGAATTAGTTTCGGCCCCTCAATGTTACCCCGCGCTGCGTTTGCGATCTTTTTGGCTGCGGTCTGCCGCGTAAGCGCACAGGAAGCTTTGCCCGAGGCTCTGCCCGCGCCACCGGCCGCGATTGCAAGGCCACTTCCATCAAGCGCATGGCTCGATTTGCGCCAAACGAGGTCGCGCAATTCGAAAACACAAGACGCCCCCGTCTGGGTCGAAGCGCTTACGCTGTTACCCGGCGAACTCACCGAAGGCGGTAGCGCATCGAAAAGCATCTTTCGTATTCGCGTGACTCAACCCAGTCCGGATTACAAAATTCTTTTTTTTCGATTGTTCTTCGACGACAAACCAAATCAGCAGCCAGAATTGGTGGCTTGGGACGAATCTGGCAGTCACATTTTGCGGTCGGGGGTGCTCGGCGCAGGAATGAATCTGCCCAGCTCGGATTCAGTCATCATTCCGATGACCGGCGCCTCCGCGATCGATATCGAAGTTCCCGGTGACGGAAAAACAATTCGCGCGGCATATCTCGACTGGATGACGTCCAGTGAGGTCGTTCATCCGGTGAACGCCGAACATCGCGATCTGATTCCGGAGCCGTTCTCAGTCGCGCCAGCGCTGCACTCACCTCCCGAAGACGTTGAAAATTTCGGAACCGTGACGGCCACGCTGGCGGCTGATGCAATGCATCTTGATGGTCGGACGCAGGAAAACGCCGTCTTCCAATTTCCGATTGAAGCGCAGCCGCTCACCGCGCTTTTGAGTTTTGAAATCGCAAACCCGCGCATCGACGCGCCGCCCGAAGTCTATGTCAACGGCCAGAACATCGGGCCGGTTGCGCTCACACTGCCGGACCTTGCCGATCCTGGTTATCGAGGCGAATCCGAGCCCCTTACGACTGAGATGCATTTCACCTACACAGGATGGGTACGCGCTCAGAAAATTGTGCCGGCAACCATCTTGAAAGTCGGCGCGAACGATCTAGTCGTCACCAACGGAGGGGGCACTGGCGCTTCCGCAATCCGAGCGACGCAAGTCCAGTTAAAATACATCTGGGACAAGTCGGATTATCTTCTCCGCACCGGCAATTGAACTTATGTGACAGTAAAGCTGTCACATTCAATTAGCCGAAATGTTGAGAATATTGCGTCGGCCTAATGCAAACCACATGCTGATAGCAATTGTTGAAGATCAAGCTAGTATAAATCGCCGCACCGGGGCGGAAGATCTCCCGTAATTGAAGATGAGAACAAAGAAAAAGCAGCAGGGGTTCACACTATTGGAAATCATGCTCGTCGTGAGCATCATTGTGATCATTCTGGGAGTCGCGATTTCAAAACTCGGGAACACGACTGGCATCGCTAAAAGCATGCGCGTTCAAGCAGACCTCCAGGCGATCAAGACACAATTACAATTGTACGAGAGCATGAACGGCTTTTTTCCGAGCTCAGAACAGGGTTTAGGGGCGCTGGTCAGCCAGCCGTCAAGCGATCCCCGACCCACTCGCTGGTATCAGTTGTTTAAGGAAATGCCCAAGGATCCGTGGGGTAACGATTACATTTATCGGAATCCTGGCTTGAAAAATCCAGGCGGCTACGACCTGTATTCCGCAGGACCGGACCGTCAGCCTGATACGTCAGACGACGACTTCGGCGGCGGTTAGCGTTTTGCCGCTTCAATTCTCACATCAGGTGGGTCAGACGGCCCGCAGCTAGGCACTACTGCTTCGCACCTGCATCATTCCCGCCGGCCGCGGATCCCCTCGTCCCTTTTGGGCTTCGCTGGATCATGCCACGAGTGCGTGGCTGCATCGACTCCCGCGAAGGAATTAACTGTTGTAACTCCGGCGGCACGTTCGGCGGCAATTTTGGTGCATGTGTATTCGGCACGCCGGCTGGATTTGGCACCGGCATCGCAGGCGCAGGCATCGGTCTGGCTGGGACACCTCCGCCCGGCGCCGCTTGCGACAGTAGCGCTTGATTGAAGGTAAGCGTCGCAAAATTTCCGTCCTTGGCGATCGTCACTTTCGTTTGGCCCACTTTGTCGGACCACTCGATGCCGGCGATGCTATAACCGTCCACTGGTTCCTTCGTGCTAAGATACTTTTTGAAATTGTGATCTGTGGTCGAAGCGAGCGTCACCAGATCGCCGTCCTGCGATCGCGCGGCGTTAGCGATGTAAAGGTCCTTTGCAAAATCCGGAGTCGCAGCAGGCGCTGCTACGGCGCTGGCAATCGCGAACGGCGACTGTTCCATCATTTTTGCGTAACGATCGAAGTTGTACTGCGGCGGAAGTACATCCGCGGCCTGACTGCACATTGCTCCGCCGATCGTCATGATCGTTGCGAACGTGATACGATATTTCATAACTCAGGATTATTTATTACTTTCCTTTTGCCCCGGCGCAAACCAGCGGGCGATTTTAAATTTGCCTCGCATCATTGTGGGATCGCTACCATCGATCGCGAGATTTACATTTTCGAAAACAACGAATTCCTGCGGCCGTTGCACGTCGTAAAGAAAATGGACTAGCGGTGGCCACGGGCTTTTGGTTTCGATCGAAGCGAAAACGGTCTGATGATTCGGGGTGGTCTCACCTGTTCCGATCGCAGGATTTTCAACCAGGATATTGTATTTGTTGGCGACTTCCTTCACTTGATCAAGCAGCGCGGATGCTTCCGATGGATTTTTGAGTGTCGGCTGATGCTGCCGCATCCATTCGTCGCGCTTCGTCCAGGTGTCGCGCTCATTCACGTAAACAGCTTGCTCCGCCAGCTTGCTTCGTCGGGTGCCAAACTCCTTTTGCGCGTTCGCGACTGCGCCCCAGAGCGAACTCAAAATCCAAAGATTGAGCAGCACAGCAACCGTCCCTGCGACAATCCACGAGAGGATACGCTCACGCGGGTTCATTCGTAAATACCAGGCCGGCATCATTTCGGTTTTCCCTCGAGGCGAAATTGCGCGTGGTTGTTAGGCAAAATCCTCGGCGCAGCCATATCAAATTGAAACGTTCGCAACTCCTGGTTCTTCTTGATCCTGTCGATGAACTCGTAAGCAAGCGCAGCCGTGTTTGCCTCACCGTCGACGGAAATCTGACGCGCGGATTGATTATATGAAGTGATTCGCACGTCGGCAGAAGGGAGGCTTTCGAACAGATGCTGCAGAATTTCCACCGGGTAGTAATGGGGATCGATCGCCGGTGCGAGTGCTTTCCATTTTGCTTCGGTCGCGCGTACGAACTCAGTCCCAGGCGCGTCTCGCGCAATGCGACGATCGAGCCGTCCCAACTGAAACCGCAACAGACCCAAATAAGCGAACAACAAAACGAGAATTCCCAGATAAGCGCCACCTGCCCAGAGAAGCCGCTTTCGCCATTCGAGTTGTCGCGTTAATTGCAGGCGTCGTCGGCGCCAGCTTTCAGGCAAAAGATTTAGTTTGACCGATGCGGGCGGCAGTTCGATTCCGACGATCTCGGTTGGGCTGGTCAGAATTCCCTCGACGGTCTCCCGCAGTTCGTAGCAGGTCTCATCCAGAAAAACATGTGGATATGACGAGTCTATGCCTTGCAATTCGGCGCTCATGCGCAGTTGTGGGAGTTCCAGTTGGAGGTGATCGCCGTTACGTTCGATCGATCGCGCCAGGCTGAGTTTTCCATTTTCAGTCATCGCATAAACGAGCATCTCGCCTTCGGGATAAATCAGAAGAGCATTGCCCTTGGGCGCGTATGTGCTAGCTCGCTGCGCGGCATAAACAGTAATCTGCTGCGGAATGTAACCGCGATCCAAGAGTGGCGAGGCCATCTCCGCAAGTTGCTCGTTTCTAATCGCGATCGCAGACACCACGCTTTCAGTCTCGCTTTGTTCGATCAGTTCAAAATCGCTTGTTACTTCGTCGGCAGGAAATGGCAGCAACTTTTCGATCTGAAGACGAATCATTTCGGGAAACTCCGCAGGGTCGACGCTCGGCAGACGGAACCTCTGTGCGAGAACAGCTGAGACAGGCAAGCCCAGGACAAACTCGTCGTCGGCAGAAAGTAGCGGCACTGCTTCTTCCAACGTTTGCAGTTTGCGGACCGTCCACGAACCGTTGTGCTCAGTTTTCGGAGCTTCGCCCTCAATTCCTTTGTTGCGCGAACCTTTGCGGTCAGGCGGCGATGTGGACGCGGCCGAGCGAACAAGATTCCAGCCGTTAGAAGTTGGAATGATAAAAATTGATGGCATTGCCGTCTGGATCCTAAAGCTCCTTCCAACTGAACACTTGAGGCTTGCCAGCTGCGACCGCAGCTCCTGCCCCAACGGCGGCGCCAACTGACGTGAGTTGCTTTTGCACTACCATCTGGATGGACCGCGTAACATCGCCTGATTTCCCGACGCTGACGACGCGAAATACGGGGTTCGGGCTTTTGAACACGATCACGCTTTGAATTCCGTTACCCTGCGGTGGCGTCCCAGCCTTTCCAGGCACAGGGACAGGGGCAGGCGCACCTCCGCCTCCTTGAATGCCAAGGAGTGAAAAAGCCGTTGCTTGGTCCATTTGAGGATCGTCCGCTGTTCCATCCACTGCATCCGGCCCAGCCCGCACTTGGAGGAAGCGATCAACAAAATCATCTGGAATTCCGAACGCACGTAACACGTCGCGCGGGGCGTAGGCGGCATCGACCGCCTGACAGCCACCAATGATCGTGGTGAAATCTTCGTCCCATCCGGGATGCGAAGTGTATTCAGCCCATCCGGCAATCCGTTTAAGTTCGTCCACGGAAGTAAGCGGCATATGCGGCGGACGATAGTCGTCAGTTTCCTCCGCTGCGTTTAATCGATGGAGTCCTTTGGTTGGCGTTATCCAGTCGAGCAAAGAATCCATCATTACGTCGAGATCGTTCAGGTCTATACCCTTAATGTTGAGATACTGGCGCAGCGCCGCTACGAGCACGGGGTTCTCTACTCCGCCCGGAGCCAGCAAGTTCAAGTTGAAACGACCACATTCGCCAGTCATCTCGACATCGTAACCATCGCTGCCCATTTTCTTGTGCAGGTTTGCGGAAGTAGGTTTGATCGTGGGGTTCAATGCCACCTCTGCACCCGAAGAGGCCATTGCTTCAGCAGACAATACACGGTTTGCTGTCGCAGAAACTGTCAGGCGCGAATTAATATTCAGCGCCCATGCAAATATGACGCCGGCAAGCAAAAAAAGCGCCCAAAGCGACAACAGCAATGCAGCCCCTGAATCTCGTTTGCGGCTTGGCGAAAGTTTTGTCATAGCATTGCGTTGGCTAGTACGGGGTTCGCCTCAGGGGGATGACTGCTTCCCACGGCTCAGTTGCATCCGGGCGGCCGACGCTGACTTTGACGAGCGACGGCAGCTTGTTTCCCCCGGGCCACCGCGGCAACCAGTCGTTGGCATTCGGATCAAAGTAGCTGATTTCAAGGCTGCCCACATTTTTGATCAACGGCACCCACGTTTCGTTTTTTTCCCCAACATCCGACTCATCCTCCGGCTTACGCAAAATGCCCAAGTCGAGTCGATCGTCATTAGGTTGCAAACGCAACACAGCCGTAAACTCGCCGGGCGCGTACCGCGTAAGCAGGCCGGGGCCAGCGCCGCAATTCCATTTTATTTCATCGCGCTCGCGGTCATTAAGTTTGAATGGCTCGCCAACCATTCTTGCTCGAAGCGGGCTCAAGCTTTGCCATTGAGTTGTCAGCAAATCACGAAGGCCGTCATACTGCGCGTCTGCGGCGGCTATTTCCGCCGAGAACCGCACCGCAATCAGGTTTGTTTGCACGAAACGAAAAATTGCGATCGCCATCATTCCGAGGATCGCCACGGCCAGCATGATCTCGAGCAAGGTGAAAGCGCGGTCGCCACCACGCACCGAAGTCATGGAGTCAATTCGCCGTTTCATGGAATTAACCAGACCGATACACATAAAACTGGATCTGTTTTGATTGCGGAATACCCGCGTGCTGCCAGCGCGCAGTCAAGGTGACGAGATTGATTCCGCCGATGATCGTATTGTCAGGCTCGGTCAAAGGTGCGGGAGCGGTTTTCTGGGTCAAAATCACGTTCCCATAATTGGTTCCGACCTTGAATTCCTTTTGGGCCTCGGGCACCACCGACGCCGCTTGAACTTGCGCCATGCGATCTGATAGGATCTGCCGCACAATATTTTCTTCCGCGCTGATCGAGCTTGCGTTGATGCAATTTTGCACCGCACGTCCCAGCGCGATTACCCCGAGAGCAAAAATCGCTACGCCCAGCAGGACTTCGTACAGAGCAAACGCGTATTTCGATCTCGCGCGTCTTCGGACCGGTCTTGCAGGCATGATTCGAGTATTGGAGTGCTGAAGCGCCGGAGTGTTGAAAATTTCACTACCCCGTTTTTCTATTGCTCCATTATTCCAGTGGGGGTCACCTTGCCGCATATTGCGTAAGTTCAGGCTGCGCTGTGAGCGGCGAGTAATCCGCCGTCCACGTGCCGGCGGGACCTTTGAATTGGACTCTTGCCGGTTCGCAGGTCCCCGAAGGCCAGAATATCCATTCAGCAGGAGGATTACCCGTCAATGCCGCCGGCAGCGAGACCTTCAGCCAGCTTCCCTTTGGCAGGCGGAACACTGCCGTGGCTTTCTCTTCGTCGTTTTTTGTAAAAAATTCCGGCCGCAACAAGACACTGCTTTTGCCCCAAACAATCAGGTATGCGCGACGTTCGGTCACACTTCGCTCCTGCGCCTGCCGCACAAGCTGGTTGAAGCTGTCGAGAGATTGCTTCAACCGCCTGTTAGCGATCACCCCACTCAAACTGGGCACCGCCAACATGAGCAGCAGCATTAATATAAAAATACTGAGGGCAATCTCGATTAGCGTAAACGCGCGGAGCCGTTGCACCGCCGAAGTTACTCGATAGACGCAAAATCACAACCAGTGGGTGCGGCTTAGCCACCTAAAGTGCGACCGTGCACTGCGGTGAAAGCAATCGTCTGAGTCCACCAGTTTGAGTTACAACAGCACGCAAGAAAACGATCGATCAGTCCTTCTTCGATTTTGCCAGAGCTTATTAGGTCGCCGCGCAATTCAGTCACCGTTTTAATCCAGTACTCTGCCCACAATGAGCCGCCGTTATAGATCGCAGTTTCTGCTGTGCCGTTTACTCTTGCCAATCCCAGCGAAGTCAGTCGAGGCGCAAGGGTCCGCCCAATGTGGTAATCGATTCCTCGCTCACGTGACCACCTCAGCCAGCCGTCCCAGAACGCGCGCACCTCTTGAGGTTGAGCAATGGTAACCGGAAGGAAGTCGGGTTCGATTAAAAGAAGAGCGCCGCCCTGGCGCAGGCTTGCGATCATGTTCACGATTGCCGTTTCAGGGTCGGCAACGTGGTGAAGAACAGCGCGTGCTGTAACTAAATCAAATGTTCCGCAGTCGACTGGTCCAGCGAGAATATCGGCCTGACGCAATTCAAGATTCTGCATGCGAATCGGAATCAGCGATAAATCCAGATCGACAGCTACCGCTGTTCCGCCGGGGCTCACACGTTCGGCAAGCCATGCAGAAATCGACCCGTTGCCACACCCAACTTCAAGTGTGCGCGCGCCTGGCATCACCACGCCGAGCGCGTCAATGTATCGGCGGTGCATCGGATCTAATAATTCCGACATCAATTCGAGTCGCGCTCCCTCGCCTTTCAAGTGGTGACCAAGAACGTATTTTGGCATGTCACGGGATCGTAAATTGCTGATCGGCCAGCGGCAAATTGGCTGCGCAAGTAGCCGCTAAAAAAAAGCAATCCATCAACAGCAGCTGTTTGGCCGATGTGTTACGCTCACATCGCAAATGAAGCCCGTCTTGCGCATCGGCGTTCTCACAGCAGCGGCGTTCGTGGCATCGATGCTGATCTGGCAGGCAGTTGCGGCACAGGGCGCGCCTGATCCACTGCGACCAAACACTACTTCAACGGTTGCTTTCATGGATATTGGAATTCTTGTCTTCCGCGAGGGCTTGGAATGCATCCTGGTATTGGCGGCCGTCACGGCGAGCATGACCGGCCCAAAGCGCGAGCATCGTCGGCCTGTCGCCTTTGGGGCCGCCTTCGCATTTGTGGCCACCCTCATTACCTGGTGCATCGCCGTCCGAATCGTTGGATCGCTTAGCGATAATATGTCAGCACTCGATCTTCAGGCTGCCACCGGTTTGCTGGCCATCATTGTTCTACTGGTCATCATGAATTGGTTCTTTCACAAAATTTACTGGGGCGGCTGGATTCGCGCGCATAATCGCCGGCGCAAAGCGTTGCTCGAAAACGCGCGCACAGCGGAAATTTCACAGAGTCGTCTTTGGTGGGGTTTGATCTTGCTCGGGTTCACCTCGCTGTATCGGGAAGGCGTCGAAGTCGTGCTTTTCCTGCAGAGCTATAATTTGCGACTCGGCGGTGGAGTTGTCTTGAAGGGTGCGCTGCTTGGGCTCGCGCTTACGGGTATGGTTGCCGTGCTTACATTTGTTGTTCAGCAGCGTCTGCCCTATCGGAAAATGCTAATCACTACCGGCATTTTGCTGGGAGTCGTGCTGCTCGTGATGGTCGGCGAGCAAGCCCAGGAGATGCAGCGCGCGCAGTGGATCCCCACCACGCCGATCCCGTTCCTTGAAATGCAAATTCCGGGCTGGATGGGACTCTGGTTCGCAGTCTTCCCGACAGTCGAGACGCTTGTTGCGCAATTCTTCGCAGCGGTGCTCGTGATCGGATCGTATTTTGCTGCCCGACGATTTCGCGGCAGTTCGACAGGGGGTGTCGTCGTCGAAGCTCGCGCGCCCGAAATGGCTGCGATTAACGCGTAAGTAGAGACAGCAAGGCCGCAGCCGCAATCGGTAGCTACATGTTCAGGGCATCGCGCAGATGCGGAACCAGGCGTTTGCTGAATTCCACCGAATCGTCCGCAGACAAATGCGACCATTCGGGACAGTTAAATCCGGAGAGATCAGGAAAATCAGAGTAATAAATTCCCGGCGCACCGGTCATTTTCAAAAGCGGATCCCAGGTCTTGTCTCGCGGCGTTATTCGATCTTCGAGTTCTTTGAGCCCACCTGTGTTTGGGAAGCGAACGAAAACAATTTTTCCGCCGCGCGACCGAATTTTTTCAACGGCCGCGGTCACGTCAGAAAAACGTTTTTTGATTCCTTCATTCATTTGCGCGAAAAAAACGTCCTTGGGGATGTAAGTGGGAGGCGCTGGCGGAGTGAACAGCGGAATCCAAATTTGTTGGATCCGTTTCGCTAATTCGCTGCCGGGTTCAGCGCATTTGTCCCACATTCGCGCGCGACGTTCCCGGTCTTCAGTTTGAAAGTAGGGCGGAAAACGCGGTGACACTAACGCACCGGGACGATTTGGGATTGGCAATTGGTTTAAAAGCGCTTCGAGGCTCAAATCATCCGGTTTCAAAAATGCGATATGCTCTTCGAGCGGCATCGCGAGATATGCGCTGACACGCTGAGCCGGCGTTTGATTGTGAAACCGCTTTACTCCTTTCTCAGCGCGGTCCATCGGCGGAGAGCCGGGCGGTGCGAAAAACAAATGCGGGACAACGCTACAAACGACTGTGCCGCGAAAATTTCTGTCGCCTGCCAGATCGACTAAAGCAGGTAGCGCGGTTGAGCCCGCCATCGCCAGTTGGATCGGTCGTTTTCCCAAACCTTTTTGAAATTCATCAAGATCAACATCGAACCAAGCGCGCGAATCACCGATAATAACAATGGATTCCGGCTCAACAATTTGGCGTCTCATTGTCCAAAGATCTTCGTTATCGTTGAGCGTTGGCGCATAGCCTAACGAGCGGCAGTACAACTCCCATGCCGCTGTCGCGACGATAACGACGATGGTAACGACAATGGCGATTCCGCTCCACGGCGCAGGCGGAATCGGGCGCTCGAATTCCAGAGGCGGCCCGCCGTGAATTTGTTCCTCCCGCGAAGGTTTGCGGAAGAACAAGCGCGGCAGCCGCAGGCGTTCTTTAAAACTGGAAATAGATGAAGGCATTACTGCTTCCTTGAGTAACAATGATGGCACATATCATCGCGGAGCCGATGGCTGCGATCGTCCAGGGTGGTAGACGCATTACCGCCGTCTCAAATGTGTTGTCGCGCATCGCCCAATGCATAGCGATCAAACCGGCGGTGACGGTTGCAATTTGCAATAGTTCACGCGTGGAAAGAATCGCGTCGCCGTGTGGATGTCGGCCGAACATTCCGCCGAGGATTCGGCTCGCCATCGTGAAATCGGACGCCCGGAAAAATACCCACGCAACACAAACTGCCGCGTAAGTGGCGAACCAGGCGAGCACGCGAATAGGTAACGTGCTGGCCCATGGCTTTTGTTCGAACGAAACGCGAAAGATGCGTTCGATTACCAAATACGAGCCGTGCAGCAGACCCCAGACAACAAACGTCCAGGCGGCGCCGTGCCAAAGTCCACCGAGGAACATTACGATGACGAGATTTAGCGCCGCACGGAATGATCCGACCTGATTGCCACCGAGCGGAATGTAAAGGTAATCGCGAAGAAAAGTGGAAAGCGAAATGTGCCACCGCCTCCAAAAATCCGAGAAGCCGATAGCGGCATAAGGGAAACGAAAGTTGTCCTTGAGATGGAAACCGAGAGTTAACGCGGCACCGATTGCACACAGCGAATAGCCGGCGAAATCAAAAAAGATTTGCCCGGCAAATGCCAGCACGCCCGCCCATGAATCGACAGCGACTAGCGGTCCAGCGTAACCAAACACGCGGTCAGCGGAGCCAGAGAGCAGCGTGTCCGCGAGAACAATTTTCTGAAACAGTCCCAAAGTCATCAACGCCAGTCCCCAAAGAAATTGGCCATTTTTTAAACGAGGCGGATGGAGAAGCTGCGGGAGAAAGTCACCGGCGCGCACGATTGGACCCGCAACCAGCTGCGGAAAGAACGAGACGGCGAGAATGAAATCCCGCAAAGATTTCGTTGGCTGCAGCACGCCCCGATAAATGTCGAGCGTGTACGAAAGTGAATGAAAAGTGTAAAAAGAAATTCCGACCGGAAGCAAAATGTCCAGATGCGGCGGTTGATAGATGATCCCCACTCGCGCGAGGAGCCATTGAAAATTCTGAAGCAAAAAGTTTCCGTATTTAAAGAACCCGAGCATGCTCAGGTTCATGCAAACGCTCGCGACCAGCCAGCGACGTCTGGAATGTTGATCTTTGGCTTTGGCCATTCTCCGTCCAAGCCAAAAGTCCATTGCGGTGGTCCCGAACAAGAGCGCTGCGAACGGCGGGTTCCACGCGCCATAAAAGATGTAACTGGCTATGACGAGCAGATTTTTCCGCGCCTGCCAGGAACGAATGCTCCAGTAAAGAGCAACAACGACGACGAAGAAAACGACAAACGTGAGCGAATTAAAAAGCATGGTGAACCTGCGATCGAGTTACAGTGTCGAGAGCGCGGAGCGTCTTACACCAGCCATATTGAGGCAAATGTTTAGAGGGTCTGCGCCGATCTAACAAGTCCGATCCGCGCTGGCTTGGGTCTTGCGGCAAGCACCACGCACTTTGCGCGATTCCAGTTGAAGCAAGCCGCAAGCTTTACACTGTAGGCGGATGATTGCTCCACATCACCGTTTTCCTGCGCTGTTTGGATTGGTTTTGGCTGTTTTCATTTCGCCGGCTTCTGTTCAACCGGCTGGTTCCCCTTCCCCAACGCCGTCGGGAACAATCGACGAAAAGTTGTTCAACGGAATGCGCTGGCGGCAAGTCGGTCCGTTCCGCGGTGGGCGAGCGCTGGCGATTGAGGGCGTCGTAGGTGAGCCGGACACGTATTATTTCGGCGCAGTTGCCGGCGGGGTTTGGAAGACAATTGACGGCGGCGGTAATTGGACGCCGCTTTTCGATAAAGCACCGATCTCATCCGTCGGCGCTCTGGCAGTGGCGCCATCAGATCACAACGTGATTTATGTTGGCACGGGCGAGGCTGCCATTCGCGGCAATACGACGTACGGCACGGGCGTCTTTAAATCGATCGATGCCGGCAAAAATTGGGAGAATGTTGGGTTAAAAGATACACGCCAGATTGGAGCGCTGATCGTCGATCCACGAAATGAGAATATAGTTCTCGTAGCGGCGCTAGGCCATGCGTTTGGGCCGAATGCGGAGCGCGGAATTTTTCGCACAAGCGACGGCGGCAAAACGTGGACGAAAGTTTTATCCAAGGATGAAAACACAGGCGGCATCGATATTGTTTTCGATCCGCATAATCCAAACATCGTGTTCGCCTCGCTGTGGCAGGCGCGGCGACAACCGTGGTTTTTCTCCAGTGGCGGTCCGGGCAGCGGATTGTATCGATCTGAAGACAACGGCGTAACATGGAAACGCCTGGAAGGGAATGGTCTTCCGGACGGAATTCTCGGCAGGATCGGCATCGCAGTTTCGGGCGCGGATTCTAATCGTGTCTACGCGATTATTGAAGCGAAAGACGGCGGTCTCTTCCGCTCCGACGACGCTGGCCAGCAGTGGACGCGAATAAATGACGATGGTCGATTTCGCCAGCGCGCCTGGTATTTCAGCAAGGTTTATGCGGACCCAAAATCTGCTGACACGGTTTACCTGTTAAACACAGGCCTCTTTAAGTCAGTCGACGGCGGAAAGACATTCAACCTCATGCCCGCCAGGCACGGAGATCATCACGGACTTTGGATCGATCCAACGAACCCGAACCGAATCGCCAATGCGAGTGACGGCGGCGCTAGCATTTCCACTGATGGCGGTAAAAACTGGACGACTCAAAACAACCAGCCCACTGCACAATTTTACCACGTGGCCGTGGACAATGCGTTCCCTTACCACATTTACGGTGCGCAACAGGACAATTCGAATGTCGGCATTGCGAGTCGCACGGACTCAGGAGTGATTGGCCGGCAGAATTGGTTTGAGGCTGGTGGCGGTGAATGCGGGTTCGTCGTCCCTGATCCGCGCGACTGGCATATCATCTATTCGAACAACGAAGGCTTCATCAATCGCTACGACAAAAGCAAAGAGGAAGTGCAAGATGTCAGTCCGATGCCGATCGATAATGCCGGTCATGGCGCCGTCGATTTGGCGCATCGTTTTCAGTGGGTTTCGCCGCTGATGCTTTCACCACACAATCCGGATGTGCTCTACACAGCGGGTGAGTCCGTTTTCAAATCGACCGATGACGGACAAAGCTGGACACAAATCAGTGGCGATCTCACCCGCAACGATAAATCCAAACAGCAGCCAAGCGGCGGTCCCCTAACGAACGACATCACTTCAGTCGAATACTACGACACGGTATTTGCGCTGGCAGAGTCGCCCGCAAACACGGGAACATTGTGGGCAGGCACAGATGACGGGCTCGTTCATGTTACGACTGACGATGGCCAGCATTGGTCAAAAGTGACTCCGAAAATGCCGGAATGGAGCACCGTGAGCATCATCGATCCCTCGCCTAACGACGCTAACACAGCATACGTAGCCGTGGACCGGCATAAGCTCGACGATTTCAAACCATATATTTTCAAAACGACAGATCTCGGGAAAAATTGGAGCGCAATCACGACTGGAATTCCCGATGGCGCGTACGTGCATGCGGTGCGCGAAGATCCGAAGCGAAAAGGTTTGCTCTACGCCGGAACTGAGCTCGGCGTTTTCGTCTCCTTTGATGACGGTGCGCACTGGCAACCGTTGCAGCTCAATCTGCCGGTAACACCGATACACGATCTGGTCGTCAAAGATGACGATCTGGTCGTTGCGACGCACGGACGCTCGTTCTGGGTGTTGGACAATTTGACGCCCCTTCGACAAGTGAATGCGCAACCGGCATCGGACGTGGTTCTTTATCAACCGCAGACCGCGTTGCGTTTGCATTATCCGGAGGAATTCGACAAGCGGCAGCCGGTAGGTGACAACCCACCGCCGGGCGCGATGATCGACTACTTTTTCCGGACCGCGCCAAAAGAAGAAGTCACAATCGATATTCTCGATGGTTCCGGCAAAGTCGTTAGGCACATTTCCACCAAAGAGAAGAAGGAGGGCGAGCAACCGCCCGAATGGCCAGATCGCATTGAGCGCGTGAAGACGATCCCGGCCAAAGAAGGAATGAATCGATTCGCTTGGGACCTGCGTTACGATGATCCGGTTCAAATTCCAGGCGCGTTCTATTCGAGCACAGGACCAAAGGGCCCGCTGGCGTTGCCTGGTGATTACCAGGTGAAACTAACCCTCGGCGGCAAATCGCAGACAGCTCCGCTGAAGCTCGTCATCGATCCACGAAACAAAGGACAGGAGGCAGCGTTGCAAAAGCAATTCACGTTGGCCATGCAAGTGAATGATCGGATTTCCAGACTGCACCAAGCTGTTAATGAAATCCGTGATTTGCGATCGCAGATCCAGAACTTACACAAACGTTTCGGTGAGGATCAGCGCTTAAAACCGGCCCTCGCCGTAGCAGACGATCTCGACCACAAAATGTCCGAGGTCGAACAGAAACTCATTCAAGTGAACATGAAGGGATCAGAAGCGAACCTCGCTTTCCCTAACATGTTGAACGAGCGTTTTGACACGTTTAGTCACGTCATCGAGTCCGGCGACAAGGAGCCGACCAAACCGCAGCTTGAGGTGTTTGAAATGTTAAATAACCAACTCGACGAGCAGTTAAAGAGATGGGCGCAGGTCAAGCAGGAAGACGTCGCGAAGGTAACCGAATTAATTAAGGAAGCGAACTTGCCGGCGCTGATCATTACGGAAAAAAAGTAGCGCGAGCCTCTGGCTTGCGTGTCAGCTCTCGCAAGCGGGACGCATGCGCTACCTTGTGACAGTGACTAAAATCCAAAAAGCTGTAATTCTCGCAGCAGGCCGCGGCACGCGGATGCGCGAGCTTACAGCCGATTTTCCCAAACCAATGATCGAGGTGCGCGGGAAACCAGTGTTACAGCACATCGTCGAAGGGCTGCGCGAGGCCGGGATACGCGATTGCCTTGTTGTGGTTGGCTATCGAGCTGATGTTGTGCAGGATTTTTTCGGCGACGGTTCGCGCTACAACGTCGCAATTCAGTACAAAACGCAGACGGTGCAAGATGGAACGGGCCGCGTAGTGGAGCTCGCTCGCGATTTCGTCACCGATCGTCCATTCATCCTGGCCTATGGCGACATTTTAGTTGATCCGACGAATTACGGACGCCTGGCCAATTTTTCCGACGATGTTGACGCGATGCTGACAGTCACGCGCGGCGAAGACGTCAGCAAGGGCGGCGCTGTTTTTGTAAATGATCAAATGGCCGTGGTCGACATTCGCGAGAAATCAGACAGGTGGAGCGGCTTGTCCCAAGACGCTATTCCGTTTTATAACGCTGGCCTTTACGCGTTCCGGACAAGTATTTTCGATTTCACCGCAAAATTGAAGCCGTCTCCACGTGGCGAATATGAACTCACCGACGCGACCCGCGATCTCGCCCAGTCCGGCAAAAAAGTGAAGGCACTCCAGCTCACGGGTGAGTGGGCAGATGTCCGCGATCCGGAAATCCTGGCGCGATTAAACGGGTGAGATTGTCGACTCTTGCGGTGAGGTGATCACCGCACCTGCTCGGCCGGTTCCGACGGTTCTTCGCCGATTTCTTCTTCGATTTCGCGCTGCCATTCGCGCGAAAGCCATGGCCGCATGAATCCGTAAAGCAAGTACGCCAGGAACAACACTGCGGGCATCCACTCATAATTCAACACAGTGAAAATGAGGACGAGGATGATAGCAAGGAAACGCGGAATCGATTTCTTCGTTTTCCAGTTCACTCCCTTGAAGCTCGGATATTGAAACCGGCTAAACATCATGAAGGACAGAAAAAGCAACAACGGCGGTAGAACGAAGCGCCAGTTACCTAGGTGGTGTTCGCCTTCCGCAAGCCAAAGGAGAAACAGCGTGATCGACGCGATCAAACCGGCAGCTGCAGGTATGGGAAAACCCGTAAAGGTGTTCTGATGATTGGACCCATTACTTGCCGCCGCCGCTGAATTAAAGCGGGCCAATCGCAGCGCGCCGCAAGCCAAGTAAACGAACGCGATGATCCAACATGCATTTGGAAATTCGTTGAGAACGACCCTGTAAACCATGAGCGCCGGAGCGAGGCCGAATGAAACGATATCGGCGAGCGAGTCGAACTCGCGGCCAAACACGGATTCATGGCCGCCGAGGCGCGCAAGTCTTCCATCTAAAAAATCAAAAACAAACGCGCCGAGAATGAACCAGATGGCTTCGTGGAAACGATCTGCGGCAAGATCCGCATTTGCACTTTGCAAAAGAGCGCCTTCCAAAATCTTAAGAGTGGCCGTAAATCCACAAAACAGATTGCCTGCTGTCATTAAATTTGGCAGCAGGTAAATCTTGGATGGTTGTTCGTTCATTCGTTAGGCAGTCGCGCGATCGGGGTCGCACCACCCGCCACGTGGTCGCCTACCTTGACGAGAATAGTGGCCGAAAGCGGCAAATATAATTCCGTTCGTGAGCCGAAGCGAATCATGCCGAAGCGTTCGCCTGTTTTTAAGTCGTCGCCAACCTTCGCCCACGCCACGATTCGTCTCGCAATCGCGCCGGTGATTTGCCGCACGACGACCGTAACGTGCGGGTTTTGAAACGCCCAAATCATCGATTCGTTTTTTTCAGAACAATCCGGGCGGCGCGCGTCGAGACAAAGCCCCGCCTGGTGCTGACGGTAAATGACGCGACCGTCGATCGGCGCACGATTGGTGTGCACGTCGAAGACCGACAAAAAAATTCCGACACGGCGCGATTTATTTTTTAGCACTTGGTTTTCGTCCATCTCCACAATGTCCATGACCCTGCCGTCGGCAGCGGCGACGATTACATTCGGATCTGTCGGGGCTACTCGATCCGGATCACGAAAAAACGCGACAGTGCACAAAAAGAGCAGCACAAAAAACCAGAATGCCCATGCCGAAAACAATCCGGAAAGGATCGCGAGAACCGTAATACAACCCAAAATCCAGCGTGCTTCCCAGAATGCTTGTAGGCGCATAAAGGACTTTATTTTGGAAGCCTGAAAAGGGCTGGTCAAGAGGCCATAATCCAGCGAGGAAGCGTGCCGGGTAGAACTACAATATAATGGGCTCGGTGCCTGCGCTCCATCCAATTAGTAGCGTAACAACCCGTCGCGGACCACGAGATTATTTGTT
>JBJMXF010000028.1:0-6577 GCA_045809725.1 Candidatus Udaeobacter sp. | reverse complement strand
CCAGTTTTCACGAATCCTTTCTCGTCCCGCTCGATTTCCGCTGGCAACCACTCTGTGCATGGGCGGGCGCCAATCATTGAGAACACTGCGGGCGTTTGAACGACTCGCCGCTCGCCCGTCCTGGTATTTTCCAGTTCGACTTGTTCCAGTCTTTTATCGCCGGACATTTTGCGGATCTCGGTATTACACAGAATCTCGATGTTTTCGCCGGCTTCCACCCGGCGCGAAAGATAGTCCGACATCTTGCTGGCAATGTTGTTTCCCCTAATGACAAGGAATACCTTGGCTGCACCGTCGGAAAGGAACATCGCCGCCTGGCCAGCTGAGTTGCCGCTGCCAGCGATAACAACCGTTTCGTTGCGACAAAGCTGACCCTCCAGTGCGGTGGCAGCGTAATAAACGCCGACACCTTCGAATTGTTCGCGGCCTTCGGATTCCAGCCTGCCATAATCCGCGCCAGTGGTAATCAGCACAGCTTTTGCGCGCAGCACGGCACCACAACCTTCCGTCTCAAGGCATGCACGATACTCGCTGTCAGGGTGGTACTGCAGCGAGAGGGCCTGGGCTGGTGTGGAAAATTTCGCACCGAACCGGTAGGCCTGAAGCTGAGCGAGCCAGGTTAGTTCACCGCCACCAACGCCAGTCGGAAATCCAAAGAAGTTTTCAATGAGTGACGAGGAACCTGCCTGTCCGCCAGGCGCATAACTTTCTACAACTACCGTCTTCAATCCCTCCGACGCCGCATACACCGCTGCAGCCAACCCGGCCGGGCCGGCGCCAATGATTGCGAGATCGCAACAAACTTCGGTCTCATTTTCTTCCGCGAGCGGCCGCAGCAAACCGGCTTCGCGCGCAACTTCGCGCAACGACGGCTTGCGCAAGCGCGCACCGGCCGGGGTGATCAGGACCGGCAAATCCCGAGTCGTTAGGTGAAAACGTTTACCCAGTGTTTGGCCCTGTTCGCTCTCAAATTCTACCAGCCGATGCGGGATACGATTTTTGTCGAGAAAATCATGGAGCTGATGTCCATCGCGCGCGTTACGGCTGGCCAGAACACGCATGCCCGCAAATTCGCGATCGCGACTAAGCCGCCGCCGTCGCATGATCAATGCATCAACGATTGTCTTGCTCACGGCGGGAATTTCCGCCAGCGCGCGCCGAAGTTCGACTGCGGGAATGTTCAGTATCTCGGCCTCTTCCGATATCACTCTGCTCGAGGCGAGGGCCGATGTGCCCTGGAGCATCGCGACGTCACCCACGAAATCGCGCTCCTGCGCGGTGGCGAGAATTTGTTCGGTGCCATCGCGCGTCTCGAACGCTTCGATTTCACCCCCCAAAACAATCGTTAATCCCAGATCACGTTGCCCAGCCTTGAAAACCACGTCACCGCGTTTCATCACGTGCCGTTCGCCCAATGGCTCAAGAAGCGAAAGCTGATGATCGTTTAATTTTGGAAACGCGATGCTTTCGGTATCACGGTAGAACTGTTCGTCTTGCTCGTCGTCAGTCACCTGCGAAGCTTACGCGCGACTTAACACAATCCAAATTCACTCATGTCAGCGCGCACTTATGAATTCGTTCAGCTTGATGTATTCACACAGACGCCGCTCTCGGGTAATCCGCTGGCGATTTTCGCTGATGCTAGCGGATTGAGTGACGCCGAGATGCAAGCCTTGGCGCGAGAGATGAATCTTTCGGAAACGACTTTCATTTTTCCGCGCGATGCCGCTACTGAAGCACGCGACGGGAAGAAAGTGCGCATCTTCACGGTCGAACAAGAATTGCCGTTTGCCGGGCATCCAACGCTCGGCACAGCGCTGTATTTATACGCGTCAGAACCCAATCCAAAGGAGCCCGCCGAAATCATTCTCGATTTGAAAGCCGGAAAAATTCCCGTGCGTTTCACTGCGAGTTCCGAAAGCGCCGGACAGCGAGTGGACGGTCACGTGTTCGGTGAAATGCGACAGCGCGATCCTGAATTCGGAACGCCACTTTCGCGAGAAGAGATTGCTCGCGTCATCGGAATTGCGGACGACGAAATATCCCGGGAATGGCCCATACAACCAGTATCGACAGGATTGACCTTCACCATTGTGCCATTCCGCAATCGACAGACGCTTTCGGATCTGAAGTTCAGTTACATTCAGGCAGCGGAATTTTTAAAGCAAAGTGGCGCGAACTTTTTCTACTTTCTCTGTCCCGAGCGACGCGAAGGCCGCCTTGAAGCTCGAGCTCGAATGTTTTTTTACGGTGGCGAAGATCCAGCCACGGGATCGGCGGCAGGGTGCGCTGCCAGTTGGATCGTCCAGCACGGCGTCGCAAAAAATGATGAACAGGTGGTGATTCGACAAGGCGACGAGTGCCGCCGCCCAAGCGAAATGCATGTGCGTGCGACCCGGGAAGGGGGACGCGTGAGCAATGTCCGCGTCGGTGGTTACGCCGTCGAAATATTGCGCGGAACCGTGGTGTTGTGAGTGATCGCACATGCCGGTAGTCCTTCAAGACGCCTGTGACGAGAATATAATTCGATCTAGCGCAGCAGCGGCGCCGTGCTCGAAAATTCGCGGTCGTTGGATTCTCGCCGCAACCATTCTCGCGTCGAGCATGGCGTTTATCGACGGGACGGTCGTCAACGTGGCATTGCCCACGCTGCAAACAAACCTCAATGCCACCGCGACGGATGTGCAATGGGTCGTCGAATCGTACGCGCTTTTTCTTTCTGCGTTGCTGCTCGTCGGCGGCTCGTTAGGCGATCATTACGGCCGTCGTCGTATCTTTTTGCTCGGTATTGGGATCTTCGCGGTTGCATCAGCCGCATGTGGTCTCGCGAGGGACATTCACCAATTGATCGCGGCTCGCGCGGTCCAAGGATTCGGGGCGGCACTGCTTGTCCCGGGCAGTCTTGCGATCATCAGCAATTCTTTCTCCGAGCGAGAACGCGGACGCGCAATTGGATTGTGGTCGGGCTTCAGCGCAATCACTGCCGGAGTGGGACCGGTTTTCGGCGGATGGCTGATCGAGCACGTTTCATGGCGTGCCGTGTTTTTCATTAATCTTCCGATCGCACTGCTTGTGATATTGACCTCGCTCCGCCACGTCGCAGAAAACACGGATGTAGAAAGCAGTCGTGTCGACTGGTTAGGCGCGATTCTGGCAGCGCTCGGTTTGGGCGCCCTGGTTTACGGATTGATCGAATCGGCTCAAGTCGGTTTTAATGATCGCTCAGTGATCATGGCGTTAGCGGCAGGGGTTGTGATTTTGATTCTGTTTTTCGTCGTCGAGTCTCGCCTTTCGCATCCGATGTTGCCGCTGACATTGTTTCGTTCGCGGACATTCGCTGCAACGAATCTCTTAACATTTCTGCTCTATGCTGCGCTTGGCGGAACACTCTTTTTTCTGCCGCTGAATTTGATTCAAGTTCAGCGGTACCCAGCGACTTCCGCCGGAGCGGCGCTGTTGCCGTTCATACTGATTATGTCCTTCCTTTCACGTTGGTCTGGTGGAGTCGTTGCGCGCTACGGTCCAAAGCTCCCACTTGTTATTGGCCCCGTCATTACAGCCATTGGTTATCTGCTTTTCCTGCGGCCGGGCGTTGGCGGCAATTACTGGATAACCTTTTTTCCGCCGGTGGTCGTTCTGGGATTAGGCATGGCTATTACCGTAGCGCCACTCACGACAACCGTAATGAGTTCACTCGCGCAAAGCCGCGCCGGCATCGCATCGGGAGTAAACAACGCCGTCGCGCGCACGGCGAGTCTCCTCGCGATTGCAGTCCTTGGAGTCGTGATGATCCACGTGTTCAAAACCAATCTGGATGGGAGATTGAGGACTGCGGATTTGCCGGCGTCAGTCGCGCGGTCGCTGCAAACTCAATCGATAAAGCTCGCGGCCATCGACATTCCGCAGAACTTAAGTGCCGAAACACAACAGGTGATTCGTCGCGCAATAGACGAATCTTTTGTATCCGGATTTCGCTGGGTCATGATCATTGGCGCTGCGCTGGCCGCGGCGAGCGCAGTCACTGCGCTCGTTTGGATTGGAGCAACGACCACCGCGGGTTCGCCTTCCACGACGGCCGGTCGTTAGGTCAACAGCTATTTAGGTCTAAACGGTCCCTCAAAGATGCTTTCCGAAAGTTTCCGCCGATCGTTAGGGCTCTCGCGCGCCTGCAGTTTTTCAGGAAGTACTTCTTTCGGGGCCGGTCTGCCGACCGCCGCCATCGCTTCGACCTGGAACTCGTCCGGGATCCGAAGTTCTTTCCGAGCTCCATCGTAATCGAATCCTTGCATCCCATGCACAACCAAACCCTGTTGAAAGCCTTGCAACGCGAAATTCTCCCACGCTGCTCCACAGTCGTACGAATGCGTGACTGACGGCTCGTCGTTATGATCGAAATTCCTTCGTGAAATGAAGACGACAAGAACGGCTGCGTTCTTTGCCCACGCCTTGTTCGCGTCGACGAGCATATCGAAAAACGTCTGCCAGTGCTCCGTACCGCGACGCGCATAAAGCGCGCGCCATTGCTGCGTGTTGAATGATGACGGCGCCCAACGCGCCGCTTCGAAGAGCCGCATCAATTCCTCGTGCGAAATTTCTTCGCCGGACATCGCGCGCGGCGACCAGCGATCAAGCAAAAGCTTTTCGATTGGATAATCTGCCTTACGGATTTCGCTCCCTTCAATCATTTGCGCGCCGCCAACCCGAATCAGGTCGCGTGTTGCTGCATGTGCCGTGCAACGGCAACAAGATTAGATAGGAAACGCCAGGAATTATTTCGCGAAGGAATTCGGGCTGCGGCTTCATTTACCCGGCAGCACATGAGCGACTTCAACTTTAGTAGCTCGTGGTTTTGGATAATCCCATTACTGCGAGCGTATCGCTGTCGAGCTCGCCTGTCTGGCGCAAGCCGTTGGTGTTTTGGTAACGCCTGATGGCTTTCTGCATCTCAGCGCTGAGCACACCGTCTGTTTCGCCGCGATAGTACCCTTGGCGCGCTAGTCGCTCCTGCGCTGCGGCAATGGTCGAGTTATCTGATTGCGATTCATCCCCGGAGTCATTCGGATCATCGTATGCTTGAGTTTGGTAAACACCGGAATCGTAGTAGCCCTGCGATTGGTCGGGATAGCTGTTTTGATCGTAATACATCTGCCCCTGGTAATCGCCGGAGTCGTAGTAATTGGGGTCATAATTGTACGAGTAAGGATCGTCACGGCTGAAGTACGGCGAGCTGGAGCCATAATACGGGATGTCATTGCCGTAGTATTCATTGTCCGGGTAGTACGAAGGCCACCACGGAGAAAATCCCACATTGAAGATCACCCACGATTCATTAATGAAGGAGCATCGATGACCATTCCACCAATGGTCGCTGTGACGGTCCCAGTCGCGATGCCAATCCCCTGAGCGGTGAGAGAAAACGTGTTTTTGCCAGTCACGCCGCAGATGATTATCCCCATTTCGGAAACGGTTTGCGTTCCGTAGATTGTTTCCATTCCGCAGATTGTTTGCGTTCCGAAAATTGTTTCCATTCCGGAACTGCGTTCCGGTGTGTGGGCGGTTCCACGCACGTGTGACAGCTGGATTTCTGCGATTCGTGAATGGCGCGACACGATTGCGTTGCGGAATAGTTGCTACCGTGTATGGACCCGAACGCGTCAACGAACCTCGGTTCGAATAGATAGGCCGCCGGTACCCGTACAATGGTGACGGACGCATCCCAAACGACGAGGGGCGTTGGCCTGAATAAAACGGTCTACTGCCTTGCGACCGCACCGGCGTTGAGCGGAACGATGAAACACCGCCGCGCCGCATCGGAGCGTGAACCGCCGGCGCGCTGCGTGCAGCTGCCCCTCTGTGAGATCCCCCTGTCACTGCGCGAGCACCTCCTGGGTTCGCTTGCGCAATCGTTACTGCGCTCGCAACAACCGCGAGGGCGGACAATTTTGTTTTCATGTTTTCGTTCCCTTTCCTGTTGCTGAACCGTTTGCTGATACAATTTAACGTACGCAGGCCGAATGAGAAGCATTTCTCCGGTCATTAACTTCGAATTATCGGAGACCAGGAACAGTGCTGCAGAAGATGCTTGGTATTTACTCAAGACTGCCTCACTCCTGGTACGGCGTTGTCAGTACCTTTTCGTCCGTATCGACCACGAACACCGCCAGTAGTTTCGCGGGTTCGGTTTTGCTGGCGTTTTCGCTCACGCTGTGTCGGTCACCAGGCATTTCGGAGAAGCTCTGTCCGGCGCGATAAGTAACGGCCGGCCCATCATTGACCGAACTTCGGATCGCTCCTTCGAGAACGGTTGCGTAGATGAAAGCCGACTTTGGATGCGTGTGGGCCGACGACGTACCGCCCGGACCATATTCGACCAGCACCCCCTTGATGCTTTTACCCGGCACATTTGGCAGAGCGTGTTCGTAGACGAGCGTGACTTTGGAGTTTTTGTCGGCGGCTATCCCTGAGCGGACGCCGAGAGTAGCGACGATGAGTGCGCAAATGACAAGCGCGCAGGTGAAGTGCAGTGGCCTGATTGCTTTTAAAGTTTGGATTCGTTTCATTGTGTTGTATCTCGGTT
>JBJMXF010000027.1:0-8277 GCA_045809725.1 Candidatus Udaeobacter sp. | reverse complement strand
CTGCAACTAGCTCTGCCCGAAAACCGGCTGCTCGGGCCGGACCTCTACAACCAGTTCTTCACGGTGCACGGCACGACGATGATGTTCCTGTTCGCAGTGCCGATCATGGAAGGTCTGGCGCTTTACTTTGTTCCGCTCATGGTGGGCACGCGTAACGCCGCGTTCCCGCGCCTGAATGCCTTTGGCTACTACACGTTTTTAGGCGGAGGCTTGCTGCTGTGGGGCGGTTTGCTCTTGAACGCAGGTGCTGATGCCGGCTGGTTTGCTTACACCCCATTGTCTGGTCCGGATTATTCGCCGGGTCACCGCGTGGATATCTGGGCCGACATGATCACACTAACGGAAATTTCGGCATTGGCCGGTGCAGTCGTGACCCTGACCACGGTTTTCAAACAGCGCGCACCAGGTATGTCGTTGAATCGCATACCGCTTTTCGTGTGGGCGCAGGTGGTCACATCATTCATGATCATTTTCGCCATGCCGGCGGTGATGCTGGTAAGCGGTTATCTCGCGATGGATCGACTCGCGAACGTCAACACGCATTTCTTTAATTCAGCTGAGGGCGGCGACTCGCTGTTGTATCAACACCTCTTTTGGTTCTTCGGTCATCCCGAGGTTTACATCATTTTCATTCCGGCAACCGGAATGGTTTCGATGATTGTTGAGACGTTTTCCGGCCGGCGCGTTTTCGGGTATCCGGTAATGGTGCTCTCGCTGATCGCGACAGCGTTCATCGGTTTCGGTTTGTGGGTGCACCACATGTTTGCAACGCCGATTCCGTTGCTGGGGCGCAGCTTCTTCAGCGCGGCAAGCATGATGATCGCGATCCCGAGCGGCATACAAATCTTTTGCTGGATCATCACGCTTTGGACGGGACGCCCGCGGCTTCGAGTGCCTCTTCTTTTCGTTTGCGGATTCATTTTGCTGTTCGTGCTCGGCGGGTTGACTGGCGTGATGCTGGCCTCGGTGCCGCTGGATTTGCAGATGCACGACACCTATTTCGTAGTCGCGCATTTCCATTACGTGCTGATCGGCGGCGCGGTGTTCCCATTATTCGGTGCCCTTTACTACTGGTTTCCAAAGTGGACCGGGCGAATGCTGAACGAGTCGTTAGGCAAATGGAATTTTTGGACGCTGTTCGTCGGATTCAATGTCACGTTTTTCCCGATGCACATCCTGGGCCTGCACGGAATGACCCGCCGCGTTTACACATATGTGGCTGAGACAGGCTGGGGAAGTTTGAATCTGCTCGCCACCATCGGGGCAGGTATCATTGGCATGAGCGTTCTGCTGTTCGTCATCAATGTCGTGAGCGCGTTGCGCCGCGGTGTGTTTGCCGATGCCAACCCATGGCTGGGGCCGGGGTTGGAATGGGCAACAACGTCTCCGCCGCCAGCCTATAATTTTTACAATCTGCCGAGCGTCTCTAGTGCCGAGCCGCTGTGGCATTCGCCGGAGGATAAGGCAGTCGTCATTGGATTGAGCACTGAAAAACGCGAAGTGCTGAACACCACGATCATCGATGCGGTACCGGAGCATCGGTACGAACTAGCCACCGATTCCATTTGGCCGCTGGCTCTCGCAATAGTGGTCAGCCTCACCATGACATTCGTCATCTTCACGGCGTGGGCGATTCCTGCGGGAATGTTTTTCTCGCTCATCGTTCTCTATGCCTGGTTCTGGCGCGGGAACGAACCGAAATTCATTACCGAAGCCGCGAAGCCGAAGCCAGAGATGCCCGCGGCACAAACGAGCCTCGCCGCACAGGCATGAACACGGCAGCCATAGACGTTTCGAAATTGCCGCCGGCCGTGGAAGATCACACGTCCCCGATCTGGTGGGGCAATCTCTTCCTGTTGTTCATCGAGACAACGATGTTCGCTCTGCTAGTCGGCACCTATTTTTATTTGCGGATGAATTTCACGAACTGGCCGCCGGTTCGCTCTGACGTAGCGCTTTATAAGACCAACCCGGACCTCGGCTTCGCCACAGCAAACCTGCTGGTGCTTATCGCAAGCTGTGTGCCGATGTTCGTTGTCGACCGCGCTTGCTTGCGAATGGATTTGCGGACGGTGCGACTCGGAATGGCGGCGATGGTTTTAATAGGGCTTGTTACCGTTGCGCTGAGGTTTTTTGAATTCAGTGGATTGAAATTTCGCTGGGACGACAACGCCTATTCCGCGGTGATTTGGACCGTGCTTGGGATGCACCTGCTGCATCTGATCACCGGCACCGCAGAGAATCTTCTGATGACCATGTGGGTATGGCTGAAAGGACTCGACGTCAGACACGCGCGCGATGTGCGAGTTGGTGCGGCCTATTGGTACTGGATCGCTGGGATTTGGATTCCGCTTTATGCAATCGTCTACTTCGGACCACGGTGGCTTTGAATCGGAGCTTGCCGCGACGGACCGGCCCTGGAGCGATCTCGCGCTATGGCTGGGGATACTCGGGCCGCCGATTCTCTGGCTCACCCAATTTGAAATTGTCTATGCGCTCGTGCTCCCGGCGTGCGTTGCTCACCATAAAATTGTGCTCGCTGCGATATCCATTGCTGTCGCAGCAGCCATCATTGGCTGCGGACTGTTAGGGTGGAACGGCCGCGCGCCAGTAGCGGGTTCCCCGCCGAGAATCAAGTTAGTACGTCACTTCATGGCTGTGTTAGCGCTGATGTCCATGTCGCTGTTTCTGCTGGTCGTGATTGCCCAGATGCTCGCTATCGCCATGCACTCGCCCTGCCCAATTTGATGTTATGAAACGATCCGCGCTCCTGCTCGTGCTCATGCTCCTGCTCGTGACCAATGCAATCGCGCACGAGCTCGACATTGCTGGGCCACAAAACCCGAGCGAACTGTTGCGCGCTTGGACGTTTGAGCCGGGCGTGATTATTCCGATCGTCGGATCTGCTATTCTTTACTCGTTAGGCGTCGGTCGCTTGCGGCGAGCTTCCCGGAAGTCAATCCGGAAATCGGATATTGTTTACTTCGCGCTGGGCTGGGCTGCGCTTGTGTTGGCGCTTATCTCGCCCGTGCACGCTTGGGGGGCCGTGTTGTTCTCCGCGCACATGACGCAACACGAGCTGCTGATGCTCGTTGCCGCGCCACTGCTCGTTCTTGGACGCCCAATCGTGCCATTCCTCTGGGCGTTGCCTCGATCATGGGCGCTGACGCTGGCGCGCTGGAGCAAACTTGGAACGTGGGAAAGAACGTGGCGAACCATTTCGAATCCTGTGGTCGCATGGATGATTCACGCCGTCGTCCTATGGGCATGGCACGCGCCGGCATTATTCCAAGCGACGCTCGATAACGAATCAGTTCACGCGTTGCAACACGCCAGCTTCCTGTTTTCTGCGTTGCTTTTCTGGTGGGCTGTGATTCATGGCCGGCAGCGCGCGCTTGGATTTGGATTTGCGGTGCTATACATGTTCACAACCGCGTTGCACAGCGGTTTGTTAGGCGCGCTACTCACCTTCGCAAATTCCGTTTGGTATCCGGGCTATGTCGAACGTACCGCTGCCTGGGGATTAACGCCGCTCGAAGACCAGCAGATCGGCGGATTAATCATGTGGATTCCGGCAGGTCTCGTTTACATCGCTGCGGGTCTCGCGCTATTTGCAGGGTGGTTACGCGAGTCGGAAGCTCGCGCACGATCTTTCGGGCTCGCAGTTACCAGTGGCGTGAACTCCGCTGCGCATACTAGTGCCGTGGAGCGCGTCTCGTGAAGCTCGCATACGTAGGCACAGCGGGGCTGACGCTGGGATTCGCCTAACCGACGCGCAACTGACCTTCCTGCATCGTTTTTCTTTCCGTGAATCGAAAGAGGGAAATCACGATTTCGCATGCCGATAAGATTCTTTATCCAGGCGGAAAGTTCACCAAAGCCGATGTAGTCGACTACTACCGGCGCGTCGCTCTGTATCTGCTACCGCACTTTCATAACCGACCGGTGACGTTGAAGCGGTACCCGGACGGTGTTTTTGGCGAAGCGTTTTATGAAAAGGATGCTCCGGGTTTTACGCCCGACTGGGTGAAGACATTTCCGGTGCCGCGCCGCGAAGGCGGTCCTGACATCAATTACATTCTCATCAACGACCGTCGCACGTTGATGTGGGCGGCGAGCATCGCCGCACTGGAGCTGCATCCGTTTCTGCATTGCGTGCCGTACCTCGAACAGCCAACGCACATTGTATTCGATCTCGATCCCGGCGAGGACGCAAACGTTCTCAGTTGCGCGGAGGTATCGTTCCTCCTGCGTGAAGTACTGACGAAACTGCGGCTAAAATGTTTCGCGAAGGTGTCCGGATCGAAAGGCATTCAAGTTTACGTGCCGCTAAACACGACTGTCACATACGACCAGACACAATCATTCGCGCGCGCAACGGCTGAGTTACTGGAGAAAAAACATCCCGACAAGATTGTGGCCGACATGGCGAAGAATCTGCGGGTCGGCAAAGTGTTTATCGATTGGAGCCAGAACGCCGATTTCAAAACGACTGTTGGCGTTTACTCATTGCGCGCGAAACGCCCCCGGCCCTACGTGTCCATGCCCATTCGATGGAATGAATTGGCGAGCGCGCTGAAAAAATCCGATGCCGCGCTTCTCGATTTCGAGCCGGACAAAGCATTGCACCGGCTGAAACGGGTGGGGGATCTCTTTGCGTCTTTGAGAAAATTGGAACAGAAGCTGCCGAAAGAGTTTGCATCCGTAGCATTGCCGGAGCAACGCGGCGCGGACAGAGTGACGGGGCCGACCACATCACGCCGCACTGCCAAATCATTGTCCGAGTATGGCGCGAAACGTCATTTCGCGCGTACAACCGAACCCGCGCCGCGCAGTCCCACACGCAGTGCGCAGGGAAGCCGTCGTCGGTTCGTAGTGCAGAAGCACGCGGCCAGTCATCTGCATTACGATCTTCGTCTGGAAATGCATGATGTCCTCAAGTCATGGGCGGTGCCAAAAGGGGTGCCGCTGAAAGCAAACGAGGTGCACTCAGCATTCGAAACCGAAGATCATCCAGTCGAATATTTGGACTTTGAAGGCGTGATTCCGCGTGGCGAATACGGCGCGGGCACAGTGTTGGTGTGGGACATCGGCACATATGAAGTGATCGATGGCAACTACTGGAAAGGACGGCTTTCGGTCTTTTTGAACGGCAAGAAATTGAGAGGGGAATGGACGCTGGAGCGAACAGGTAACGACAATGGCAAAACCAAATGGATTTGCCGTAAGACCGGCGGCGACGCAAAAACAATTTCGGCAAACCGGGCAGATCTTTCGGCTTTAACTCGTCGAACCATGGAACAGATCGCCGTTACGGATAAGCCGCGCGTCTCCAGGGAACCGCAGTCGAATAAAAGCCGCCAACCCGAAACAAAACGTGCCAAACGAAGTTCGCCGGCCGCGCCACGCTTCATCAAACCGATGAAAGCGACGGCGGTGACCGACTTGCCTAAAGGCGACGAATGGATTTACGAAGTGAAATGGGACGGCTACCGCGCGCTAGGATTGAAGCACGGCCAAAATGCGCGTCTCCTCTCACTGAAGGATAAGGATCTGACCAGCGATTTTCCGGCTGCCGCCGAAGCGGTTGGCTCCATCGGTGCCGATACTGCGACGATCGACGGTGAAATCGTCGCCATAGATTCGAAAGGTTGTCCCTCCTTCCAGGCGCTACAGAACAGGGCATCGCTCGGGAAGGAGTGGCAGGTTGTCTATTACGCTTTCGATCTCTTAAATTTCGAAGGAGAAGACTGGACCAAAAAACCGTTGCACGAACGGAAGGAAAAACTCCGCGCGATCCTCGAAGGTTCCGACGTGCGCTATAACGCGAACCTATCCGGCTCGCCTGAAGCAATTCTTCGAACGATCGAATCGGCTGGACTCGAGGGGATCGTGGCAAAAAAGCGGGATTCGTTCTATCGCGCCGGCACGCGGGTGACTACATGGCTGAAGTACAAGATTAACAAGGCACAGGAATTCGTGATTGGCGGTTACAAACCCGACGCGGCGAGTTTTCAATCGATTCTGGTCGGATATTACGAAGCAAAACAGCTACTATTTGCAGGTAAGGTTCGCCAGGGGTTCAATCCGTATGTCCGCGCGAAGCTTTACGAAGCAATGCGGCCATGCCTAACGAGCAAATGTCCATTCGCCAACCTGCCGAGCAGTCGTACGAGCCATTTCGGCGAAGGCATCACCACGGAAGAAATGAAAGAGCTATGCTGGCTGAAGCCAAAGCTGGTGGCACAAATTAGTTTTACCGAGTGGACGAACTACGGTCTTCTCCGTCACGCCACGTTCGAAGGCCTGCGCGACGACAAAGAAGCGCATAGCGTCGTCCGTGAAATAGCCGGCAAATGACTACGGTTCGTTACCTTCTACAGCACCCTCGAAACGGCTGGTGACAGCGAAGCGGTACCCGAAGGTCTTTTTGTCGAACATTATCCTCACTGAACGCACGGGCTGTCGTTTTTTGAGCGGCAAGAGATTTGCGACTGAGCTTGGCCACCGCTAATCTTCGTCTCTTATGATGAAGTTACTGCGCAGGCACCGGGACTGGCTCATGATCGTGATCGCGATCCTGGCGATTCCCTTCGTTTTCTATTTCGTAAAAACCCCGGATTACGGCGCGATAGGCAGGGACCAATTTGCGCGCATCTATGATCAAAATGTTTCACTCACGCAAGCCCAGCAAATCGGCCGGCTTCTTAATCTGGCGCAGGTCCTTGGAATGTCTGAGTTTGTGGGAACAATGACAGCAGGCGCCGGAATGGACCGGAGTCAGGGCCCGGTGCAATTCGTCGCTAATCTGCTGGTCCTGCGGCACGAAGCGGAACGGCTGGGAGTACGCCCCAGCACATCGGAAATTGCCGATGCCGTCCGTGAGCTAGCGGCTTTTCATGGCGATTCGGGCTTCGACATTAATAAATTCAATGAAGTTGTGCAGAACGGCCTGGCGCCCCTCGGTCTGGCTGAAGAGCACATCGAACAACTTGTGCGCGATCAGATTTGTCTCAGCGAAATCCAAAAACTTCTGGCCGCCGGCGTTTCCTTACCCAAGAGCGAGTTGGATGAAAATTTCAGGCGCGGCTATGACAAACTTTATGTGAGCGTGATTCGATTCCGATCCGCCGATTTCGATAAGGACGTGAAGATTACCGACGAAGATGTGCAGAAATATTACGACGCGCATAAGGCCGAGCTGAGAAGTGAGGAGAAACGCAAGGTCGAGTTTGTTCAACTGACGTTAAATGAGGAGGAGAAGAAGTTGTCGGGCAAACCGCGGATTGAGGCGTTACAGAAACTGGCCGACCGCGCGACTGATTTCACTCAGGCGCTGCTGGAAAAGGGCGCGGATTTCAAACAGGCGGCAACGAAATTTCAGTTGCCAGTGCACGAGACCGGCGAATTTAGTGCTGCGGAGCCCGATCCGCAGTTGAAAGGGGATCAGCAGCTTGTCGCGGCCGCTTTCAAGCTGTCGGCCCAGGAGCCGCACAGCGACGCCGTTCAGGTCGCTGACGGATTTTACATCTTGAATTTAACCGGCAAGACCGAGGCGCGGCAGCTCGCGCTCGAAGAGGCGAAACCGAAAATCGTGGACGCGTTGAAGAAAACGCGGACGCGCGAGCTAATGTCAACCAAAGGTGCGGAGATGGTACAACAATTTCGGGAAGCCAAAAAATCTGGTCAATCGCCTGAAGCCGTCATCGGAAAAGCGGGCGTAAAACCTGAGAAGCTCCCGGCGTTTTCATTGATTGATGAAGAGATGGAGAAGCCCGAAGCCGATCAGCAAAAAAAACAGTCTCCTGAGCTTCTTACGATTAAAGATGCGGTGGCATTGCTGAATCCTGGCGACGTAACCGACTTTATGCCGTCTGGTACTGACGGACTTATTGCGGTTTTGGAAAAGCGAGAGCCTCTCGAAGATGCCGGTGAAAAAAAGGCAAGTTTCGAAAAGAGAATTCTTCAGTACAAAGAGCGTATTGTTGTTGTGGAATGGTTGCGCGACCGGCAGCGAGCGGCAGGCTGGGAAGTCAAGAAGGCGTAGAGCTGATTGAAACGAATGGACATTAATGACGGTTTTTGTGTCATTCTGAGCGACGCGAAGAATCTCGGTTTTCATTTCAACCCCAGAGCGGGAATAGCCAGAGATGTCTCGCTTCGCTCGACATGACAGAGCATTCTTCCGAACAAATTTTTGACGATGCGAGTGGCGATGTTGCCATCGGCGACTTGGCCAGCGCGGCGGAGAAGTACAGGCAATGCGTGGAGCTCAAT
>JBJMXF010000026.1:0-7221 GCA_045809725.1 Candidatus Udaeobacter sp. | reverse complement strand
AGAAGCACGGTCGCTCCAGCGTGCGAATCGGATCGAGGAAGCGAAAGCCAAGTTCGCCAAGGTCGCTGCTAATTATGAGCAGAGCCTCTTAATCAATCCAAATCACGCCGGCACATATGTGCGTCTGGCGGAGTTGCTCCTGGGAACTTTGAAAGACGCGGACCACGCAGTCAAACTCTTGGGCGAGGCCCGGCGCCGATTTCCAGGCGCGCCGGAGATCGTCTATTACCTGGGGATCGCGCAGCGTGAAGCAAAGCAAAGCCAGCAAGCGGTGGCCACGTTTGAGGAGGCGTTGCACGAAGCGCAACTCGAAGAAGACGCCGACTTTGTAAATGCGAAGTTCTACTTCAACTATGGAGCGGCTGCCGAACAGGCGGGATTGTACGACAAGGCCGCCGATTTGTTGCGTAAATCTATTGCGCTCGATCCTGATAACTCAGCCGAGACTTTCAATTATCTGGGTTACATGTGGGCGGATCATAATATGAATCTGGACGAAGCTGAAACGATGATCAGACGCGCGTTGCAAAGCGAACCCAACAACGCTTCCTACCTCGATAGTCTCGGCTGGGTGCAATTTCGGAAAGGTCAGTTTGATCGAGCCCTGAACAATCTGCTTCAGGCTGCCAAGACGGCACCGCGCGAAGATCCGGTCGTATTTGAACACATCGGTGACACTTATTTAAAATTGAATCGGTCCCGCGAGGCATTGGAAGCCTGGCAGAAAGCCCTATCACTCGATCCGAAAAACAAGAACCTCGCAGACAAGATCCAGGCTACGAAAAAAACCATCGGCAAAGATTTACCGGAAAAGACCAATCCCACCTAACGAGTGCGCTGACATCGAACATCGATATCGACAGTAAACATCCGACGCCGACATTTCGATAACATTGAGAAATGAAGGATTACCCCACACTATGGCAGCGCAAGATGACGTGGGCGGCGTTGACTGCCTGTTTCGTGGTCATCATTTGCTGGGTGCCGGCTGTTCTCATCGCAGCATTTCAATGGGGTGATTGGACGCATCCGATCATCGTGACGGCAATTTTTATTGTGATACAAAATCTGGAAGGTCTCTTTTACGCGCCACGAATTGTCGGAAACTACGTTGGCTTACATCCAATGACGGTAATCGTGTCGATTTTTGTCTGGGGCTTGATCATCGGCGGAGTCATCGGTCCGCTTCTTGCTGTGCCGCTTACTGCCACGCTTAAGGTGCTTTTCGTGCGTTACGTTTGGGGCCGGCATTTGCGGGAACAGTGTCTGCCGATGGAAACAGCTCTCACCGTTGAAGACATCGAGGTGGCGACTCATCGTTAGCGCAGCAATCCAGGGTGCATGAAAGGGGGAAATGGATCGACAGGCGTCGACACAACGCAGGAAACCTCGCGTCAAATCGAGGACGTCGCGCAGAAGACGGACCGACAATCTTCTATCAGCACACAGTTGACGCTTCAGCGGCAGCCGAGAAAACGTCGCGTGCTCGTTGCGATCGCGGGATTGGTAATCGCTTTTTTGATAGGTGTTTTTCTCGTTAGTTACGACTCAAGACTGTATGAGCACTGGCGCGAACGCCGTTTGTTAGAAAAAGCCGCCACGCTTTTACAAGAGGGAGGGTTCACCGAAGCAGCCCAAATCGCGCAGGACCTTGCCAGCCGGCATCCGGATTCTCTCGCAGCGCTCTCCATCCTGGCGGACGCAGCGGAAAGACAAAATCTTGAAGAGGCCGTTGCATGGCGCGAGCGGATTGCGCTGTTGCTGCCGAAAGATCCGGAGAGTCAGCTTAATCTTGCCTCTGCTGCGCTCCGCTTTGGTAAGATCGATCTGGCGCGGGAAGCGCTTCATAGAGTCCCTGCCAGCGATCGGGACAGCGCAGCCTTTCATGTCGTTGCTGGCTGGTTGGCGCGCGCAGAAGGTAACCTTGCCGAGCAGGAGGAACAATTCGCAGCTGCGGTAAAGAGAGAACCAAAGAACAACCTGTATCGATTCAATCTGGCAGCACTGCAAATTCGTTCTAAAGACGGGGACAAAAGCAAGGACGCTCGCGAAACGCTGGAGCAACTCACTACGGTAACGCCCTACCGAACTGGCGCGTTGCGAGCATTGCTCAACGATGCTGTAGAACGCAACGACCGCGCTGCTGCGGATAGCTTTGCACAACAACTCCAAATGTCCCCAGAGGTCACGTTCGGCGATTACCTGCTTTGCCTGAATTTTTACCAAAAGCTGGACGAGAAAAAATTCCGGCGTGTCCTGGAGAAAGTGAAGCCGTTTGCGGCGCGTAACGCATCTGATCTCGCATCGCTGATCGACTGGATGAATCAGAACGAACTCGCTGGAGACGTGGTGAAGTGGATCGACAAGTTGCCGTCGGCAAAGTTGAATTCGCCGCCTGCGTCTATCGCAGTCGCCGATACTTACGCGACTGTAAAGAATTGGTCGCGTCTGAAACGGTGGACCCGAAGTGGAAATTGGCGCGATGCCGAATATTTGCGCCTGGCGTACGGCGCAATGGCGGAGAGACATTTGCGTTCCGATAACGACCCGAACACGAAATCCGAGTTCGAAACGCTTTGGCAATCTGCCGCGGAATTGTCAACGGACGTACCAGAACATGAACTTACGCTCGCGCGGCTCGCCACTAAATGGCGACTAACGAGTCAAGCCGAAGAACTCTGGGTTCGCGTCGAAGAAAATCCAACGATGCGTCGTGAAGCGCTCGACAATCTTCGAGAGCTGTATCGCGCCAGGGACGAAACAACCAAGCTGTACACGGTTCTTGAACGGCTTCATGAAAGTTCACCTAACGAGGCACCGATCACAGCAGACCTGGCGCGGCTCGGCCTGACTCTTGGCGAAAATACTGAAAGCTCACATCAACTCGCGAAAGAGGCTTATGACCGCGCGCCGACTGATGTCAATTGTGCGGTGACGTACGCGTTTTCACTTCATCGACTCGGCAGAAATGCAGAGGCTCTTGCGATCATTCGAAGTTTGCCGCCGGAACCGTTGCACGATTCGCACGCGGCCGTTTATGTCGCGCTGATCCTCGTTGATGGAAACGAACTCGCGGGCGCAAAGGATTACATACAAGCCGCCGAAAAGGGGAAACTTTATCCGGAAGAGAAAAAGCTACTAGAAGAAGCGAAGACGAAGCTCATTACGGCATCTGCAATTCCGTTCCCGGCAGAGTCACCGTCGCCCAGCGGGACGCCGCCGCTGTAGTGTCCGTTGTTCTCAGCGGATGAGCGATGAGAATGCCCTGAGGGCAGTGGACATTACGGCCTTCTGGCAATCATTCTTCTTTCTCAATCGCATCTGTCCAATCAGCGATGTCTTTCTCATTCATCTGAACACGTTGCTCCAAACGTGCATCCCGATATCCCCACTCCTGCACGTCTACCAAATATTGCTGCCGCGAAACCAGCGTGCCGCGACATAATCGTTCCGGCCCCGCAGTTCTCAGTTCATTCCGCAGCCGTGTAATCAAATCATCCATGATCGGCGCCGGAATTCGCGCGCGTTCCCCGGGATAGATGAAACCGAACAGGATCAAATGGCTGAGCAATACGCGCCAATCAGGACCGAACCGTCGAACCAGGTGCGGCCAGTCGATCTCTCCCGCGCAGCAGCGAATAATGTGCGCGATATCAGCGCCGTCGAACCGTTCGCGTTCCATGATGTACGCTTTCATCCAAATCATTTCCTCAGGCGCGCAATGTTTCACAGGCACGCCCAACAATTCTGCGTCGCGTGCACGCTCGAACCACGAATCATCCACTTCGCACAATCCGTTGCCGGCACGGAAAATCAGGTCAAGCATCTCTCCTTCGTACATCCCCTTGGCCAGCCAGTGCGGGAATGTCAGTTGGGTTTTGTATCCTGCGTGCGCTAGCGCACGGAGCGCCGCCTTCACGTGATTTGGCCGAATATAGAGATCGAAGTCCTTGGTGCTACGCGACACGCCTCCGCACACTTCCACCATGTACGCGCCGCCGATCAGGAACGGAACCCCGGCAGCATGCAACGCTGCCACTGATCTGCGATGGAACTCCTCTCGACTGCCTTCAGCATGATTGGCTCGAACCGCCGTGGCTGGGCTTGAGTTCATTACCCATCAATTACGCAGTTGAACCGCGCCACGCGTGCATGGGGAGGGCGTGTTCCTTGCGCGAAGCGTCCATCCTTAGTCGCCGTTTCGTTTCTTAAGACGATGGCAGAACGAACGTTGCGTATCGCTGCGACTGCAGATCTTCATTATGGCAAGCATTCGCGCGGAAAAATGCACGATGTATTTGCGGAGATCTCCGGGAGCGCCGATGTGCTGTTGCTCTGCGGCGACCTCACCGAGTACGGACTCCCCGAAGAAGCCGAAGAACTCGCTGCTGATATTCGCACCGCGGTAAGAATTCCGTGTATCGGCGTGATTGGAAATCATGATTATGAATCGGGACATCCGGAAGCAGTCGCGAACATTCTCGATCAGACTGGCGTGACCATGCTGAATGGCGAAGCCGTCGAAATGGCTGGTGTTGGATTTGCGGGAATCTGCGGGTTCGGCGGCGGTTTCGGCCGGCGGATGCTGAACGCGTGGGGCGAGCCGTTGATTAAGCAATTCGTGCAGGAATCAGTTAGCCACGCTATTCGCCTCGAGCAGGCTTTGGTCAAACTGCAAACTGAGCGCCGGATAGTGGTCCTGCATTACTCTCCGATTCGAGCGACATTGGAAGGCGAAGATCCTGAAATCTATGCCTTCCTCGGTTCGAGTCGTCTGGAAGAACCGGTAAATCGATTCCGCGCGACCGCAGTGTTCCACGGTCACGCACACAACGGCATTCTGGAGGGGAAAACATCGACGGGCATTCCCGTTTACAACGTCTCCGCGCCAGTGCTGCAGAAAACCGGAAAGCAATATCGCATTGTGGAACTGTAGCTTCTCTGTCTCAGACGCGATCGCCAGACAAGGAAGCTGCTGCAACAACGCGCCACGCCTCGACGTCTGCGCTGGATTCTGTAGGCGAAACGCACCGTACAGCTTTGATCGCATCGAAAGTCACTTCGGGAAACGGAACGTCGATTGAGGCTGCCAGTTCGCGCCGGGTTGCTACCGGCAGATTCTTGTAGAGCAAACTCAAGTGCGGTTTTAGCTCGTATTGTGACGAATCGTTCGTCTCTTCGCGAATGATGCCATTGATTTTCGACAGTTCTGCCTTCATCGCGAACTGTATAAAGAGCGTTTTGATAAACTCATCTGATTGATCAACTCCAATCGGCTTTAATCCGATCAGTTTGCAGGTGCGCGCTGCGGCTACGAGCGCGTTCTGAGCCGCATCAGCGCCATATGGTCCGACATGAATCGTCACATGCGGCTCGAAAACTGGCGCATCGCATCGACGGGCAAGGTCGTTGATGATCCGCTGAAAAAAGATACGTGCCGGCGCGGACGGGATAAGCCAGTACGCAATGACAGTTTGGCTGGTCACGAAACGACTACGGCTTCGGGTTCAACTCCACTTCTGCAATTCAACGATGTTACCTTCGGGATCTCGCGCATAAACGAGACGAATGCGTCCTACGCCGTGTACTTCCGCCGTAGCAATTTCTCCCACTGCGCCACCGCCGGCCGCGATCACTGCTTCTAGCGCTTCATCAACATTTTCCACCGCGAATGCAATGTGACCGAATCCGCACTCATTAGCTCTTGGCAGTCCGCGTTCGATTAACTGATCATAGCTGAAGATTTCCAGCGTGGGCCCGTCATCGTCATATCCCGGTAACCGGAGATGAACGCCACAAAGGCGGGCATTCGGAACTGAATTCACTCGATCAAGCCATGCCGCAGACAAGTCACGCTCGGGACCTTTTGCTTCGCACCCGAATACTTCGCCATAGAATCGCACCAGGCTTTTCCAATCTCTGGCGATTAGATTCGTGTGCACATATTTCGCGCGGATTGGCATTCGCTTTTGTTCCGGTAAAGTTTCCGCCGATAGTAACACCAAGTTGCATATGCCGACGAATGTTTTGGGAACGGAATTGAAATGTTGTTGTCGCGATCCGATGACCGGCTTTTATCGCGACGGCTATTGCCGGACAGGTCCAGAGGACGTGGGACAACACACGGTGTGCGTGCAAGTCACGGAGGAATTTTTGGATTTCTCCGTCCTTGATGGAAACGACCTGGTCACACCGCATCCGGAATGGGGTTTTCCCGGATTGAAGCCGGGCGACAAGTGGTGTGTGTGCGTAACGCGGTGGAAAAGCGCGCTGGATCACAATCGCGCAGCGCCTGTGGACCTCGAAGCGACGCATGCTTCCGCGCTCGAGTTCGTCACGCTGGAAGAACTCAAAGCGCACGCGGTAATGGAAGCCTAACAAACCTGCACAGCGGCCGCGGTTGAATCCGATTCGGTTTGCCGCCACGCTAAGGACGAATTGAAGCTTCCGTTTAGTCTTTTCCTGGCGCTGAGGTATTTAAAACCGAAGCGTACATTTCTCTCGATCATCACGTTGATCTCGGTCCTTGGCGTGATGCTCGGCGTGACCGTGCTGATCCTTGTGATCGCAGTCATGACCGGATTCGATCGGGAACTGCGGCAGAAAGTCATCGATTTCGATGCGCACATTCTGGTCACTTCCGAGGATGTGTTCCGCGATTGGCGCCCGCTCAAAACCAAACTAGATAAAACGCCGGGCGTAGTTGCCACCGCTCCTTTTGTGCAAGGACCGGTGATTGTAGAATTTCACGCACGGCGACTCGCACCGCTGATTCGCGGCATTGATCTCCAGCAGGAAGAAAAAGTCATTCCACTGCAAAAGTTCATCAAATTCGGCAAGCTCGATCTGGAAGGAGAATCAACGGTGGTCGGGATTGAGCTGGCGCGAAAGCTCGGAGTCACCATCGGCGATAAGGTAACAGTTTATTCGCCGGGCAATCTTGGCCAGGTCCTCGACGGCATTAAGAAGCTGGAGAACGCAAAGGGCGATGAAGAAAAAAAAGCCATCGACGAATTGCGCGATGTGATTCTCCCGAAAGAACTAACTGTCACTGGCATTTTTGAGACGGGCCATTACCTGCATGACTCCGAATTTCTGCTCGTACCCGTTTACGTCGGCCAGGAGCTATACGGACTGAATGACGCGTTGCACGGAATCACGGTCAAGACCGACAACCCATACGGGGCCGAACGGGTGAAACAGGAGATCCAGCAATTTCTC
>JBJMXF010000025.1:0-5236 GCA_045809725.1 Candidatus Udaeobacter sp. | reverse complement strand
AAAATTACGGCCTAACGATCAGATCGGTTGGACAAGTCTTTCGCTCTTCTACAACCGGGCCGGGAACATCAAGGAAGCCGAAGCCGCCGGCACGAAAGCGAAAATCTTGAGCTGGGGTGGAAAAGTCGCTAAAGAATAATTAACGGGCTGTTTGCCGGGGGTCTGATGCGCACTCGTAGCTTTTTGCCCCGACCGGAATATCCGCGACCTGACAGGCAGCGCGGTTTTCTGCAGGGCGTCGATTGGATAAATCTAAACGGCGCATGGGAATTTCGCTTCGATCCAGATGATTGCGGACGCGAGAATCGCTGGTTCGATTCGGACGAAGAGCAATGGCGCGATCAGATCATCGTGCCGTTTTGCTGGGAATCGCTCGCCGCCTGGGGTGAAGGGGATGCCGCGGGAAACGATCATTTCTACTCTACTCGCGTTTACCGGAATCCTCTTGAGGTAACATCGCAGAACTATCGAGGTGCGGCGCGATTCGAAATCGGCTGGTATCGCCGTACGATCGAGATTCCCGCCAACGACAACTGGAATAACAAGCGAGTGATCCTTACGATTGGCGCAGCGGATTTCTACACGGAGGCTTGGTGCAACGGCCAGTTACTCGGAACACACGAAGGCGGCTTTACGCCATTCGAATTCGATCTCACTGACACGCTCCGGCGAAACACGAAAGGCCAACCCGCCGCGACGATCGTTATTCGCGTTGAAGATCGAATGGAAAATTACCAGCAACCGGTCGGCAAACAATGGGGCTGGTACAGCAGCGCGAGCGGAATTTGGCAGACCGTTTTTATCGAGCCACGTGCTCCGCAGTTTATTCAACGCTTTCAAATCACGAGTGACATCGACCGCGCCACCGCCAACTTCCGGATTTTTTGCGCAGGCGGTTCACAGGTTTTGATCCACGTCACTAACCCGGCGGGCGAACAATTTACTGCCAGCGCATTAGTGAAGGCGGGACTTGCCGAAGCCGAGCTAAACGTCGGCAAGCCCATGTTATGGGATACAAGTCTGCCGCAACTGTACTCCGTTCAGTTTCACTTGCATGGCGTCGATAACGAGGATGTGGTTCACGGTTATTTCGGAATGCGGAGTCTTTCGGCTGAAACCGTGAAAGGATCCACTGCGCCTGGAACTTTGTGTCTGAACGGCGAAGCGATTTACCTGCGCGGCGCACTTTACCAGTCGTATTATCCAGACGGCATTTACACAGCCGGCGATACGCAGACCCTTCGTGACGATATTGCGTACGCAAAGCGTGTTGGCTTCGATTTGCTTCGCGTGCACATCAAAGTTGATGACCCAATGTTGCTCTACTATGCCGACACCGTTGGCATTCTGCTCATGTGCGACTTTCCGAATTTTGGAGAAGGCGGAGACACGGAGTGCGGCCGTGCTCGCTATGAGACCACAATGCGCGGAGCAATCGCACGCGACTTCAACCACCCATCAATTGTGGCCTGGTGTCTGTTTAATGAGACATGGGGATTCGGCGGACAGGCCGAGTTCATGAAGTTGATTAATACCATGCCGCCGATTTCAGGCGCGCCGATCAAAATGCGTGGCAAAAAACTCAGCAACGAAAATGCGTATGAGTGGATCCAGCAGATGTGGCAACTGGCCAAGTCCCTTGACGCTACGAGACTGGTCGAAGACATGAGCGTCGTAGCCTGGGAACATTTGCAATATTACGGACACGGCGAGACCGACATCAATTCATGGCATTTTTACACCAGCGATTATCCAACGGCGCGTCGCTGGATCAATGAGGTAGTGGAAAAGACTTACACCGGATCCACCTTCAACTATGTACCGGGTTTTCAGCAGAAAGCCCAACCCCTCGTTGCAAGCGAGTACGGCGGCGTTGCAGCACTCGACGGCGACGTGGATACAAGCTGGAGCTTCAAGTTTCTCACCAATGAGCTGCGGCGCCACGGCCAGCTATCGGCTTACATCTACACTGAGCTGCACGACGTCGAATGGGAACGCAACGGATTCCTGAATTACGACCGCACACCAAAGGATTTCGGTTACGATCCCAATATCGTTAATGGCGGCGACGTTCTCCCGATCGATTCGCCGCCGATTCGTCGCTGCGCTCCGGGAGAAGAGATAAGCGTCGATATTTTCTCGTCGCATTTTTCGCGCATCCGAAAAAGCGACGTCTTACTGCAGTGGCGGGTAGGGGGTATTGATTCGTTAGGCTGGGTGCATGACTGCATCGTCGCGGGTGAACAGCCAATCGCATTTCCACACCTGCGGGTCGAGCTTGCAAAAAGACTTACCTTGCGACTGCCGCAGCAAACGACGCTGTGCACATTGTGGGTGCGCGCCCTGGTTCCAGACGGAAAGCAGGTTGCTTCAAACTACGTTCAGTTTTTTGTTGATGGTGGATATCCCGCGTGCCAGCAGATGAATTCGCGAACGGTGCTGCGTTTGGATGCGCACAGCTGGAGCAAATCGGAATGGAATCGGCGTAGTTCAACTAGAGAACAAGCAAACAGTGCAGGCGCGGCATATGGAGAAACGCGCGGTTTTTTTGAATACAAATTTCCCGTTCCCCCCGACTTACTACACAGCTGTTCGCGAGTAACTGTGCTTTGCGAAGCCTCGTCGCTACGTGATGGCGCGCCGCAAACCGATCGGTATGTGCAGCCAAGCACGTTACGTCTTTTGCTCAACGGCGTGCCAATTTACCGCGCCATCCTGCCGAATCATCCTCACGATTCGCGCGGCTCGTTGACTTACCTTCGCGGAGGTCGCGGCGGGTACGGTTATCTTTGCCACGCCACAATCGAATGCGAATTACTGGAGCAGGTGGTGAAGAGCTCGCGCGGCAATCATCTTCGTCTGCGTTTCCTCATGCCGCGAGATGAACAGCCGCAAGGCGGGCTCACGATTTATGGGTGCAACGCCGGTCGGTATCCCGTCTGCCCGACGCTCATCATCGATTAGTCTATGTGAACACCGATGACACAGCTTCGGCCCGTGCTCCGGGTCGTGTTGAACTACTTGGAAATCATACGGACTACAACGAGGGCGTTGTTCTTGGCGCGGCTATCAATCGGGTGATCTGCGTGTCTGGTACAAGAGATGACCGGTTGATTCGTATAACGTCTGACACTTTTGGGAAAGTAACAGCAGACGCCGCCGAGTTACGACCGCTGCAGGCAAACCGTTGGGCGAATTACATTCTAGGAGTCGCTTCTGAACTGCGACAACTAGGTGTTCCCATTCGCGGCTTTAATGCCGACGTCCGGGGTGATCTGCCGATTGGCTCCGGATTATCCAGCTCGGCGGCGCTTGAACTCGCTTCGGCGTTGTTTCTGTTGAAGCTCTTCCCTTTCGAATTGCCGCCTCTTGAAATCGCAAAGGCGTGTCAGCGCGCAGAGAATCGTTACGTCGGCGTTCAGTCTGGTTTGCTTGACCAGGTAATTTCACTGTTCGGCCGCGCGGAACACGCCGTGTTCTTTGATTGTCGAACGGAAGAAATTCGCACGGTTTCTTTTCCTTCTTCGCTAGCGCTGATCATCGCAGACTCAGGCAAATCGCGTGAACTTGCGAGCGGCGAATACAACGCGCGTCGGATCGAAACGCAGAACGCGGCCCATGCGTTCGGTGTTCGGTCGCTGCGTGATCTTAAGTCGGCGCAAATCAACGAAGCGTATGACATCCCAGATTTGTTGCGGCGGCGCGCAAGTCATGTAGTCGAAGAGAATGAACGCGTTTGGCGCGCTGTGAAATTGCTGGAGGCAGGCGACGGTTGCGGTTTTGGCGAACTCATGAACGCCTCGCACGAGAGTTCACGCCAGAATTTTGAGAACAGCACACCCGAGTTGGACCTGCTGGTCTCCATCGCGCAGCGCTTAACCGGTGTGCTTGGTGCGCGCCTAACAGGTGCGGGATTTGGCGGCGCCACCGTGACACTCTGCCAAAAAAACGCGGCGCACGCTGTCGCTCAGCAACTAGTTACCGATTACACAGCGCAAACCGGAACTGAACCACAGGTGTTTGTCTGCGCAATTGCAGACGGCGCGCTGTAATCTAGAGAAAATTCTTACCTCTCCGTAGGAGATTTTTCGCACAACCAGCAATATGTCCATCCCCGATTTGCATGGGAAGGATGGAAAAAAAAATCGCAACAAGCGAATTGAGCAAGGCGCACGAGTCGGACGCGTACTCGATCGTCGTTCACTCGCATTTGAAATGGGATTGGGTCTGGCAACGTCCGCAGCAATTTCTCTCCCGTTTGTCGCGCGAACGCCGAGTGCTGTTTGTTGAGGCGCCCGATGTTTACGACGGCGCGCATGTTACTCGTGTGGACCTGCGTGAAGTCACCGACTTTCCAAATATCAATGTTTTGCAAATTAAGATTCCTGCAAACCGTCGAAGCGATACGCGGTGGATTGATAAGGAGCGACGCCGCGTAGTTCAATCGATTCTCGGTGGGCCTCTCGGGCAGAGCTTTACTTCAATCGTTCAATGGTTCTACGACCCAATGGCTGTCACCGCTTTTGCTGGGCAGCTTAATGAGCAACTAATCATTTATGATTGCATGGACGAGCTTTCACTTTTTCGCGGCGCGCCGCCAGAGCTTGTGCGTCGCGAACGCGAACTACTCGCGCTCGCCGATGTTGTCTTTGCGGGCGGACCGAAAATCTGGAACGCCAAACGCGAGCTGAACCCGAATTGTTTCTGCTACGGCTGCGGAGTAGACGCGAAACATTTTGGTGAAGCCTGCGATCCGCAGTTGCCCGTGCCACATGATATGGCTGATCTGCCGCGGCCAGTTTTTGGTTACATTGGCGTAGTCGACGAGCGAATCGATTACGAGTTGCTAGCTCGGCTTGCTGCCTCCACTAGGGGCAGCGTCGTAATGGTAGGACCGTGGACGAAAGTCGACCCTGCTTCATTTCCGCGTCGTGACAATTTGCACTGGTTAGGCAGCCGCGATTACTCGGACCTGCCAGGCTACGCGAAGGGCTTTGACGTTTGCATCATGCCTTTTGCGATGAACGAGGCGACGCGTTTCATCAATCCGACAAAAGCTCTTGAATACATGGCGACAGGGCGCCCGATTGTTTCGACTCCAGTAGAGGACGTCGTCGCTCAATTCAGCGATGTTATTACGATCGCGAACGACGCTACAGCATTTGCGAATGCCTGTGAACGTGCCGTTGTACAGCCCGAATCGCGGCAAATCGAGCGCGGTCTTGCGCTGGCACAG
>JBJMXF010000024.1:0-6919 GCA_045809725.1 Candidatus Udaeobacter sp. | reverse complement strand
ATGGACGGTCGGCATTGTCGATTCTGTTGAGATCGACCGGATTAACATCCTCCGCGCGAGCCACCGTGCGATGCGGGTCGCGATTGAAGCGTTATTCGAGCCGCCGGAACACGTTTTGATTGACGGTTTGCCGGTAATCCCTTTTCCACTTCCGCAGACGGCAATTATTGATGGCGATTGCATCAGCCTAAGCATCGCCGCGGCAAGCGTGATCGCGAAGGTCACCCGCGACCGGATCATGCGTGACTTTTGCGCGCAGTTCCCGCAGTATTGTTTCAGCCAGCACAAAGGTTACGGAACAGAACTGCATCTTTTGAAGCTTCATGAATTCGGCCCTTGCGCGATCCATCGCAGATCTTTTGAGCCGGTGGCGCAACCGCTTCTTGCCTTGGGCGAAATCGTCCAAATCCGGGCATCTTCGTCGCGGCGCGCGCGGCGAGAAATTAGCGTGCCGGTTCCTGAAGCATAGCGGTTACAAGATTCTCTTCCGCAATTTCCGTGGACGCAGTGGCGGCGAAATCGACGTAGTGTGCCGCGACAATGACACCCTGGTGTTTGTCGAAGTAAAAACGCGCACGCGTGAAGACTTCGGGCGGCCATTAGCGGCAGTGGACCGGGATAAACGGAAGCGGATCTCACGCGGCGCGCTGGCATGGCTACGGATGCTCGATAATCCCGACATTCTTTTCCGCTTCGATGTCGTGGAAGTGATCGTTGCAGACAGTGCGAAGCCGCGCGTTGAGTTAATCAGAAACGCGTTTCCGCTGTCGAAACCATACCTGTACTGATCCGGAACGCTTCGTCGGCGCTGGACAATCACACTACCGTTGGCACAATCATAATTCTTCGTCATGACCGAACCGATCCTCATCGCGCAATCCAAGGGGCCGATTTTTTTGCTGCCCAAAATGGCGAACCGCCACGGCTTAATCGCAGGTGCCACGGGAACTGGAAAAACGGTGACCCTGCAAACCCTCGCGGAAAATTTTAGTGCCCGTGGTGTGGCGGTGTTTATGGCCGACGTCAAAGGCGATCTCGCCGGCTTGAGTCAGGCCGGAGCGAATAATCCGAAAATCGTCGAGCGCGCCAAGGAGCTTAAGATCGACAATTTCCAGGGTGAAGCATGCCCGGTCGTATTTTGGGATGTGTTCGGCGAACAGGGGCATCCGGTGCGGGCGACGGTTTCGGAAATGGGCCCGTTGCTGCTGGCACGATTGCTGAATTTAAACGATACGCAGGCCGGCGTGCTTAACATGGTTTTCAAAATCGCCGATGACAGTGGTTTGCTCCTTCTCGATCTCAAAGATCTGCGCGCGATGTTGCAGTACGTTGCCGACAACGCCGATCAATTTAAGACGCAGTACGGAAATATTTCCACTGCCACCGCCGGAACGATTCAACGTAATCTGCTCGCGCTGGAATCGCAGGGCGCAGACAAATTTTTCGGTGAGCCCGCACTGAATCTCGAAGATTTAATCCAGACGCAAAATGGACGCGGCGTCGTTAATATTCTTGCTGCTGATAAGCTGATGCAAAAGTCGCCGAAGGTTTACGCGACGTTTCTGCTCTGGATGCTGTCGGAGTTGTTTGAGAATCTTCCTGAAATTGGCGATCCAGAAAAGCCGAAGCTGGTTTTCTTTTTTGATGAAGCGCATCTGCTGTTCACGGATATCGAGCCAGCAGTTGAACAGAAAATTGAGCAGATGGTGCGATTGATCCGCTCCAAAGGCGTCGGTGTTTACTTCGTTAGCCAAAATCCTCTCGATATTCCAGAAGTTGTACTTGGGCAGCTCGGTAATCGTGTGCAACACGCTCTGCGCGCTTTTACTCCGCGCGATCAGAAGGCGGTGAAAGCCGCCGCCGAGACATTTCGGCAAAACCCGAAGCTGAAGACTGAGACCGTGCTTACCGAGCTGGCTGTAGGCGAAGCGCTTGTATCCATGCTAGATGAAAATGGCAGCCCGGAGGTTGTCGAGCGGGCAAAAATTGTTCCGCCACGTAGTCAGGTCGGCGCAATCACACCGGATCAGCGGAAGCAAATCATTGGTTCGTCGGTGCTCGCTGGTCACTACGAAAAAACCATTGATCGTGAATCCGCTTACGAAAAATTGCAGTCGCGAGCAGGGCAGAAAACGCAAAGCGCTGGCGCGCCGCCGTTGCCCGTAGACGAATCGACAACGGGACGACCGCAATCCTCAGTCCTTTCGGAGGCATTGGGAACTGTGACTGCTGCGTTTCAGCCGACAATCGGGCCGCGCGGCGGTGTTCACGATTCGTTTGCTACTTCGATGGCCAAGAGCGCAATGCGCGCCGCGAGCAGCTCAATCGGCCGTCAAATCGCTCGCGGCCTGCTTGGCGGAATCCTCGGTGGCAGTGCAAGACGCAGGTAGGACAGGCTTCTAGCCTGTGGGGCCAGTAGGCGTCTCGCCTGCTGAATTACGCAAAATTTGTCAGGCAAGATGCCTAACTGCCCCACAGCCGAGATGGCTGTGCCACGACAAAAATCGCCGGATACATGACGCGCATCCGGCGACCTAATTTATTCTCAGCTTATGGCGTTGGCGCAGCCTTCGATTCTTTCTTACCGCCCTTGCCCGCTTTCACTTCGACATTGGTGGCGGACATTGTGTAGGTGATATGAACTTTATCGCCAACTTTGACGTCACCTGTGACTTTGGTGTTCGCGTCACGGTTGATCTCCCAACGGTCTTTTCCCTTCTGTACCGCGATCATAGAATCATTCACTTCCAAGACCGGCCCCGTGACCTCATAAGTTTTCGCACCCGCAAAAGCTGCGCTACTTAGCGCAAGGCTCGCGGCGGCCATTAAACTGAGTGGTAATTTTATCTTCATGTGCGGATTAGACTCCACGGAATTGGTTCTATTCAAGCGCTTTCGGATCAGGAACGCAGGATTCAGATTGGATGAGGAAAGCAGGTCGCAGACTCGCCGTGGAGAGAACGCAGGAAAAATTGGAAGGGCGCGACCAGAGACTGCTCGACAGGCCGCGCGGACGGTATTGGCTGCCGTCAACAAATCATACGTTCACGGATTCGGCGCTACCCTTAACTCCAATCCGCAGGACCAGTGGCCAGACAACGTTTCGTGCTTGCTCCGAGTCCCCCCATGCGGCGCGAAGGTCATCGATTATTTGTTCCAATGGATCGCTGGCATGCGCAGCGATGAACCGCTGCGTCGAAGACCACGTTTGAAGATAGCCGAGCAAACGATCGAGACTCCATTGCGCTGTCATTTCGAACCTCGGCGCATTCACCTCGTGAAACGGGAAGGGGAAATCGGCGAATTGTTCAACAAGCTTGCGCTCGGGCGGCCAGAAGGGTCCAACCGCTTCGTAGTAGTATCGATTCACCACCAGATCGATGGCTGGTTCGACGTTCAGCAAGTTGTAAGCCGACGCAGCGACCACGCCATTATTTTTCAACACGCGTCGCGCTTCCGCATAAAAGCGGTCCAGATCGAACCAGTGTAATGCTTGCGCAACCATGATCAGATCAATCGTCTCTGATCCGATACCGCTGTTTTCGGCGGGCCCAACGCGATAGTGGATTCTTTCATGTGACTGCGCGTTTGCGATCTGCGTCTCGCTCGCATCGGTCGCAATGACGAGATCGAACACTGATGCCAATCCAACTGCTGCTTGCCCGTTCCCCGTGGCGCAATCCCATGCGACGTGACGACTTGGTGCGATGGTTCCCAGATACTCGAACAACGTTTGCGGATACCGCGGCCTGAACTTCGCGTAATCCGCCGCTTGCTTCGAAAAATGATCTTTGAAATTCACGCAACAATCTTAATCAGCAGTCAGCAAATCAGGAATGTCTCATCCTTTAGACCTGCGTCTGCGATTAAGCGACCAGTCGTGCTTCGACTGTGCTCTTTCTGTCGTTCGCTTGCTCTGCGGAAGTGACGGAACAATTAAGCCCGTCCGGCTTTCCATGCGAGAGGGTTGAGGTGGGAAAGTTATTCCTTCGATGGCTGCGGCATCGGTCGTACTCCAACGCGCGCGAGATACTCATCGGCTTGCAAGAGATCATCGCCCGCGCGCTCGATGATTTTGAATAAATTGTCCATCGAAGATACTTCCTCGAGCTGCTCAGTCAGGAACCACTGCAAAAAATTAATCGTGATGTAGTCGTTCGCGTTTCGCGCCAGTTCGACCAAGCCGTTGATCTGGTTGGTCACGTGAATCTCCTGATCGAGTGACAGTTTCACCGCGTCGCGCGGCACCTTAAATTTTGATTCCGGCGCATTGATGGCTGGGATCACTACGCGCCCGCCAGCGTCCACGACGTATTTGATAAACCGCAGCGCATGGTCTTTTTCTTCCTCTGCTTGACGGAAAAAATGCTGCGAAAGCTGCGGCAGTGCTTCGGCGGCAAAATGCGCTGCAATGGCATAATACTGTAGCGAAGCGCTGAACTCGTATCCGATTTGCTCGTTGATTGCATCAATTACCTTCTGGCTCGTTAACATAACGAACACCTTATCGCCGATTGCCCGCCTTCGTCCAGCGACTACGGCGCGGTGGCAACGCATGCAAACGCATCAATTCCGGGATCACACGCCGCTGCCGTGTTGCATTCGGCCGCTGGCCGAATGTTCGGTGGAGGTGAGCGCGAAGTTGGTTGGTGAAAAAAATTCCGTGTGAACTTAATTTCTTGCTATGAGTGCCGAAGTTCCCAAAGCAAACAGCGAGCCAGTTAGTCAAGAGGGCGTGAGCCGCCGATTATTTCTTCGTGTCGCCCTCGCAGGCGGAGCGTCGCTTTTGGCGGGCAGAGCGGCCACAGTCTTCGCCGCTGCTTCCGCAAGCGATCAATCTACGTTTACTATCGGTGGAGATTTGCCAGTCAATCGACTCGGATTTGGCGCGATGCGACTAACGGGCGAGGGGATCTGGGGTTGGCCCCCTGACCGCGACAATGCGCTCAAAGTATTGCGCGCGCGCAGTCGAACTTGGCGCGAACTTGATCGACACGGCCGATGCGTACGGACCCGAAACTGATGAATTGCTGATTGCAGAAGCGCTTTATCCTTATCCGAAAGGGCTGGTAATCGCGACCAAAGGCGGCAACACTCGGCCCGGCCCCGACCAATGGGTGCCAAATGGTCGGCCTGAATATCTCAAGCAATGTATCGACAAAAGTCTGAAGCGTCTGAAGCTCGAACGCATTGATCTCTATCAATTGCACCGTGTCGATCCCAAAGTACCGATGGAACATTCGTTAGGCGCGTTGAAGGAAGCGCAGAGCGCCGGCAAGATTCGCCACATCGGCTTATGCGAAGTATCACCCCAGCAAATTGAGCGAGCGCGAAAGATTGTGCCGATTGTGACCGTGCAGAACCGCTACAACATTACAGATCGAAAATGGGACAACACCCTCGCATATTGCGAAAAAGAACACATCGGTTTCATGCCATGGGCGCCAGTGGGTGGGAATAGAGGGATGAGCAGCACGGCTCTGGAAAAAATCGCGAGAGATCACGGCATAAGCATATATCAGCTCGGTCTGGCATGGCTGCTTCATCGATCCCCAGTAATGCTACCGATCCCAGGCACATCATCCCTCGCGCACCTGGAGGAAAACATGGCTGCGCGGAAAGTTGAGCTTAGCTCAGAAGAGTGGAAGGCGATAGACGAGCTGTCGAGCCAAATGTGATTTTAGCAGGAGCGCGAATCTGACGTCGTATAATCACGGTATTTTTCGCTCCGGAAACTGGTGCCGTGTTCGCGCCGGTGTTGGATCGCGTTTTTTCGCTCACCTCTAACCGACGACTTCCGAACGCGCCGTGTTTTCTGCTCGAGTAACCGAACACCAAAAGCAAAAACCCCGATGATAAATTCATCGGGGTTTTTGTTCTGGCGACGTCCTACTCTCGCACGGCCTATCGCCGTACTACCATCGGGGCTGCAGCGTTTCACTTCCGTGTTCGGAATGGGAACGGGTGGTGCCACCACGCTAAGGTCACCAGAGCGGAGAAGCGCTGGCGCTGCTCGGCTCTGGTGGCGGCGGTTCGCGCCGCGCATCATTGCAAGGGCGATTGGGATCAATCGCCGGTAACCTAAAATTTCGAAAGAACTATCAGCCTATCAGTTTAGCCACTGATTCGCTGGCATCTACATACAGGTTTTCGGAATTACGCGTCGCATAGCGACGCGGTTACAACGTCGTCTGAGTTTTATTGGGATCTTTTGTCTCCTCTGTTTGCCGCTCCGCTAAAGCGCGGAGCGGGTTAACAGAAAAGTAAAAGATCAAGCCGAACGGGTTATTAGTACTCCTGAGCTGAACACATTACTGTGCTTGTACCCGGAGCCTATCAACGTGGTGGTCTACCACGACCCTTCAGGGAGATCTCATCTTGGGATAGGCTTGGCGCTTAGATGCTTTCAGCGCTTATCCTTTCCGAACATAGCTACCCAGCACTGCCGTTGACACGACAACTGGAACACCAGCGGTTCGTCAGACCCGGTCCTCTCGTACTAAGGTCTGAACCCCTCAATTCTCCTGCGCCCACAGTGGATAAGGACCGAACTGTCTCGCGACGTTCTGAACCCAGCTCGCGTACCACTTTAACCGGCGAACAGCCGGACCCTTGGGACCTTCTCCAGCCCCAGGATGTGATGAGCCGACATCGAGGTGCCAAACCCTGCCGTCGATATGAGCTCTTGGGCAGGATCAGCCTGTTATCCCTAGCGTACCTTTTGTCCGTTGAGCGATGACGATTCCACATTCCGTCACCGGATCACTTGGGCCTGCTTTCGCATCTGCGCGACTTGTAGGTCTTGCAGTTAGGCTGGCTTATATCCATGTACTCGTCACCCGATTGCTGACCGGGCTGAGCCAACCTTCGCACTCCTCCGTTACTCTTTAGGAGGATACCGCCCCAGTAAAACTGACCG
>JBJMXF010000023.1:0-20517 GCA_045809725.1 Candidatus Udaeobacter sp. | reverse complement strand
TTTCCACCACCGCGCATTCCATTGGTCCGGCCGGCAAATTGTGCGCGTAGATGTCCGCCTCCCAATGCGGCATGGTCCCGCAGGAAAAATAAATGAACGGCACCGAGCGGGCGAGTGCGTCGTCCAGAAGGAATGCAGTCTTGTCCGCATTAAATTCGTGCGGTAAGACCCCGCGCGATTGCAGATAGGGGACCTGGCTGGAGGCAAGCGAAATCAGTTCGCCTACGCCTTCGTGGAACCCAGGCGCCGCCCCGAGTCGCAACAAATACGGAACCTCCGGCCGCGTGTAAGCTTTGAAGTAGTAGCCATGCCCGAGCTCATGGTGCGCGGTAAAAAACCATCGCGAATTTGGTTCGATGCTTTGCAAGGAGCGAATGTCGTTCTCAAGATCGATATGGTTGCAGAATGCGTGCGTATTCTTCTTGCGCTTCGAATCAGGCGGAACCGGATACAAATCCGATTTCTCCCAGAAACTTTGCGGCAACGGCGAGAATCCGAACCCCGTGTAAAATTGTTCGGCGGTTTTAATGATCCATTCCGGTTTCCGCCCTTCGAAGTACTTGTCGATATTCGCGGCTTCGACGAGACCCGGCCATTCCTGTGCCCAGCGATTGCTTATCCAGTCCGCGGGAATTTTCTTCGGCACCGGCTGGTGGAATTTTTCCGCGAGTTTGTATTTCGCCCAGGTATGCAATTGCAAATAGAGCGGACGGAGCGTCGCCATCCAGTCGTCGAGCATCTTGAGCATTTCGTCGGTGGTCATTCCGTAGGCGGCGACCTGGAGCGAAAAGTAATCGGGATACTTCATCTCCTTGGCGACGCCGTTTCGCAGGTCGCGCAGTGTGACGAGATTGGGTTTCAATGCAGGCCCGATTTCCTTTGACGCTTCCCAAACTGCTTTGCGCTCGGCGAGATCGGTGCTCTTCTCCAGTTTATTGTCGATTTCGTTCGCTGTGATTTTTTGACCGTTGAATTTGAATTCGAAGCTGTTCATCAACGACGCCTGCTTGGTTTCAGCATTAACACGCCTGGCCACCAGCTCAGGATTTGTCATCGGCCCTTCCGCTGCGTTTAACAGCAGCTGTTTCAACTGACGCACCGTTATCTCGCCAAGCTCTTTTTGGTGCGTCAGTAGTTCTCGCGCTTCGTTGATGATTGCAGCATTTCCATTGAACGCGGCGTACGCTTTGCCGGTCGCCTCGGCTGCGGCGTCGTGCTCAGGAGTAACGTCGGTCATCGCGTTCCACTGCGCTTCGCTATTCACTCGATAGACAGCCTGGTATCCGGCATTCGCGAGCGCGAGAAAATGATCGGCGCGCTCTTGGATGGGCGAACCTGCGAAAGCTCTTAGTTGAAACAAGAACAAGAATAGCAGCGCAGAAAATATTTTTCGACGATCCATGCCGTGAAGTAATCGCATTCCTAACGTTGTGGAGTCGGGTCCCACTTGCTGGCGCCGGAACATAGTTGCGGCCTATTTCACGGTGACACTGCCCTTCATCTCTGGATGAAATGTGCAGAAGTACGGAAACGTGCCAGCCTGGTTGAATGTGTGGCGCCAAGTGGCGCCCACATCCATTGAACCCGATTTGAGTTCGCCGCCGTTTTCGGATGTAACAGTGTGCGGAGTCAAATCGCCGTTCAACCATTCGACAGTTTGGCCGGTTTTGATCTCAGCTGTGTCAGGAAAATATTTTAGGGATTTCATGGTTACTGTTGCCGCTGCAGGCGCGGCGCTCTCGGCGGATTGAGCAGCAGGCGCGGCCGCGCCACTCGCGGCTTCGCTCAACATTTTCGGCGGCGGCTCATTCCGGAATTCGCGATGTCGTATCCGACCTCCGGCATAGCTGATATAACCGCCGATTCCGAGCGTGATCGCGCCGAGGACAAAAACGGCAACAACGAGCCAGATCGATAGTGCTGGCCACTTCACCGGCCCGATGAGAGCTATCCCGCTCAAAATTGCCAGCGCGTAAAAAAGCCAAATCAAATCCTCGGCACGCTCCCGGTGTGAGGCCAACCATGCTTGCCCATCGGTGTCCGCCATGGATAACACGCGATCGTAGCCTCGCTCGCCATACTCATACACCGGCCACGCGGCTGTTGCGCTGATGCAGACGACAACTAGCGCGATGACTGTGGCGGCGCGACTGCGAAGGCAAATCGCTACCAGAAGGCCAATCAGACCGACGGCCAATCCATAAACGGGCAGGGGATTGAGAAGGGTGTGGACGTATTCGGGCTGACGCAGATCTCGCAGGATGGCCTCGAACATGTTGGACCTACTGATCCACGTCTTGTTGGCAGTTTGCCACGTCGTCGCACGGCGCGGCGATGTAGTTAATCGCCCGCGAGTTTACAGTGAGCGGCATCCTTTCGCTGGCGTGACGAATTGCTGCCCTGGTCAGCGACAAACACACGTCACTTCAACGATGTTTGCAGCTCTTTGGCATGGTTCAGGTGAGATTCAAAGATCGGTTTGCCACTTTCGAGCAAGGCTTTCAGTTCGGCATTTTTCGCGTTTGGGATCAGCGTGTCATTCACAGCCTTAATAACCGTTTCATGGTAAGCGACTTCATTGTCGACGTAGGCTTTGTCGAAATCCGCGCCGCTAAGTCCGCGCAGCTTTGAGAGCGTCGCGGCGCCGTCGGCTTTCAGACTTTTGCTGGTAGGGCTCTCCTCAGGCGTGACATTCAGCTTCTTGGCGAGTTGGGTAGCCTGATTGTTCACGGAAGTGTGGTCACGCACCATTAGTTCGGCGAACTCTTTTACTTTGGGATTCGACGACTTTTTGGCTGCCAGCTTTCCGCCGGCGATGTCAACGTTATCTGCCGTTACGACGATCATTGCGATCTGCGGATCGGTGGGCGCACCTGCCGGGCTGCTTTGCGCCTGCGCCGAAACACCGGCGGCGACGACGGCTGCTACGGTTATGACAAACGATTTTATCATTGAACTGTTCTCCTCGGTTTTTTGTTTCAGTTGAGCGCCTGTCCGGGTGGCTGGATCCCATGCACGTAACAAGCGCGTTTGATGTCACATGTATATCGCTTCGGGAAGCGGTTCCGCGCGTTCGGATAATCACTGATGAACAGCGGCGCAGCATCTCCGGCACGCTAGGTCACTTTGCGATTAACGGCCCCGGATTTCGGATGTTTATATGACAGCCACAACAACACGAATCCAACAATGGGAATAAGGATGCCGCTTGGGAGAACCACTCCCACGTTGCCAGGCGAGAAGTTCTTGGCCACGATCATCTGGTAAATGTGGCCCCCGGCTGCTCCCCAGGCGAACGCCGATGGTGGAATCAGCGTCGCTACTCGAAACGGCAGGCTGGCCCTGAACGCAATGACTCCTGCAATTCCCACGCCGAGGCTGGCGAATCCTACTTCTGCTTGAAATGGGCTTTGCGGCCATCCGATAAACTCCGCAGAGAAATCACCGAAGAAAACATGGGCAACAAAGTTGACCAGATTGTTTATCCCAATGGTGAAAAGCAGGTAGTACGAGAACAAAGCCTCCGCGACGACATCGATCCGTAGCGGTTTCGGCTTATTGATTAGCGATAAGGCGCCCGCAAGTAGACCGACGATCAAAAACGTCAGGAAGTAATTGATCAGGAAAAAAATTAACACGGCAGAGAATGTCGATTCACCCATAGGGCGACGTTAGTTAGAGCGGCCCAGCTTGTTAAGCAGAAACAGCTTACCGGCTTCTTGTAAACAGTTGAAACTCGTCAGACTGTGCAGCTATCCGCTCGTCGGTTCTGCTGGTCCATTGCTTGTGCCCGAGATCAAATCAACCCGAATCATCGGATCGGTCGGCAACACGGTGGGGCCTTCCCAGCGGAGAAATCCGGCAGGAGGAGGATTAGTGAGCCAAATTTTTGTGTCGGGTACCTTAACGAATAGCTTCGCAATCAGAGGCAGTTCGGGGTGAATGATGAACTCATCGCCCTTAAGCGATCGTCCCCCCATTTTCATTCGCTGCACTCCGCCATGGGAGATTGTCACAGTCACTACCTGCGGCTTTAGAGTCGGAAACGGCGAAAAACCGACAGCCTTAAGGTCGACTTGCTCGCCGTGCACGAGTCTCTTGCGCAAATTGCTTAAAGCTAACGTGAATCCGAAACCGGCAAACGTCCGGCCGGGTTCAACATCGATTTTCTCGGTCACATCTTTGTTGTCTTTCTGGATGTACGCTGTGGCGCTTTGCGAAGCAAAATCGACAGAAAATTCGCGCTGCCGCTTTCCGTGCCTGAGCTCTTTCCATGACCACTGTTCCTGGATCAGGTCCTTTCCTTGTCGAAATCGCGACTTCTCCTCAAACAACTGGCCGTCTGAAAGTCTGTAGGTGATAACTACGTACAGATGTCCGTCCTCTAGCCATTGTTTGAATTCCGCATTCGCAAGTTTTTTTCCATTGGCATCATAAAGTCCTGGATAGCCGTGTGCCGCGCCTGCCGGCTGTGTTACTTCGACCGCAACGACCGACAGCGTGAAGCACTGGGCAACAAAGATTGAGCAAAGCGCTGCCAGTATTCTTGTTACAAACATAGCAATATATATTTCGGGATCGGGCACGGGGGCGGCGGCAGTGGCTATCAATAGATTTGATGATTTAGGTAACGTTGTTGTTACCAGGCGCGCTCATTTTTGTATCGACAATTTTCGGACTGCAGCTATGCTCGTGGTCAAATGAGTTCTAACACGCGCTATTCGCTAGACGCTGTGGAATTCCCTGCGTTTGTCTCTACGTCGGCGCCCGCAATCTGGCGATAGAAAGCGACCGTTTCTCAACGGACGCTGATTCATCTCTCGTACGAGATCTGTCTCTGCGTCTGTCGAAAAAGCCAACCACTAATAATCAAATGCTAATCGTAATGAAATCCAGCGCCACGGCATCGGAAATCGATGCGGTGGTAAACATTGTTGAGGCAGTCGGTTTCCGCGCGCATCCCATGCCGGGGGCGACGCGGACTGCGATCGGCATCACCGGCAATGAAGGCCCAGTCGATGGCCGCCGTTTTGAAAATCTAGCCGGTGTTGCCGAAGTCATCCGAGTTACGAAGCCGTACAAATTGATCACGCTCGATCTGCGACCCGATCAAACGGTGGTTCGTGCCGGTGACGCGACAATCGGCGACGGTGGATTAGCAATCATCGCGGGCCCCTGCGGGATCGAGAGCCGCGATCAGGCGTTCGCGATCGCGAAGGTGGTGCAGCAGAGTGGTGCGCGTTTCTTTCGTGGCTGTGTTTGGAAACCTCGAACGTCGCCTTACACCTTCCAGGGGCTCGGTGAGAAAGGCTGGGAAATTATGTCAGCCGTTCGCGAGGAATTCGGCTTGAAGATTGTGACGGAAGCCGTCGAGGAATCACATATCGAGCTCATCGAAAAATACGGCGACGTGATCCAGATCGGCGCTCGCAACATGCAGAATTTCTCGCTTCTGAAGCGCGCGGGCCGATCCCGCTTGGCTGTGCTGTTGAAACGCGGAATGGCTGCAACGCTCGAGGAATGGCTGCTCGCTGCGGAATACATAATGGCTGAGGGAAATTACAATGTGATCCTTTGCGAACGCGGTGTTCGCACGTTCGCACAGCATACGCGAAACACGCTCGACCTAGCGTCGGTGCCCGCGATCCGGCGCATTTCGCATTTGCCCGTGATCGTTGATCCTTCGCACGGCACGGGCACGGCGTATATGGTCACCCCTCTCGCAAGGGCAGGAGTGGCAACCGGTGCGGACGGCTTAATGATCGAAGTCCACAACCAGCCCGAGCTTGCGCTTTCCGACAGCGCACAAGCGCTAACACCGGCGCAATATCTTCAACTCGTCGCCGAAGTTCGAGCCATTCACGAGCTTGTCTCATCAAACGGAAACTCAACGCCCTAAACACCCTGTCATATTGAGCAAAGCGAAACATCTCTGGCTGTTTTCCAGGCGCCATTCGCCCAGAAAAGGATCAGAGATTCTTCGCTTTGCTCAGAATGACATCGGGCAGCTTTCAACATGCTCCTGCTAATCGATAACTACGATTCATTTACTTACAATCTCGCGCAGTATTTCGGCGAGCTTGGATGCGACTTTGTCGTTAGGCGAAATGACGCGATTTCCCTGAACGAAATTGAGGCATTAGCGCCTGAGCGTATCTGCATTTCGCCAGGGCCGTGTACACCGCGAGAGGCGGGAATCAGCAAAGAGGTAATTCTGGCATTTGGCCCACGGATCCCAATTCTCGGTGTTTGCCTGGGACATCAATGTATCGCCGAGGCATACGGCGGAGAAATCGTGCGCGCTTCACGGCTGATGCACGGGAAGGCATCGACCATTACGCACAACGCCAACGGCCTGTTTACCGACTTGGCCATGTCCTTCGAGGCGGGCCGATATCATTCCCTTGTTGTGAACCGAACTTCTTTGCCTGGCTGTCTCGAAATCACTGCAGAAAGCGACGACGGAGAAATCATGGCGCTATCCCATCGCGAATTCCCCGTGTACGGAGTGCAGTTCCATCCCGAGTCAGTGCTTACGAGTATTGGGAAGAAAATCCTTGCGCGATTTTTGACGCTTGTATGACCCACACGGCGCAAGTCACTCCGGCTTTGGGCGAATTCATCGAACTCGCGAAACAGGGCAATGTCATTCCTGTTTTCGCTGAATTTATCGCAGACGGAGAAACGCCGGTTTCAGCTTTCAAGAAACTGGACTGCGGCGGTTACAGCTTTCTCTTTGAGTCGACCGAAAAGAACGATGTCTCTGGACGTTTTTCGTTCGTGGGTGTGGATCCTCACGTGGTTTTGCAAAGCTTCGGGCGCGACATTCGAATCACCGAAGATGGAAAGCAACGGCGACTCGAAGCAACCGGTGATCCCCTCGATGAAGTGCGGAAGTTGACGGCGCGTTACCAGTTTGTATCGCACCCGGAATTGCCGCGGTTTGCCGGCGGCGCTGTCGGATTTATCGGCTATGAGGCAATTCACTTTTTTGAGCCCAAAGTTCCGTTGGCGCAACAAGATCAACTTAAATTACCCGAAGTGCTGTTCATGGTTCCGAGCACGCTTTTGGTTTTCGATCACCGCTTGCGCAGTTTGAAAATCATCATCAACGCATTTCTCGGCGGCGATTCATTGGAAGAGGTTTATGCGCGCTCTGTCGAATCCCTTGCTTCGATCAAGCAAAAGCTGACGGAACCGGTCGATCTTCACCTGGTTTCAATCCTCGAAGATGCAGAACAGCCGCTGCCGCGAAGCAATTTCTCTCGCGAAGAGTTCGAACGCGCAGTGAAGCGCGCGAAGGAATACATCGCGGCGGGTGACGTGTTCCAAGTCGTTTTATCGCAACGATTCGAGGCGCCGTTCGACGGTGAACCACTCGATTTCTATCGCTGCCTTCGTTTCATCAATCCTTCGCCGTACATGTTTTGTCTGAACTTCGGCGGCGATTTTTCACTGGTCGGTAGTTCGCCTGAGATGCATGTCCGGTTGGCCAACGACACCGTGGAGATTCGTCCAATCGCCGGAACGCGCGCTCGCGGTCTGACCTCCGACGACGACGAAGCCAACGCCGCTCAATTGCTTGGAGATCCGAAGGAGCGGGCCGAACACATCATGCTTGTTGATCTCGCGCGGAATGACGTCGGTCGCGTCGCGGAATTCGGTTCCGTTCAGGTAACAGAGTTCATGCAGATCGAGCGGTACAGCCACGTCATGCATATCGTTTCGAACGTAGTGGGGCGTTTACGGCCCGGGTGTAGTGCATTTGATGCCGTACGATCTACGTTTCCTGCCGGCACTGTCTCCGGCGCGCCGAAAATTCGCGCGATGCAAATCATTAGCGAGTTGGAGAAAACGCGGCGCGGCTGTTATGCAGGCGCGATTGGGTATTTCGGGTTCAACGGGAACCTCGATTCCTGCATCGCACTGCGCTGTGCCGTACTGAAAAATGGGCAAGCGTATTTCCAGGCGGGTGCGGGAATCGTCTCCGATTCCGATCCGCAAAGGGAATACGAAGAAACGGTGATCAAGGCGCGGGCAATGATGAAGGCGCTCGCCATGGCGAGTCAGATAAAATCGCCATGAATCCGCAATCGACATTAAAGGAAACGGGCAATGTCGATCTTCGCGAGGCGACAATGCGTCTCGTACGCGGAGAAAATCTTTCACGAATCGAAGCGGCGAGTTTTCTCGATGCATTGCTTGATCCATCTGCCACCGATACTCAGATCGCAGCGGCGCTTATCGCTTTGACGACCAAAGGCGAAACAGTCGAGGAGCTTGCGGGCATGGCTGAAGCAATGCGCGAACGCGCCACTCCCCTGCATTCGCGGCACGAGCAGTTCATCGATACGGCAGGGACTGGTTCGAGTGCGGCCAAACGGTTCAATATTTCAACAGCCGCAGCATTCGTCATCGCCGGTGCCGGTTTACCTGTGGCGAAGCACGGCGCGCGCGCTGCTTCCTCGGCCTCGGGAAGCGCCGACGTCCTCGAAGCCCTCGGCGTCGATACTGCCGCCTCTCCGGAAGTTGTGGAACGTTGTCTCAATGACCACGGAATTTGTTTTATTTTTGCGCCAATGTTCCATCGGGCGACCGCGCGTGTTGCACAGGTGCGCCGGGATTTAGGCGTCCACACGACGTTTAATTTGCTGGGGCCCCTAACCAATCCGGCGCACGCGCCCTTCCAACTTGTAGGCGTGTGGGATTATTCGCTCGTTGAGCGGGTCGCATCCGCGCTCGCGCTTCTCGGCGTGAAACAAGCCTGGGTCGTTCACGGCGCCGACGGACTGGATGAAGTGACAATTAATGGCGACACTTTTGTCGCAGCGTGCTCGACGCGCACCGGGGTGAAGAAGTTTACAATTTCGCCGGAGGATTTTGGAATTCAGCGCCAATGCGTTAATCGACGCCGTGAAGGGCCGATTGAAAATGCACGAGTGACCCGCGCAATTTTGGATGGCGACAAAAATGGCGATTTTGCTGTGGTCCGCGATCTGGTTGTCATAAACGCTGCTGCAGCGCTGTATCTCGCTGGCGTGGCGAATGATTTTCAAAACGCAGCAGCGATGGCGCGTGAAAGCATCGACAGCGGACAGGCAGCATCGAAGTTCGAAGCGCTCGTTCGCGAAACAAATCGGTGCTGATGATGACCTCTATTCTCTCTGAAATTGTTGGTCGAAAACGCGAAGTCATCGCGCGACTTCGCTCCGATCCGGCTTCACGAGACTTTCGCGACCGCGCATTGGCGAGGCGAGCGGAAGCGACGCAGCATCGATTATTGCAAACGCTCAGGTTGGATTCAGGAGGAGTTAACATTATCGCAGAATTCAAACGCCGGTCGCCATCGGCCGGAACGATCCGCAACGATCTGTCCACGACCAACGTCGCCGCTCGTTACGAGCGCGCTGGTGCCTGTGCTATGTCTGTTTTGACGGATGAAGAATACTTCGGCGGTTCGATTTTCGATCTCGCCGCGATTCGCGAGACGACGGCCCTTCCGGTTTTGCGTAAAGATTTTATCATCGACGAAATCCAGATCTACGAAGCGGCTGTGGTCGGTGCAGATGCTGTGCTGTTGATCGCAGCAGCTCTGGACGATGCCGCATTAGCAAGACTGCGCGCAACTGCAGAAGATGAACTCGGTCTGGATGCGGTGGTGGAAGTGCACACGTCGGAAGAATTGCGTCGCGCCGTCGGAGCAGGCGCCACAATCATCGGCATCAACAATCGCGATCTCCGAACGTTTCGAACCTCATTGGAGACAAGCGAGCGTTTGATCGCCGAAGCTCCGCGAGATCGAATCATGATCTCCGAGAGTGGATTACAAGATCCGAAGTCTCTGCGCCATTTGCGGGGACTCGGCTTTCGCGGCTTTCTCATCGGCGAAGCGTTCATGCGCGCGCGCGATCCCGAAGCGGCTCTTCGTGATTTCATCGCTGGCGCAGAAGCTCGAGACTTTGCGGATGACCATCCACACCAATGAAGAATGATATGAATATTGTAGGGCGTCTGTGTCAGACGCCATGGCGTTTCACAGAAACGCCCTACAACGTCTGATGAACGCAACCCAAATTAAAATCTGCGGCGTTACAAACGAGAACGATGCACGCGCGTGCGTCGAACTCGGCGCCGACATGATTGGGTTCAACTTTTATCCGCCGAGCCCGCGCTACATCGAGCCGACTATTGCTCGCGGAATTGTGGACGCACTCCCAGCACGAACTTGCGCCGTCGGCGTTTTCGTGGATGCGGATCCAGCAGAAATTCGCAAGCTCGCCAACACTGCCGGCGTTCGCTGCGTTCAATTGCATGGACATGCGACGCCTGAGTCATGCGGCGAATTGGCTGGAGAATTTCGGGTGATTCGCGCGCTCTCAACGGATCCGCGATTCGCACCAGGACAGACAGCAGCGTTCGCAGAATGCGATGTACTAATCGATGCGTACCACCCCGAGCTCAGAGGCGGCACGGGTCAGACATGCGATTGGTCCGCTGCGCGAGCTGCGATGCGCTACACGCGGTTCCTGATTCTGTCCGGTGGATTAGACGCGCAAAATGTTAGTCAAGCGATCGCGACGGTGGCGCCTTCTGCGGTCGATGTTTGTAGCGGGATCGAAAGCGCGCCCGGCGTGAAGGATCACGACGCAATCGAAAATTTCATCGCTGCCGTGCGCACAGCCGACCGCTCGTTGCAAGGGTCGAACCACACGCCATCACAAAGGGTGTCATTCTGAACGAAGCGAAGAATCTCTGACCAATTTGGACCGAATGCCTGTGAAAAAACCAGAGATGTTTCGCTTCGCTCAATTTCGCCACAGGACGAATCCGCCGTGGCGGACATGACAATGCTATCTATGACCAGCACAAGTGAGCCTGACGAACACGGACACTGGGGCAAGTTCGGCGGCCGTTACGTTCCCGAAACCTTAGTCGCGCCGCTCGAGGAGTTGACGAACGAATTCATGCGGGCTCGAGAAGACCCAAATTTTTCGCGCGAGCTCAATTTGCTACTGCGGGACTACGCTGGCCGACCAACACCGTTGTTTCACGCGCAGCGGCTGACTGCACATGGGGGTGGCGCACAAATTTATCTGAAGCGCGAAGATCTTCTGCATACGGGCGCGCATAAGATTAACAACGCTGTTGGCCAGGCGCTGCTGGCCCGGCGAATGAGGAAGGAGCGGGTGATTGCCGAAACGGGCGCCGGCCAGCACGGCGTTGCGACGGCAACGGTCTGCGCATTGTTCGGGTTACGATCCGTGATCTACATGGGCGCGGAAGATGTGCGCCGACAAGTTCTGAATGTTTTCCGAATGCGATTGCTTGGCGCCGAAGTAAGAACCGTCAACGCGGGCACGCGCACCTTGAAGGACGCGATCAACGAGGCGTTACGCGATTGGGTGACGAACGTCAACGATACTTATTATTTGTTAGGCAGTGCGCTTGGACCACATCCGTATCCGTTGATGGTGCGCGACTTTCAGAGCGTGATTGGAGGCGAAGCGCGCGAACAAATTTTGTCTGCGACAGGCAAATTGCCGCGCGCGCTGGTCGCATGCGTCGGAGGCGGGTCGAATGCGATCGGCTTATTTCATCCGTTCATCGCAGACGAAAGCGTGCGATTGATCGGCGTAGAAGCTGGAGGTTGCGGCAATTCGTTAGGCGAACACGCCGCGAGGTTTCACAGCGGAAAAAAAAGCGGCGGCGGGCGCGTGGGCGTTCTTCAGGGCACAATGTCCTACGTGCTTCAGGACACGAACGGTCAGATCGCCACGACCCATTCCATCTCGGCCGGCCTTGACTATTCTGCCATCGGTCCCGAGCACGCGTTCCTTCACGACCGCGGACGAGCCGAATATGTCCAGACGAGCGACGCAGAAGCCCTCGAAGGACTTCAACTCTGCGCAAAACTGGAAGGTATCATTCCTGCCCTCGAAACGGCACATGCCATTCTGCCCGCGACTCGACTCGCGCGCGAGCTGCCGCCAGATGATGCAATCATCGTGAATCTCTCTGGGCGGGGCGATAAAGACGTTCAGCTCGTGGCTGGGTTGCAAGGCAAATGAGCCGAACCCGCGAAAAATTTCGCGAACTGAAGCGCTCAGGGCGCGGTGGTTTCATTCCATTCATCACCGCCGGTGATCCAGATCTTGCGACTACCGAACGCTTGTTAGTTGAGCTCGCGAAAGCGGGAGCAGACATCATCGAGTTGGGCGTACCGTTCAGCGATCCGGTCGCGGATGGCGAAGTGATTCAGCGCGCGTCCGAGCGGGCGCTGCGAAACGGCGTGACCGTGGACGACGCGCTCACGTGTGCGCGCAACGCCAGGCAGCAGATCGATGTGCCGCTGGTTTTGTTCAGCTACTTCAATCCCCTGTTGCAATTTGGACAGGAACGGCTCGCAGTCGCGGCGAGCCAGGCTGGCATCGACGCTATCCTTGTAACAGATCTAATTCCTGAGGAAGCAGAATCGTGGACCGAGAACCTGTTTCGACACCAACTCGATCCAATCTTTCTAGTGGCGCCAACAACTTCGGATAAACGTCTCACCCGAATCGCGCAGCAAGCGCGCGGATTTATTTACGCGGTTTCGCGCGCTGGCGTAACAGGCGAGCGCGATGAAATGACAGGCGATGCTGACGCCTTGGTGAAACGCGTCAGATCCGCCACCGATTTGCCCGTTGCGGTTGGGTTCGGTATCTCAAATCCAGAACAGGTGCGTGGCGTGTGGCGCTTTGCAGATGCTGCAGTTGTCGGCAGCGCCATTGTGCGGCAAATCGAGAAGCTTGGCCATTCGCACGACCTTGTGAAGCGCGTCGGAGAGTTCGTGCGCTCGCTGCTTCCGCAGATGTAATTATTTCTTTTTGAGAAACGCGAGAAGGCCTGACATGGCGAGCACGACTACAGCCGCAGCTATCCAACCGCGATGTTCGCTTGTCCAGAGTTGCGGACTCCAGTCGCTTGAGCGGGCATCAAATGCGCCGTGGGCGCCATGATCGCCGGGAACCGGCTGCCATAAATTATCAGGTCGATTTGGATTCTCCGCGCCATCGTGCTGCTGCGAATCATATCCCGTGCGGGCCAGGTAACGATCCAGTAAACCGGGCGCAATTTTGTTTCCCACGATGGCTTCGACCGTCGGCAGACCGACATGAAACTCGCGCCGGGGATTGTGCGCGGCGAAGTAGATCGCTTCCGCAGCGACTTCGGGCTGAAAAATCGGCGGCACTGGCTGTGCTTTGCGCGGCAAGCGGCTTTTGACCCAGCCGAATTGCGGAGTGTTAAGTGCGGGCATGTGCACCATCGTAACCTTCACCTTGCTGTTGTCGTGAAGGAGCTCGCACCAAAGCGAATCGCAAAAACCCTGCACCGCGTGCTTGGCCGCGCAATACGCGGCCTGCAACGGGATACCGCGATACGCCAGCGCGCTGCTAACTTGCACGATGATTCCGTGATCGCGGGGAAGCATTCGTTTCAGCGCAGCTAGTGTGCCGTAAACGTATCCGAGGTAAGTAACTTCAGTAACGCGTCGAAATTCCTCGGGCGTCATTTGTTTGATCGGCGAAAACACCGACGTCATCGCGTTGTTGATCCAGATATCAATGGGACCGAATTCCGCTTCAATGTGGGCGGCCGCTGATTCGACTTGATCTGCGTTGGCAACGTCGGTGCGAATAACGACCGCTTCGCTTCCCAGATCTTGCACTTCTCTGCACGCGGCCGTTAATCCATCGGTTCCTCTTGCGAGCAGCCCGATTCGAGCGCCATGACGCGCAAACTCTCTCGCGGCTGCCCGGCCAACGCCAGCCGACGCGCCGGTGATTACGACTACTTCCGGTGCGCGATTCATAAGCCTGCAGGGAAGTTGTCAGCTTCTCCTACAGAAGAAGCTCGGGTGTTTACGAGAACTTCAGGTCCGTGACTCACTCAAGGTTAGTCTTCCTGCATCCTGGCGTATGCGCGGTGGAGAAAATCCGAGGCGGCTACACTTACCAAAATCCCGGCGAAGAAGCGCGTCACACGCGGAGCGAAAACAAAACCGAACGCAAGCGCCGTGGCGGACCAGGGCGCCATGCAATATGGGCACGAAACCAAATGACCGATGCCCCGTTGGAATCCACGGCCACGTGGCTCCTCTTCCACTTCGCCCGCGCCGGCACTCCGGATGTAGCACACAAACGGCGCGCGCAATATGCCCGTGATTCTGTCCTTGGCGACGATGCGGCTCAGCTTGTGCGTTGCTATTCCAAGCAGCGCCAGATCAAGCAAACCAAATTTTCTCGGCAGACGGTTGTGTTGAACGGCAACGCGTGTCAGGACAGCCGCACTAGTGAGAAAAAAGCCGAGTAGCGTCGCGTATTCAGCGAGTAATTGTTCCTCGCACTCCTCCTTTTCCGAAGTCTTGGCGCCGTATTCATCGATGGAAAAGTCGGGTTCAGTTTCTTGAGTCTGTGTTCGCTCCATGAAATTGAATCGAAAGATTCTGCTCGTTTGCGCGTGGGACGGCAGGCGTCGCACTGGTTATTTCTTTTGCGATGAGATCAGGTATACGGCGGCGCCGAGCAATCCCCAGGACGCTTGGATAACGAAGCCGAGCGAGGCAGTCACGGCTGCGATTGCTGGCGGAACATGCGCGAGATTCCCAAGCAGCTCCTGAAACAGCGTCTCGCGCACACCGACTCCACCAAATGAAATCGGTAATGCTGTCACTGTATTTACCAGCGGCATGATCGAGAGGACGTCGGTTAGACTTAGACCAGCAGTGCGCGCTTTCGGAAGTGATTGCGCGGCACAGTAGTAGCTCAGGTAATACATCAGGTGGGCAAGGACCGTGATCGCGAATGCCACGCTCATCACGCCTGGGCGCGCGCCATAAAGCTGGAGCGCTTTACCGGATTCAATGATTGCAGGCCGAAACGGTGTTCGCTTCGAAAGCTTGCGCAGCAATCCGAAATGAATGGCACCGAAGAACAACACAACGCAAACAGATCCAACCGCGAGCAACGCCACGACAAGGTAAACGATATGAAGCGTCGCGGCCGAACGGCTCAACCAACGAAACCGCACGGCAACGCTTAGCCCCGCCAGAAACAAGATCGATAACATGCCGAGGATCCGATCCATTGCTACAGAGAGGGTGGCGCGCGTTTTCTGGCGCGGTGCGCATTTAAAAACGAGGTAAAGGCGCACGGCATCGCCGCCGACAAGACCGGGCAAAAACATGTTGAAGAACAGGCCGATCATGACGATCGCGAATGTGCGCAGCCAAGTCAGCGTGATTCCCTGAATGCGCAGCAACATTTGCCAGCGTACGGTCGCAATCACCTCAACAGCGCCATAGGAAAGCCAGCCCAATAATATCCAGGTGCCATCGGCGTGCCGCAGAGCATCTGCGATCTGTGCTCGCTTCTGCTGGTCGTGAAATACATACCAAAGTCCGACCCCGGTGACCGCCAACTGAACCAAAAGGATGCTGATGCGTTTCATGGCAGGATTTCGCCTGATGTCATGTTGAGCGAAGCGAAACATCTCTGACTGCTTCCGAGTCTCGTGGGATACTGATCCGAGATTCTTCGCTTCGCTCAGAATGACAAACGCTTTGTAAAAATGTCGATTGAATACGACGCGATAATAGTTGGTTCCGGACCGAACGGGCTCGCGGCTGCGATCACACTCGCGCGGGCGGGACGTTCCGTTGTTGTTTACGAAGCAAACGCGACAATCGGCGGCGGCGCGCGTTCGGCCGAACTCACTCTGCCCGGCTTTTTGCATGACGTTTGTTCGGCAGTCCATCCGCTTGCAGCAGGTTCGCCATTTCTGAAAACGCTGCCGCTGGAGCGCTTCGGTCTTGAGTGGATCCAGCCGGAAATTCCACTGGCGCATCCGCTGGATGACGGCTCCGCCGCCAGTCTCTGCAAAAACATCGATGTTACCGCGGAACAATTGCACGACGATTCAAGCGGGTATCGGCGGTTGATGAAACCGCTGGCGCGAAACTGGGAAAATCTGGCGACTGAATTCCTGCAGCCGATGCTGCATTTGCCACGGCATCCGATAACGCTCGCGCATTTTGGAATCCTGGCGCTTTGCCCGGCAACGTTGCTGGCGAAATTTATCTTTAAAGGCGAACCAGCGCGCGCGCTTTTCGCAGGGATCGCCGCGCATTCATTTCTTCCATTGGAGGCGCCCGTTTCGTCGGCATTTGCCTTGGTGCTAGGGCTTGCGGGACACGCGGTAGGCTGGCCGATTCCACGCGGAGGGTCGCAGCAGATTTCGAACGCGCTTGCCGATTATCTGCGCGAGCTTGGCGGGAAGATCGAAGTGAATCGCCCGATCGAGAATCTTCGTGAGCTGCCGAAATCGCGCGTAATTCTTCTCGATATTTCGGTCCGGGAGTTTTTACGAATCGCTGGTCAAGAAATGCCATCGAGCTATCGCCGCAGACTGGAATCGTTTCGACACGCGCCTGGAATTTTCAAAATCGACTACGCGTTGAGTGAAGCGATCCCATGGAAGGCGGAAGCTTGTCGTCGCGCAGGCACAATTCATCTCGGCGGCGGCATAGACGAAATTGCAGCGGCGGAACGCGAGGTTGCGCGAGGAAAAATCCCCGAACGCCCGTTTGTGCTGGTCGCGCAACAAAGCTTGTTCGATGACACGCGAGCGCCGCGTGGTCAGCACACGCTTTGGGGGTACTGTCATGTGCCGTTCAACTGCGGCACGGATATGTCGGATCAGATCGAATCGCAGATCGAGCGATTCGCGCCCGGTTTTCGCGATTGCATCATTGCCCGCCACAAGATGAGTGCAGTTGATCTGGGGGGATCGAATCCCAATCTCACAGGCGGCGATATCAACGGGGGCGCAGCCAATCTGACGCAGCTAATTGCGCGACCGATTCTCAGTCCAACGCCTTATCGTACGCCGTTGCCTGGTGTTTATTTGTGTTCCGCATCCACGCCTCCCGGCGGCGGTGTCCACGGCATGTGCGGTTATCACGCAGCGCGTAGCGCGTTGCACGATCATTCCTCTACGCGCAAATCCGCCACGCTTTTCAACGCAAGATCGTAAACTTTTATCGAACATTGCGAAGCGGAATACGCCTGCTTACCCGGCTCTATCTGATCGCCACCTTTTCGCCACCGTCTTCGGGACGAGCCGATCCACCTTGATCCGGTAGTAATTGATTTTTTTTGCGGCTTTTCCCGCGCCAATGGGCAGTCAGTTTCGAACAATACTAAAAGGCAACACTCAAACTTAGAATATGAAAACCAAAAAACTATTCACAATAGCAGCGGTAAGTGTCGGCCTCGCATTCGGCGTGACTACACAAGCGAACGAGAAACACGAAGGACAAACAGTCAAAAGTTCTGATGTCCCTCCTGCGGTGCAATCGGCTGCCCAGGCGCAGGCCCAAGGCGGAACAATTGTCCGTTGGGAAAAGGAAGGCGGCAATTTTGGAGCAATCATCGACAAGAACGGCAGACAAATTGGCCTCGAGATGGATGCGAACGGCAAAGTGCTAAGCAAGCGCAACGAAACCAAACAGAAATACTAACCGCTAAGTGGATCCCGTGACCCCTTAGCAGGCACGTTGGTCGCTGCGGGGAGCGGCCATCGGCCGGTGGCTACAGCTCATGCAAAGGCGCGCAAGCTCGCGTAAATAATTCCGCCGACCATTGCTCCTATCGCCACCAAAGCAACGTCCCGCTTTACAAAGGCAATTAGAAAGAACGCTGCTACTGAGATCGCGATCGTTATCCAGTCAATCAATGCTCCGGGAATTAGATCCAGCGACACAACCGCGATAACACCAACAACTGCGGCGCTCACGCCCGCAAGAAACGCCTGAATTGCGAGGTTTTGGCGGACTTTTTCGACGTAGTGCGCGCCAGCGAGCACGAAGACAAAAGAGGGCAAGAATACAAAAATAGTGGCGAGCGCCGCGCCAGGAATTCCACCGGCGATATAACCCACGAAAGTTGTGAACAACATGAAGGGCCCCGGCGTTGCAACACTGAGGGCGACGCCATCCAGCAGTTGGCTGTCGGAGAGCCAGTGATATTGCACAACCGCGCCGCGCTGCACGAAAACAAGCGAAGCGTACGCGCCGCCGAAGCTAAGTAGTCCTGTCTTGAAAAACAGCCAGGCAATTTGGAATAAACGCGAATCGCTAAATGGAATCAGCGCGCTGGTTCCAACAAGCATCAGCGGCAAAGTTGACGCATTCCTTTTAAGCACCACAGAGCCGCGCTCTACGATCAGATTTAGAATTCCGGCTAATAGAAGAATCAACAGGAAATTGATTCCCGCGAAACGCATGCCTGCAAACGCAGCAACCAGCAGAACGGCAAGGAACACGTTTCTGATCGAAGCGCGGCCGAGTTTGATAATTCCCGCGGCGATGATGCCGAGCACAGCCGGCTTGAGGACGTAAAGAGCGTCCGTTGCCTGATGAAGCTTGCCATAACGAACATAAAGCCAGCTCAGAACGACCATGACAATTGCGCCGGGCACAATGAAGGTGACACCCGCCAGCACGCCGCCCCATACTTTACGTTTCAGGTAACCAACATAGATCGCCAACTGCAGCGCCTCCGGGCCGGGAAGCACGTGGCAGAAAGCCATGATCTTGATGAAGCGATCTTTGGAGAGCCATCGCCGCTTCTCCACCATGTGATTGAACATCATCGTGATTTGCGCCACGGGGCCGCCGATATTGACGAACCCAAGGAACAGAAAATAGAGAAACACTTCACGCCACGACGGCATTCGATCACCCGGATTTGACTCGTTCTGCTGATCTGTCGTTAGCATCTTGAGTTCATTAGTCATCGCCGCTGTAAAAAAGCGGACAGCGCGTCGAAACACTCAAAGCCGCGCCGGAGGATTTTCTCATCTGGGAAGCCTTGTTTAGCCCAGCCTTTTAAAACACGATCAATCCCCACGGCTTCCACCCGCTGAAACCTGGCGTCGTCCAGATCGGCGTCGTGGATCATCTCACCGATCTTTGCCACCGATTTGTCGGAGATCGCAAATCGTCTGATGAGAGTTTCAAACGTGCAGTGATTGCCATGATGCGAAAACTCAGCATCAAGCATGTCGAATGGGATGGCGTTCGGAACGGCATCTGCACTTGGCGCAAATACAAACCTCGGCTTGCGGTCAATGAATTTTGAGATCAGCCATGCGGATCCAACGCGATCGATCTCCGGGCGCGGACGTGTGAGCCACGTTTTGCCCTGATATTGCCTAACATCTAGCACTGCGAAAGGCCGAGCACGGCTTCGTCCTTCTGCACGGCGCAGCAGCATCGCAGTTTCGTGTCCGCGGGCACTGTCGAAAAAGTCCATGCCACGAATTGCGCGAAACTGTCCAGTCAGTCGCTCCAGTTCTCTCGCTGTTTCCTCCGCAGCCATTCTCTTTCGGCGGACGATGAAACTCTGAATGGATTTGCGCAGCACAGCGTAATCTTCGGCGCGCGCATCGTTGAACATCGCAGTAACATTTTCTTTCGTCAGGCCTTCGATCTCCTGCGCTCGAACGAGTGTCGAATCGCCGCCGTAATCGCGGATCTGCTGTGCGAGCCATTGGAACTGTTCGTATTGAGCAGGCTCATCCGGCAGCAGATACGTTGACGTTTTAATCTGAACGGCGCCCATCTTTTTTAAGCGCCGCCACACCGCTACGCGTCCTGTATTGCGATTGGTCGGCAGAGTGAATAGCAGCAAGAGCCATGAGCCCGCTTTCATTGCTCGCACCGTGCGTAATGAAACAGGTATTGCAAATATGATTTGATTTTACATCTGATCGCGTTTTTTTGAACAAAGCAGAACAAAGCCATAACTAACTTCAGTTACACAAGGACACCATGAAGACAAAAAACCTAATCCTCGCAATGCTGGTGAGCGCCGGACTCGCGTTCGGTGTCACGGCGCAAGCAGAAGAAAGAGAACACGGAGAGCAAAGCATCAGTAGCTCTGCAGTACCCCCGCCGGTACAGCAGGCTGCGCGCGCTGAAGCCAAAGGGGGAAAGATCGTCCGCTGGCAAAAGGAAGGCAGAAACTACGAGGCCGTTGTCGAAAAAAACGGGAAGCAGATAGGTATTGAAATGGATGCCAACGGCAAGGTGGTTAGCAGGCACGACGAAAGTAAAGAGCACAGCGAAAAAGGCGAGAAGCACTAATTGCGAGTCTATCGCTGCCGGTTCCGCATACCCCGCCGGCAGCGATTCACTGTTTCGTCAAAGTTATGAAAACACGGTGTTGCACAGCCATTCTTTTCGCATTGATCGCAGTCGGCTCGGCCGCTGATCTGGACACTGCGCGAATCGACGAGATCACCGGGCTCAAGGGCAAGTTCAACGAGAAAGAAGGCGTGTACAAAGTCACCTTTCCTCGCAACGATCTAAAGGTCGCCGTGGACGGATGGACGATGCCGCCATTCATCGGCCTTGGCACGTGGGCCGCATTCACGCCGACGAAAGGTGGAGCAATGGTGATGGGCGATACGGTC